>NZ_JADMVY010000003.1:0-342682 GCF_015547905.1 Clostridium sp. J1101437_171009_A5
GCTTCCGCTCGGTTTCTTCTCACTTTTCGACTTGTTTCGGTGCCCTCTCGTGAGGCGCTCAGATAGAATACCACCCCCGCACCACTTTTGTCAACACCTTTTTTCACTTTTCTTCACTTTTTCTTTGCAGTGGGTCTGGCTTCCATTTCTATGATGTTATTTTGTCCGCCTTATTTCTTTTATATACAGGATAATTGCCCCAATGACAGGGAGCAGGATACCCACACACACATTCCCCACTGTGACCGCCTTTTCCATCAACCAGTTCAACCGAAAGGCATCCGGTACCGTCCATAGTCCAGCTGCCATGGCTGCTCCGGCAATCACCCAAGGCATCCACTCCCGGTACGCTCCACCATTCCAATGTTCCAGAACACTCCGGCAGCCAAAAAACAGCATTCCCAACAGCGCAAGGTCAGCCAGTACCCACAGCGCCATCACCAGGGATTCCACCCGCTCAAAGGCTCCGGGCACCCGTACATCCTTTACCATCATAAAAAAGGGGATATCCATTCGTTCGATCAGATCCGGGCCAAAGGTCGCAATACACACCAGCTGGAACACCGCCAACAGGATCCCTGCTCCCCAGATCCAGCGCGTGAGCTGCCTCCCGTTTTCCGGCCGTCCCGCCATATGCCCGCCCAGAAAGGCGGCATATACGCCATAGCCCAGCAGCCCCAGCACCGGAAGCGCCCCCCATACGGCCCCGGGCAGATCTTCAATCCAAATGGGGGCAATGTTTCCCCATTCTGTCTTAAGGGTCCCCAGGCCCAGTGCCAGCACCAGGGCAATGCCCAATGCCAGTGCAAATACCTCTGCCGCGCGCAGGAAGGCCACACGTTTTCCCCGCCCGATCCACAAGGTCACACCCAACAGAATAAAAAAGAACAGTTTGAGCGGCGCATTGCGGTACGTAGTGGCCAGAAAGCGAAAGGCGCACCAGCGGGTATTCCACCCCAGCAGCAGCAACCCCCACACCAGATAGACCAGTGTGACCACCCGGCCGCCCCACCGTCCAAAGGCCAGCTCCAGTGCACCGGCCAGTCCCGTCCCCGCCGGGGCCGCCCCCAGCAATCTGCGGAATGCCCATCCCACCAGGAGAGCCACAGGCAGCGCTGCCAGCGCAGAGAGCCATCCCGCCCGTCCTCCCACTGCCACAGTCTCCCCCGGAAGAAGCAGGATCAGAGGAGAGAGCAGCGCCGCGCTGAGCAGTGACAATACCTGCCGCATGGAAATATTATCGGTCTTCATTGGTGTTCCCCCTCATGGTAAACTCGTTTCCCACATCATAGCCCCGGCGCAGGGTCCCTTCCACCCGAACTTCGATCGGCATGGACGGCTCCCACTCCTTTTTCAGCATCTCTTTCTGCCAGGGGGCCGACCGCCCCGCTCGGTTTTCCAGCTGAAAGAAATCTGCATTCCAGGTCCGGCAATATTCCAGCGCCTGTTCCAACCGGCTGCGGCTGCGCTGCTCCAGGGCCTCCTCCAGCTGTCTGCGGATCTCTTCCTGAGCCAGATTGACTTCTCCGGCGCCCTCCGCCAGGTTGGCGTCCACCCGGCAGGTCACCGTCAGCCCGGTCACTCTCCCGTCTTGCACCACCGGCTCCACCCGGCTCTTGGCCCCTACAATCCGCAGGGCCACCTTCCCCAGCTCGGGCAGGTCCAGCTCCAGCACATCGGCATCCACCTCTCCCATGAGAAGGTTCACGCCTTTCGCCCCATCGCCGTCCACCCAGTCGACCAGCTGACCATATTGAATGAGACCATATCCGTCGGCGGCCATGGTTCGCTCCTCCCCCTCCAGACGAAGGGAGGGCAGAAAGGTACATCCTGTCTCCTCCAAATCCTGAAGCGCGTCCTCCACACTCCGGGACATGGAGTGAGACAGGAGCCCCGCGTCATTTTCCATAGCCTCCAGACGCCGGGTGGCCGACCCGGTCTCTGCGGCCGCCTGAATGGCCTCCCCCGCCCGGGCGCCCCGCACCAGATAAACATTGGTCTGCAGGCGCATCTCAATATCCCGCAGTACATAGTCCAGAGAGGTGTCCACTCCTGCGCGGGCAAGTTCTTCTCCCAGCAGCAGCTGGCCCACGTGCCCGTAAAAAACATAGGATACTCCCCTGCCCTGCATGGACAGGCAGGCTCCGCTGATGGTCTCGGCCTCTTCCTGCAGGACCACCGCGCTGCTGTTGCCCTCTCCGCTGCCCTTGCTCTGTTCTCCGCTGGATACCGTCACAGAGATACTCTCTCCCTCTCCGGCATCCACACCCATGGTCCGCATGAGTGCCATATTCTCCAACTCTCTGGAGTAGGGCAGAAAATCAAAGGTCTCCTTGCACCCGCTCAGCCCCAACAGCAGGGCCGCACCGGCCGCAAGACACCCCATTCGTTTTACCTGTTTCATCGCTGCTTTCTCCTGTTCGGGGTTTTCAGTATCCGCTCCCGCAGCTTCTGCCAGGGCAGCGGGGCACGCACCACGGCCCGTGCCGTTCCGCCCAGGCCGGCTCCGCCCGCAAATGGCGCCAGATAGGGCACGCCGAAGCTCTCTATCTTGGCCAGGTGATAGACCAGCAGCGCCGCCCCCCCCACTACGCCGAAGAGTCCGGCCGCACTGGCCAGAACCGCCAGCAGGAAACGCCACATCCGCAGCGCGCCCGCCACCTCCTGGCTGGGCATGGTATAGCCCGCGATGCCCGCGATGGCCACTGCAATGAGGACGGCAGGCGAGACGATCTTGGCCTCTACCGCCGCCTGACCCACCACCAGACCGCCGATGATGGATACCGTCTGTCCGATGGACTGGGGGAGCCGCAGCCCGGCCTCCTGCAAGATCTCAAATGCAATAAGCATGATGAGCACCTCAAATACCGTCTGAAAGGGCACATCCTGCTTGGCCGCGATCATGGACAGGGCCAGACGTGTTGGGATCATCTCCTGATGGAAGGTCGCCATGGCAATATAGAGGGCGGGCAGAAGTAGCGTCACCAGGACGCACAGATAGCGCAGCAGCGTCAGCACAGAGGCCAGCAGCCAGTTGTTGGATTTATCCTGTCCCGCCCGCAGAAAGCTGCTCACCGTGCCGGGGGCCAGGTAACCAAAGGGCAGGCCGTCCACTAAGATACCCACCCGGCCTTCCGCCAGGCCGCCGGAAAAGCGGTCGGGCCGCTCTGTATATTGGATCAGCGGGAAGGCGGTGGCAACATCATCCACCAGATATTCCTCCAGATTTCCCGAGGAGAGCACGGCATCTATGTCGATCCGGGCCATTCGCCGTTCCACCTCTGCCACGGTCTCCGGATCGGCGATCCCGTCCAGCCAAACAATGTCCACGCTGGTCAGGGACTGCCGTCCCACGATCTGCTCTCGGATCTTGAGCTCGGGCGCCTTGATGTGGCGGCGCACCAGGCTGGTATTGGTGCGCAGGCTCTCCACAAAGCCGTCTCTCGCGCCCTTGAGCACCGTCTCGTTGACCGGCGGGCCCACGGCGCGCTTGTCCTCGGTGGCCACAAAGAGAGAGAGCGCGGTACTCTCCCCCGGGCAAAACAGAATGCACCATCCGCTCACCAGATCATAGGCCACCTGGTCCACCGTGGTCCGCTCGGTCACCAACAGATTGTAAAGGGCGCCCTCCGCCATTCGGCGGTAGGCCGCCCGGTTGTCCAGCTGCCGGAGCGCATCATCCTGGGCCAAGGGGCGCAGGATATAGTCGCTGACCCGCTCCAGCTTTACCATTCCCATAATGGAACAGAGCACCAACTTTTCTCCGCTGCCCCCCGGCCGCTCCACCTCCCGCACCGAAAAGTCCGCGCAGTCCCGGAAGACTTCCCGGATCCGCTCCAGGGTAAGCGATCCCTCCAGCCTTGGCTCCTTTCTCGGATGCGGCGGCACGGCCTCTTCCCGCTTCTTTCGATCCCACATAGCGCTCCCTCCCCCATATCATCCAGCCATGGATCGGTTTCATTCTGCCCATACCCTTCCCTTTTTATACCACGCTAATTCGTCATATTATCTATGTTTAGCCCGGTGTTTTTGTCTGTTTCTCCATATATACTGTCCTAAGTATTTTTGTACTTGCAAATTTAGAATGATGAGTATAAAATTGAATCATAAATTCCAAGTCGGCACTTTTTATGGCTGTATGCCATCTTTTTTTCTGTTTGTACCACTTTTTATAAACTTTATACCGCAGTTTCTGTTTTTTAAACTCACCCGTACAGCCCAGTGCGGGTTTAAAAAGGAGGCCCCTGCATGAAGCCCTTTGCACAGAAATTAAATGAGCTTACACCCGAACTGGTGGCCCTGGTGGACGATGTCATCGCCCGTCATAACGGAGATCCCACTCAGCTGGTCGGGATCCTGCTGGACCTGGAGGCCGGTGTGGAGCGGCACTATATCCCCGAGCCCGCCGCCTACTATCTGGCCGAGCGGCTGTCCATTCCTCCCACGCAGGTCTACGATGTCATTTCCTTCTATACCGCCCTGCACGATCAGCCCCGGGCCAAGTACACCCTTCAGGTGTGCGACAGTGCCCCCTGCCGGGTCAAGGACAGCGACGCACTGTGTGAGACCCTCAAGCGGCTTTTGAATCTCGAGGTGGGAGAGGTCACCTATGACGGCCGTTTCTCCATTGAAAAGGTCCCCTGCTTCGGCGCGTGCGACGTCTCCCCTGCGGTGCGGGTCAACGGCGTGGTCTACGGCCATCTGGACAGCGAGGAGCGTATCATGGATATGCTCCGCCAGCTTGATTAAGGGAGGCGTGAAGGCATGAGTAAGACTGTCTCTTTCATCACTCGGAATTTCGGGAAGTATAACCCCTCCAGCCTGGCGTCCTATGAGTTCATCGGCGGCTTTACCGCCCTGCGCAAGGCGCTGGATATGGACGGGGACGCCGTCGCCCAGCTTCTGGCGGACAACGGCGTCCAGGGGCGCGGCGGCGCGGCCTACGACATGGGACGCAAGTGGTCCCAGGCCCGGGCGGTGCAGGCCCCCCACAAGTGCGTGGTCTGTAACGCCGACGAGGGCGAGCCGGGCACCTTCAAGGACCGCGAGCTCCTCTCCAAGGACCCCTTCCAGCTGCTGGAGGGCATGATCATCGCCGGCTGGGCGGTGGGCGCCGATAACGGCTACATCTACATGCGGGAGGAGTACTCCCATCTGCGTCCCCAGCTGCTCTCCGCCATCGAGCAGTGTGAGAAGGCCGGTTACCTGGGCGAGAACATTCTGGGCCACGAGGGCTTTCATTATCACATCCACCTCTACTCGGGCGCCGGCGCCTATGTCTGCGGCGAGGGCAGCGCCCTGTGCGAATCCCTGGAGGGCCACTCGGGCCGTCCCCGCATGAAGCCCCCCTTCATCAAGCAGTGCGGCGCTTTCCACCTGCCCACCTGCGTGAACAACGTGGAATCCCTCTCCCTGGTGCCCCCGCTGCTGCTGGACAAGGACGGTTTCTACAAGAGCCAGGGCACGCCCGACTGCCCCGGCACCAAGCTCATCTCGGTCTGCGGAAACGTCAAGAATCCCGGTGTGTTCGAGGTTCCCTTCGGCATCACCCTGCGGGAGATCATCTATGACCTGGCCGGCGGCATCGAGGACGGCCATCAGCTCCAGCTGGTCCAGCTGGGCGGCGCTTCCGGCCGGCTGGCCTCTCCGGCCCAGCTGGATACCCAGTACACCTACAAGGGCATGAAGGGTGCCGACCTCACCGCCATCGGCTCGGGTGCCATCCTGGTGGTGGATGAGCGCACCAGCGTCATCGGCTTCCTGCGCATGACCCAGCAGTTCTTCTCCCATGAGTCCTGCGGCCAGTGCACCCCCTGCCGGGAGGGCAACCGCCACATCGCCCGCTTCCTGGACAAGATCGCCGCGGGCACCCACACCGAAGAAGACATCAAGCTCATGGAGAAATACGCCAACATCATGTCCACCGCGTCCATGTGCGGCCTGGGCGAGACGGCGCAGTCCGCTCTCCTCTCCGCCATGAAGCGCTTCCCCGAAGTATTTGCCGTTAAGAAGGAGGTGGCTGTCAGATGAGCGAGACCAAAATGATCCATCTGACCATCAATCATATGCCCGTGGAGGTTCCCGCCGGGACCCGGATCATCGAGGCGGCCCAGAGCATCGGCATCGATATCCCCCACCTCTGCTATCATCCCGACCAGTCCATCAAGGCCCACTGCCGTATGTGTATGGTGGAGGTCACCGGTCAGCGCAAGCTGCTGGCCGCCTGCTCCACCCTGGTGTGGGAGGGCATGGAGGTCGTGACCGACTCCAAGCGGGTCTACGACGCCCAGGTCGGCGTGCTGGACCTGATCCTGGCCGATCACCGGCAGGACTGCCTGGCCTGCGCCCGCAACAATAACTGCGACCTGCAGAATCTGTGCCGCCGCTTCAACCGTCTGAAGCCCGACCTGCCCGACGTCTCCTCCCAGGAGCGCCCCCGTCTGGATAACCCCTCCATCGTGCGCGACCCCTCCAAGTGCGTCAAGTGCGGCCGCTGCGTGAAGGTCTGCTCCGAGGTCCAGGGCATCGGTGCCCTCTCCTTCACCGGACGCAGCGCGGACTGCAAGGTCACCACCGCCTTTGACCTGCCCATGAACGAGACCGACTGCGTCCTGTGCGGCCAGTGTACCCTGGTCTGCCCCGTGGGCGCCCTCACCGAGGTGGATCACACCAGCCATGTCCGCCACGCCCTCCACGACTCCAACAAGCACGTGGTGGTGCAGATCGCTCCCTCGGTCCGCGTGGCCCTGGGCGACGACTTCGGGCTGGAGCCCGGCGCGCTGGTCACCGGCAAGATGGTCACCGCCCTCAAGATGATGGGCTTTGAGAAGGTCTTTGACACCAACTTCACCGCCGACCTCACCATCATGGAGGAGGGCTCCGAGCTCCTGGAGCGCATCCAGAAGGGCGGCCGTCTGCCCATGATCACCTCCTGCTCCCCCGGCTGGGTCAACTTCATGGAGAAGCATCACCCCGAGCTCATCGGCAACCTCTCCACCGCCAAGAGCCCCCAGGGCATGTTCGGCGCGGTCCTCAAGACCTATTATGCCCAGCGCATGGGCTGGGATCCCAAGGACATCTTCTCGGTCTCGGTCATGCCCTGTACCGCCAAGAAGTTCGAGGCCACCCGTCCCGAACTGGGCCGGGACGGCTATCAGGACGTGGACGTGGTCCTGACCACCCGCGAGCTGGCCAAGCTCATCCGCTACGAGGGTCTCAACCCGGTGAACCTGCCCGAGAGCGACTTTGACTCTCCCCTGGGCACCGGCTCCGGCGCAGGCGCCATCTTCGGCGCCACCGGCGGCGTCATGGAGGCCGCTCTGCGTACCGCCTATGAGCTCTACACCAAGAAGGAACTGCCCCGCCTGGAGTTCGAGGAAGTCCGCGGCGAGGTGGGCGGCATCAAGGAGGCCACCATCGATCTGGACGGCACGCCCCTCAAGGTGGCCGTGGTCAACGGCCTGAAGAACGCCGAGGAGGTCATCCGCCGGATCCAGAGCGGCGAGGCCGACTATCTCTTCGTCGAGATCATGGCCTGTCCCGGCGGCTGTATCGGCGGCGGCGGACAGCCCATTGGCACCAACAACGAAAAGCGCAAGGCCCGCATCAAGGCCCTCTATGATCTGGACAAGAGCCTGCCTCTGCGCAAGAGCCACGAGAACCCCGATATCCAGACCATTTATCAGGAGTTCTTCGATCATCCGCTCAGCCACAAGGCCCACGAGCTGCTCCACACGGAGTATTTCCCCCGGCCCAAGCGCTATGACTTCTCTCCCTACATTGAGAAGTACCGGAAGTTCCTCCCTGACTCGGCGAAAAAGTAATCAAAAATCCCCCGGAAGCCGCGGCTTCCGGGGGATTTTTCTGAAATTCCCTCCTCCGCCGTTGCCTTTTGGAGGGGGACTGGTTATAATAATGTCTGCCGAAAACCCGCCGCGGCCCCTGCGGCCGCCCGATACTATATATCTGTGAAAAGAGGAACGTTCATGGAATTCCATGCCAACGAAGGAAAAAGCGTCACCATCCAGGCCATGGGCAAGACCTGGGCCCGCCATGCCATCGCCACCCATTTTGTCACGGTGGGAGAGAGCTATATCGACCTGATGGAGCGGTATGTCAAGCCCGTCTATCAGGAGGGGGACATCCTCTCCATGAGCGAAAAGGTCATTGCCATCTGCCAGAAGCGGGTGGTCACCGAGGAGGAGCTCAAGCCCGGCTTTTGGGCCAAAGTGCTCTCCCGCTTCGTCCATCAGACCTCCGCCGGTCCCGGCATGGGTCTGCCCATCAAGATGCAGTTTGCCATCAATGTCTGCGGTCTGCCCAAGATCCTGTGGGCCGCTTTCCGGGCCGCCATCGATAAGCTCCGCGGTGTCCGGGGCACCTTCTACCGGATCGCCGGTCTGGAGGTCTCCGGTCTGGACGGCTTCTACGGCGAGGACATCCCCGAGTATGAACATATGGGTGTGCGCATCCCCGAAAATCCCGCCGGAGTCTGCGACGAGATCTTTGAAAAGACCGGCATCCTCTCCATGATCGTGGACGCCAACGACCTCAACGTGGAGATGCTGGGCCACTGCTCCCAGCTCAAGGAGAGCGATGAAGCTCTGCTGGACCTGATCCGGGACAATCCCGCCGGCCAGGACCGCCAGCTGACCCCCTTCGTCCTCATCCGTCCCCTGCCGGAGGAGCAGGCTAAATAAATACAAGATCCCGCCTGAGATAGGAGCTGCGCCTCCTATCTGGCGGGGTCTTTTTTCTTACGCATGTTCACCTTATCAAAAGCAGTTCCGCCCCCAACTATTCAAACTCCTCATGTCTGCGTGTCGGAAGGCCATGGTCAAAAAAGATTCCTATAATTTCTTCTATCCTACGAAAACAAGTCGGATCATCTATATCCATATTTTCAAGAACTTGTCGGATCTCTTCCAGTGCGTGAACCGCCCTATTGCAGCCTAAGTGGTATATCACTCGTTCTCTCGCTTCCTGGCCCATCCATTTTAATACCAGCTGACCAACGGCCTGTTCTGCTAACACTAATGGTATGATATTTTCTTCGTTCCCCTGCTCACACATTGAAATCACCTCTTTTACCGCATTATAGGTCAAAATCACCCTAATTTCAATAGGTCAATTCACCCATAATAAGCTTGGGTGATGTACCATGTCCCGACTGAAAGAACTCCGCAAAAAGCGGGGATATACCCAGATCAAAATGTACCATCTGACCGGTATTGACCAGAGCGACTATTCTAAACTGGAAAATGGCCGCCGGTATTTTACCTTTGAACAGTGCCGCCGACTGGCCTTGGCATTGGATACCAGTATGGACTACCTGGCCGGTCTCACCGATGTGGAGGCTCCCTATCCCCGCACAAAAGAATCCTAAAAAGCCCTGGCCGCTCTGGCCAGGGCTTTTTTATGTTTCAGCAAAAGAAAGGCTTGGCTCGGGGCGGCTTATCCCTTCCTCACCAGCACTTTCTCCTCCTTGGGCTTTTTCCCCTCACCTCTTTTTCTCCGCCGCAGGGCCTTGGTCAGCTCGCATACCACCAGAGGGGTCAGGGCCAGGGCCAGGACCGCAGCCCACTCCGTCACCCCCAGGGGCACGGTCTTGAAAATCATCTGAAGGGGCGGCATACACAATACCGCCAGCTGCATCAGCGCCCCCACCAGAAAGGCCTTATTCATGGAGGGATTGGAGAACAGGCCGATGTGAAACAGGGACTCGGTCTCACTGCGTACATCAAAGGCATGGAAGAGCTGGCAGAAGGTCAGCGTGGCGAAGGCCATGGTATTGGCGGTGGCCGACGCCGTCAGCGGGTCGGAGAGCACATACTCCCCCAGGAAATAGGCTGTCAGGGTGAGCAGTCCCACCATGGCCCCCTGCCAGGCCAGGCGGAAGGAAAAGGCCCGGTCAAAGAGGGAGGCATGGGCATCCCGGGGCTTGCGGTCCATCATCCCCTCCTCCACCGGCTCTACCCCCAGCGCCAGAGCAGGCAGGGCGTCGGTCACCAGATTGAGCCACAGAAGCTGCACCGGCAACAGAGGCATTTGCCGGAACTGAAAGAGAGTGGCCAGAAAAATGGTCAGGATCTCTCCAATGTTGCAGGAGAGCAGGTAGTGGATGGCCTTCTTGATGTTGGCGTAGATCCCCCGCCCCTCTTCCACCGCCGCCACAATGGTGGCAAAGTTGTCGTCCGTGAGGATCATATCCGCCGCGCCCTTGGCCACGTCGGTCCCGGTCACCCCCATGGCACAGCCAATGTCAGCCGCCTTGAGAGCCGGGGCATCGTTGACGCCGTCCCCGGTCATGGCCACCACCTTTCCCCGCTTCTGCCAGGCCTTGACGATGCGCATTTTGTGCTCCGGGGAGACCCGGGCAAAGACCGAAAACTGCTCCACATCGGATTCCAGCATCTCCTGGGGCATGAAATCCAGGTCCTCTCCCGTCAGGGCCAGGTCCCCCGGCTGGAAGATGTCCAGCTCTTTGGCCACCGCCACGGCGGTGAGCTTGTGGTCCCCCGTAATCATGACCGGCCGGATGCCCGCGCGGTAGCAGCGGCCCACCGCCTCTTTCACCTCGGCCCGGGGTGGGTCCATCATCCCCGCCAGCCCCACAAAGGTCAATCCCTGTTCCAGCACTGCGCTGGAGCACTCCCGAGGCATCAGTTCCAGATCCCGGTAGGCCAGTCCCAGCACCCGCAGGGCCCGCCGGGCCATTCCCTCGTTGGCCGAGAGGATGCGCTGCTTCTCCTCGCCCCCGATCCTGCACCGCCGCAGCAGTACATCGGGCGCGCCCTTCACCAGTACCCGGAAGCCCCCCTCCGGCCGGGCATGCACGGTGCTCATCAGCTTCCGCTCCGAGTCAAAGGGGACCTCCCCCCGGCGCGGCCGGGTCTCTTCCCACACATTTTTGTCCACGCCCTCCACCAGGGCCAGCTCCACCAGGGCAATCTCTGTGGGGTCGCCGGTATATATCGTCTCCCCCCGGCTGCCGCGTTCCACGTGGACGTCGCTGCACAGCGCCCCGATCTCCAGCGCCAGCTTTCGCTGCCCCGGGCGCAGGGTCCACAGATCCACCACTTTCATCCGATTCTGGGTCAGGGTGCCCGTCTTATCGGAGCAGATGACCCCGGCGCACCCCAGGGTCTCCACTGCCGGCAGACGCTTGACGATGGCATGGCGGTTCACCATCCGCTGCACGCCCATGGCCAGAACAATGGTCACAATGGCGGGCAACCCCTCCGGAATGGCGGCCACGGCCAGGGAGACCGCCGTCATAAACATCTCAAAGACCGGCTTGTGAAAGAGGAGACCCACCCCAAACATGACGCCGCACACGCAAAGGCACACAAAGGAGAGGGTCCCCGAGACCTCGGCCATTTTTTTCTGCAACGGGGTCTCCCCCCGCTCCTGGAGAAGCAGCATCCCTGCGATACGGCCCACCTCACTGTCCATCCCGGTGGCGGTCACGGCGCACAGGGCATGTCCCGCCGTTACCACCGTGGCCCCCACCACCATGTTGCTCCGGTCGGCCAGAGGCGTATCCTCCCCCAGCACCTCCCCGGCGCCTTTGGAGACCGGGACCGACTCTCCCGTCATGGCGCTCTCGTCACAGCGCAGGGCCGTACTCTCCAGGATACGCCCGTCCGCCGGGACCAGATCCCCAGCCTCCAGCACCACCAGATCCCCCGGGACCAGCTCCTCCGCTGGGACCAGCACCACCGCGCCCTCCCGGATTACCTTGGCCTTGGGGGCCGACATCCGGCGCAGGGCCTCCAGGGCGCGCTGCGCTCCGTCCTCCTGAGAAATCGAGATGGCGGCGTTTACCACCACGATCAGCAAAATAATGGCGGCATCCAGCCAGTCCTCTCCGCCGCTCACCAAAAGGGAGAGCCCGGCCGCACCCAGCAGCACCAGGATCATGGGGTCCCGGAGCTGGTCCAGCAGGCGCAGGGCCATGCTCCGTCGCTTTCCCTGCTCCAGGGTATTGGGGCCGTACCGCTCCAGCCGCTGTGCCGCCTCCTGCCGGGTCAACCCCTTCTGTCCGTCGGTTCCCAGGCCGTCCAGGACCTCCCGGACACTTTGACTGTGCCATCCGCTCATGATTTCCTCCGCTCCTTTGCACGTCCACTTTTTTCCAGTACTCTGGACTATAACCATACCCGGGACGTAAGTCCGATTGCAAGGGAATCCTGGCGCAAGGCAAAAAAACTCCGCGGGAGAGATGTAAGATCTCTCCCGCGGAGTCAGGATTCAGATGATTTCAAGCCGGTCCGGCGCTCGATCTCCCGGGCTACCGCCTGGAGAAAGGCCCGGTTGGAGGGGCGGGTATCGCTCTTCACGATGCGCTGATAGGAAGCCGCTCCCTTCTGGTGGAGCTGGTGTACCAGATCGCGGATATTTTTGTCCACGCTCTGATAGGTGCCTCCACTCTCCCGGATGGCCGCATAGTAGAGCTCCTTCATGAGCCGCTCTCCAATATGACCGGCCAGACATTCGGCCGCCAGCGCGGCGCAGAGACTGCCCTTCCACTCACTCTGCGCCCCCATTTCCGCGAGGATCTCCCAGGCCTGGCCCCGGAGAACGGGCTCCTGCTGGGGAATGCGGCAGATCAAAAGATCCACCAGGTTCCCCAGCTCACTCAAATTGACCGGTTTCCGCAGATAAAAGTCCACTCCCATGGACAATACCTGGTCCACAATGAGCTCACTGCCCACCTTGGAGAGGACCAGGATGCGGGGCCGCACCGGAGGCGGGTCCCGCTCCAGTTCCCGCAGAAGGGAGATCCCGCTGCACTGGGGCATGATGAGATCCAGCAGCACCAGCTGCGGCTGCCAGTCCCGGATCAGGCGCATCCCTTCCTCCCCGTCGGCGGCAGACCAGGGACACAGCTCCAGTTCGGGCCGGGTCCTCACCCAGTCCTCCAGCAGCATGCGGGTGGCGCGGTCATCTTCCACCACCAGCGTGCGCACCCGCGTCTCCATGGTCTCTCCTCCTGTTCCTCCTCCGGCTCCCCAGGGGGACGCCGCCGCGCTCAGCCGGCGACGGGCGGTTCGGTCTCCCCCTGCTTAGGGCTGGGCCGATGCGCTGGGCGCAGGACTGGCTGCAGGGCTGGCCGTGGGCTCCGGCGCGGCACTTCCGGTGGGCGCGGGGCTGGCGGTGGCCTGCTGGTTGGCCTCTACCTGGGCCTGGATTTCCTGCGCATGGGCGGTCAGCTTTGTGTAGTAATCCTTGGGATCGATGCTCTCATAGGCGTCGGTCAGTTCCACCTGGACATCCTGCATCCACTCCTCCGTCAGCTGGCTGAAGCGGTACTGGGGATAGGAGGCCCGGGTCTCGTCGGTATCGGCATCCAACCGCAGGATGATGTGGTAGCCGAACTCGCTCTTGACCGGATCGCTGATCTCTCCCACGTCCAGCGCCAGGGCAGCCGTCTCAAACTCCTGCACCATCTGGCCGGGCGTAGCGGTGTACCCGTCCGGAGAGTAGAGGTTGCCGTCGGCATCCCGTCCGTCGTCGCTGCGGGCGTTCATCTTCTCGTCAAAGAGGGCCTGGGGATCGGACGCAGCCCGGATCTCGGCCGTCAGGTCGTCGGCCTCAGCCTTTACCTGGGCCTCCTCCGCCTCAGAAAAGGCGGTGTAGGTGCCGTCCTCGTTCTCATGCCGGGTGGAGAGGAGAATGTGCTTGACCCGGTAGATCCCCTCCTCTTCCAGATAGGCATCCATGTCCTCGTCGGTGGGGACCAGGGGGCCGCCCTCCTCACTCAGCTTCTCATAGAGATTCTGGACCAGATAGCTGCTCTGCTCCATAAAGCTGCGGAAGCCATCCTGGGAAATGCCCTGGGCGTCCACTGCCATCTGGAGGGTGCCGCCCTGTTCCTTCAGGCTCTCCTCCAGCTGCTCAAACTGGGTGTCCAGCTCGCTCTTCTGCTCGTCCGTGACTGTGACGCCGTACTCCTTGGCCTTGCTCTCGATGACCGAGTAGTATTTCACCAGCTGTAGGGCATCTTCCTTCACATACTGGGAGAGGGTCTTTCCATCGCTGATCTCCTGTTCCCAGGCATCCTCTCCGGAGAGGGCCCCCAGCTGCTCCATATAGCCGATGTCCTGTCCCAGCTGGAAGAAGTACTCCTCCGCCGTCACCGGCTGGCCATCCACCTTGAGCAAAACAGCGTCCCGCGCGATCCCGGTCAGCTGGTAGGTCACATCATCGGCCGCAGGCTTGCTCTCACAGCCAGCAAGGGCGCCGGTCAGCACCGCGCCGGCCAGGAACACGCCCAGCCCTCGTTTCATTCGATCCATGGATATCCTCCTTTTATTTGCTTGTTACACTATACCACCGATGTCCGTCGAGCACAACCGGAAAAGGGCGCGCCCGCTCCGTCACTCCGCCACGGCAGGGGCGGTGGCGGAGTAGTCCTCCACCAGCTTTCGGCTCCACTTGAGGGCATCCTCTCCCTTTTTCAGGCGCAGGGCGATGCAGGGCCGCTCCCCGGGCACCACCACCAGCCGCCCCTGGTATTTCCGCTCGGCGCAGAGAGTGGAGATCCGCTCCAGCTGGAAGTCGCTGAGGTAAAAATGGAGGTTGGTCCCCTTCTGATTGATCTCCAAAATGCCGTTTCGGGCGGCGTCGGCGCGCATGAGAGCCACGGCGATGAGGTTGTTCACCGTCCGCGGGGGATCGCCATAGCGGTCGATGAGCTCATCGGTCAGATCGTCGGCGTCCTCCTCGCTGCGGATGGCGGCAATGCGCCGGTAGAGGTCCATCCGCTGCTCAGGACTGGGCACATACCGGTCGGGGATGGAGGCCGCCACCGTGAGGTCGGCGGAGCACTCGGTGTTGCGGGGCACGGGCTCTCCCCGCTCCTCCAGCACCGCCTCCTCCAGGAGCTTGAGGTAGAGGTCGTAGCCTACGCTGAGCATGAAGCCGCTCTGCTCGGGGCCCAGCACGTTGCCCGCGCCCCGGATCTCCAGATCCCGCATGGCGATCTTGAAGCCCGAGCCGAACTCCGCAAACTCCCGGATGGCGCCCAGCCGTTTGGAGGCCACCTCGCTGAGCACCTTTCCCTTCCGGAAGGTCAGATAGGCATAGGCCCGGCGGCTGGAGCGGCCCACCCGGCCGCGGATCTGGTGGAGCTGGGCCAGGCCCATGTGGTCGGCGTCCTCAATGATGAGGGTGTTGGCATTGGCGATGTCGATGCCGGTCTCAATGATGGTGGTGCACACCAGGATATCCACCTCGCCGTCGCTCATGCGCTTCATGACGTCGTTGAGCTCCTCCTGGGACATCTTGCCGTGGGCCA
The DNA here is from genome assembly GCF_015547905.1 of Clostridium sp. J1101437_171009_A5. Taxonomy (NCBI): domain Bacteria; kingdom Bacillati; phylum Bacillota; class Clostridia; order Eubacteriales; family Clostridiaceae; genus Clostridium; species Clostridium sp. J1101437_171009_A5. The sequence goes on from NZ_JADMVY010000003.1 coordinate 15,302, forward strand.
CCCCCACGGACACCTCGCCTCCCAGCATCTCCTTGATACGGGCGGCCGTGCGGGTGATGGTCTCCACCCGGTTGTGGAGGTAGTAAATCTGGCCGCCCCGCTCCAGCTCCCGGCGCATGGCATCGGCCAGGACTCCCCAGTCGTGCTCCAGCACATAGGTCTGCACCGGCTGCCGGTCCATGGGGGGCTGCTCCAGGGTGGACATATCCCGGATGCCCGAGAGGGCCATATTGAGGGTCCGGGGAATGGGAGTGGCCGACAGGGTGAGCACATCCACCTGCTTGGAGATCTCCTTGAGCCGCTCCTTGTGGGCCACGCCAAAGCGCTGCTCCTCGTCGATGACCAGGAGCCCCAGGTCCTTGAACTTCACATCCTTCTGAAAGAGCCGGTGGGTTCCGATGAGCAGGTCCACGCCCCCCTGCTCCACCCGGCGCAATGTCTCCTTCATCTGGGCGCTGGTGCGGAAGCGGGAGACCACGTCGATGTCCACCGGATACCGGGCAAAGCGCTGCTTGGCGGAGAGGAAGTGCTGCCGGGCCAGAACGGTGGTGGGCACCAGGATGGCCGCCTGCTTGCCGTCCAGCACACACTTCATGATGGCCCGGAAGGCCACCTCGGTCTTGCCGTAGCCCACGTCGCCGCAGAGCAGACGGTCCATGGGCCGGGCCGTCTCCATGTCCCGCTTGATCTCCTCGATGCAGCGGAGCTGGTCGTCGGTCTCGGCGTACTCAAACTGCTCCTCAAACTCCCGCATCCACTCGGAGTCGGGAGAAAAGGCATAGCCCGGCTGGCGCTGCCGCTCGGCATAGAGCTGGATGAGGCCCTTGGCCAGGTCCTTGACCGCCTTTTTCGCCCGGGTCTTGGCTTTTTCCCAGTCGCTTCCCCCCAGCTTGGAGAGTTTTTTCTTCTCCTGGGCGTCCTCGCCGCCTCCAATGTATTTGCTCACCAGGTCCAGCTGGGTGGCGGGGACATAGAGTACATCCGCCCCGGCATAGGCGATTTTGATGTAGTCCTTCTCCACCCCGTCCACCTGCATCTTGACCATCTCCTGATAGCGGCCCACCCCGTGGTGTTCGTGGACCACCAGGTCGCCGGGAGAGAGATCGGCATAGGAGCTGAGCTTGGCCCGATTAGTGACCGCCTTGGCCCGGGCTTTCTTGACAGGGGCCGCGCTCCCCTCGGTGAGGATGGCAAAGCGGGCCTCCGGGAATTCCAGGCCCGCCGACAATCCGCCCACGGCGATGGTGGCCTTTCCCGACTCGGGCAGAGCGTGGAGGGCATAGTCCACCGCAGGCCGGAGCCCCCGCTCCCGCAGGAGGGCCTGGAGGTTGTCGGCCCGCTGCTGGCTGGAGACCAGCACCACCGCCCGGTATCCCTCATCCAGATAGTGGGAGAGGTCGGAGACCGCCGTCTCCAGGCTTGTCCCGTAGGAGGGGAGCTGCTTGGCCAGCAGGTTCAGAAGGGTGCGGGGCTTCATGGGGTACTGCCCCGTGGCAAAAGAGTCCAGATAGGCCACCGGCCAGTCGGACAGGCGGGCATAGAGCTCCTCCAGGGTGCGGGTAAAGCGGGCGCACTCCCCAGCCAGCGTGCCGTTTTCCAGCAGGGCGTTTGTGTCCTCCCCCATCTGCCAGAGATAGTTTTTCCCCCGCTCGACCACCCGGGGGCTCTCGCTGAAGAGCACCACCGCATCCTCGGGCAGGTAGTCGGCGGCGGTGGCCATCTCCGGATAGACCAGGGCCAGATACCGGTCCAGGGCCGGGAAGGAGGTCTCCTGGGTCAGCCGCTCCAGATCCTCCTCCAGATTCTGAAGGAGGGCGGCCTGGTCCCCCTTCCGGCGGCGGACCTGGGAGAGCAGCCCGGTCAGGCGCTCCTTCAGTCCCTCCGCCCCGCCGGGGGAGAGCTGGGGCAGCACCTCGGCCGCCGGGAGGAAGCAGGCCTCCTCACAGTTTTCCGTGCGGCGCTGGGTGTTGACGTCAAAATAACCCATGGAGTCGGCCTCGTCGCCGAAGAACTCCACCCGGACCGGCCGCTCCTGGGCCGGGGAGAAGAAGTCCAGAATGCCGCCCCGCAGGGCAAACTGGCCCACGCCCTCCACCTGCTGTCCCCGGGTATAGCCCGCGGCGGAGAGGGCCTCGGCCAGCTCGTTGAGGTCATAGCTCTCCCCCAGGCGGATGGTGCGGCTGGCCCGTCTCAGGGCCTCCGGGGGCAGGGTGCGCTGGAGAAGGGCCTCCACCGTCACCACGGTGAGGGGACTCTTCCCCTCCAGCAGAGCGTGGAAGGCGGCCAGGCGCCGGTGCTCATATTGCCGAGAGACCACCGCGGCGTGGTGGAAGGTAAACTCCCGGGCCGCTACCAGGCGCACCTCCTCCCCGGTCAGGGCCCTCAGGTCCCGGCTGAGGCGCTCCCCCTCGGTCTCGTCGGCGCAGAGCAGTACCACGCTCCGGCCGGTCTCCCGCCGGACGGCGGCGGCAATATAGGCCCGCAGCACCGGGGAGAGGCCGGAGAAGGCCGCGGGGCAGCCCCCCTCCTCGATGGCCGCCAGGAGCTTGCGCACCTCCGGCAGCTCCCGCAGGACCTGGGTCAGCAGCTGCATGCTGTGCCCTCCTTTCTAGAAAAATATGGAAGTTATAGACGTGCCGAAAGCCCCCGTTCCCATCCGGGAGGGGGGTATACGTGTGGACAGTATAGTCCCTGTTCGGGGTGGCCGTCAAGGGAAATCAGGCGGTTTCCGGCACAAAAACGCCCCCTTCTCAAAAACTCAGACGGTTTTGAGAAGGGGGCAGACCTTTTTTCTATGTCACATTTCGGCCGCCCGGGCCGCCTGCAGGATGGACTCCGCCGTGCGGAAGGTCTCTCTGGGAAGCTGGGTGGGGATCAGCTCGATACCCCGGTCCTCCAGCCCCTCCAGCAGGGTGATGAGGGCCAGGGAGTCCAGAAGTCCCCGCTCCAGCAGGTCCACCCCCGGCTCCCCCGCCTCCGGACTTCCACAGGCCTCCACCAGCAGGTCCCGGATCTCATCCAGGCTTACCATCTCGCACCCACTCCTTTAAGGTATTCCGGTCGCATTTTCCGTTGGGGGTGAGGGGCATATGTTCCACCCACGCATACTGCCCCGGGCACATCCAGGGCGGGAGGCGCTGGGACAGCGCCTCCTTCACCCCGCTCCAGTCAGGTAGTTGGGGGCTCTCCACAAAGGCGACCAGGCCCTGTACGCCCCCGTCCCGGCCCAGCCGGGGGAGCACCGCCGCCCGCTCGATGCCGCTCAGGGTCTCCAGCACCGCCTCGATCTCCCCCGGTTCCACCCGGTAACCCCGGTATTTGATCTGTTCATCCATCCGTCCCCGGTACCAGAGCTTTCCGGCGCGAATCACCCCCAGGTCTCCCGTGCCATAGGCCCGCCCGGTGAGGGTATCCCGGAACCCGCCCGGTATCCCATTCAGATAACCCGGCGAGAGCTGCGCGCCCCGCAGCACGATCTCCCCCACCGCCCCCTCCGGACAGGGCGCTCCCCCTATCTCTATGGAGATATCCGCGCCGCACCGCGCCATCTCTCCGATGGGAAGCTCACTCCCGCAGTCCTCGGGATGGATGCGGGCAGCAGAGACCGCGCAGGTTCCCTCCGTAGGGCCGTAAGCGTTGTAGAGGAGCAGTTTTGGGAAGCGCCGGAACAGTTTTTCCGCTGTCCGCGACCGAAGGACTTCTCCGCAGGAGAGCACTCCACTCAAAGTTCCCATCTGTCCGCAACAGAAGGACGCATCCGTGAGGCAAAGCCGCAGAAAGGTGGGTGTGGCCACCAGCAGTCCCGCTCCGCTTTTCCACATCCGAGCAAACATTGTGGAAAAGTCGCTCTGCTCCTCTCCGGTCAGGGCGGTGTGGGTCCCCCCTGTCATCACCGCCAGATAGAGGTCGGCCACCGACAGGTCAAAGGCATAGCCTGCCTGATTGAGCACTCCCCGCCCGGCACAAGCGGCGATCCCCGGCAGGGAGAGAGCCCAGGTCAAAAAATGGTCTAAACTTCCCCGGGAAATGGGGACTCCCTTGGGCACTCCCGTACTCCCCGAGGTGAAGATCAGATAGGCCGTCTCCGCCGGACCGGCCGTACGTTCGCACCATATCCCGGGGTCGGGGAGGGCCTCCAACGACCCCCGGTCCCAGGTCTCCAGTCCGGGCAATTCCATCGGTTCCACCGCCAGCAGCAGCGTGGCCCCTGCCAGCTCCGCCGCCCGGCGCACCCGCTCGTGGGGCCAGCTCCGGTCCGCCGGGAGATAGGGCCGCCCCGCCAGCAGACAGGCGAGAAAGCACGCGGGCATCCACGGCTCCTTGTGCCCGTATACCACCACCGGTCCCCGGCCACGGGCCAGCATAGCCGCGGTTGCCCGCACCTTTGCCCCCAGAACCGCCCAGCTCATCGCCTCCCCGCCGCCGCAGAAGGCGGGGCGCTCCCCCAGTCCGCCGCAGTTCTCCCGCAGCCGCTCCAGCAGTCTCATACCTTCTCCTCCTGGGGGATAAGGGCGGGATCATACATCACCCGGGAGTGATTGTCCAGCACCAGCTCCCGGCCCACCACTTCACCGGTGGCGCGGTCCAGTACCTCCCGGTAGACCTGGCTCACCCGGAACCAGTCCTCCCCCTCCCGGACATAGCCCGCGCCCTCCTCCCGCAGGCGGTAGCGCCGCAGGAAGGGATGCCCAGCCCGCAGTTCGCCGCACAGGTCGTCCCCCTCCAGCCACACCCGCAGCTGTACGGTCTGGTCCGTGTCATTCCGGAAGCGGTAATCGACATGGGGATAGAAAATGGACGTGCCCGTGCCGAAGGGTACCCGCCGCTGGGCGTCCGGGAAGAGGGCGTCCGAGTGGTGGTGGAGCTCCCGCACGGTGAGGGGGCTGTTGAGCACCAGATAGTGGATCAGGTTGGCCAGCTGGCACAGTCCCCCGCCCACACCGGTGTAGAACCGCCCCCCGCCGATGGTCAGGCCCTCCCGGTATCCCCGCCGGGCGGTGGGCGGCCCCACCAGTGCCCAGAAGGAAAAGACCTGCCCCGGCTCCACACAGATGCCGTCCACACAGGGGGCCGCCAGGGCCAGATTCTGCCGCTTGTTCTCCTGAAGGGCCATATCCACCCCGTGCAGCGGGCGCAGGATGGGAGAGCGGTGTCCCTTTACCACCACCGGAAGGGATTCCACCTGTCTGGTCCGGGCAAAGGCGGTGCGCTCCCGCCAGTCCCACAGTCTCCGCCGCAGCGCTTCCTTTTTCAGCGAGATCCGGTAGCAGACCGGCCCCCACTGGCAAAACAATTTCCTCTGTCCCATGCCTTCCATCCCTCTCCCGGGCCGTTCCAGGTCCGTCTCTCTGGATTGTATCCCATACGTGCCGAAAAGTCCCCACAGTTTGGTAACAAAATTGCCCCATGCGTACAGCGCCGCGGGAGTGCTCTCTCCCGCGGCGCCCATTTGCTCCGATATGGATTGGAAGAACGGTCTGCCTCAGCGCCCCAGCTCCAGCAGCTCCTCCGCCCGGCTGCGTATCGCCAGACGGTTTCCATACTGGGCCACGAAGCGCAGATGCTCCGCCGCCTCTTCCGGCCGGCCCAGCGCCCGGAAGAGCTGCCCCAATTCATAGTGCCAGGCCACCCGCAGACGCAGGGAAGACGCCTTCTCCAGGCAGGCCTTCATGGCCCCCTCCAGTCCCTCGGTCTGTCCCTGCCGCAGGGCGAGGCAGAGCTCCTGTTCCCTCAGGGCCTTCTCAAGGGTCTTGCGCCCCAGCCATTTCCGGCGGGCCGCCCGGCGCCCCTGCTCCAGCCACTGTCCCGCCGTCCCGGGGTCGGACAGATCACTGCGGCAGGCCACATAGAGCAGGAAGCTGTCCGGCTGCCGCCAGAGCTTCCGCCGCCCCTCCACCTGTTCCAGGGTCGACAGAGCCTCCACCTCCCGTCCCAGCAAAAGCAGGCAAAACCCCTCATAGACCCGATAGCGGGTACTGCCCGGATTCTGCCGCAGGACGGAGCGGCACCACGCCAACAGCGGCGCCGGATCACAGGTCTGATCCAGCCGGGCCATCTGGTGGCGCAGTTCTTTTATCGTCAGAATGGAGATCACATCCATATAGCCTATGACCCATACCCAAAACAGCAGCAGCGGGAGCTGCCACCCATCGTACAGCATTTCCGCCGCTGCCAGGCCCAGCAGCCCCAGGCCCATCCAGATCCAGGCGCCCACCCGGGCCCGTTCCAATATCCAGCGTCTGATAAAAGCCGCCTCCCATTCCATGTGTTCTCTCACACAGAATAGCAGACGGCTTTTGAGAAGAATGAACGATTTTCTTACAAAATACGAAAGATGGCAGACTTACCCGTTGAAGCGGCTCATGGTCTTGTCCGGCCCCTCCCGGAGGAAGCACTCCACCGCGTCGGCCGCCCGTTTGACGGCCACGTCCATGGTCTTGCGGTCCTCCCCCTGGAATTTTCCCAGCACCCAGTCGGCCATGTCGTAGTCGGGATGGGGCTTCTCCCCCACGCCTACCTTGATCCGGGGGAACTGGTCGCTGCCCAGGTGCTGGATGATGTTTTTCAGGCCGTTATGCCCCCCGGCCGAACCGCCGCGGCGCACCCGCAGCTTTCCCACCGGCAGGGACACATCGTCCGAGATGACCAGCACATGGTCGGCGGGCACCTTGAAAAAGCGGGCCGCCTCCCCCACCGACTCACCGGAGAGGTTCATATAGGTCACCGGCTTCATCAGCAAAACCTTTTCTCCCCCGATCTCCAGGGTGTTGGTGAGGGCGCGGTACTTGAGCTTCTGGATGGGTACCCGTCCCCGCTCCGCCAGCTCATCGGCTACCTCAAAGCCCACATTGTGCCGGGTGTTGTCGTACTTTTCACCGATGTTGCCAAGGCCCACTACCAGCCAGGATACGCCGCCCGATGTCCTTCCGAAAAACATGGATACCACCTCACAGGATTACAGCATTGCAGAAAAGGGGGCGTCCCCGCCGGGCAAAATGACCCGGCAGGGGCGCCCCGCACCCGCCCGCAGGCGGGAGAGGATGCTTACAGGAACAGCTTGGAGACCGAGATCTCCTCGTAGATGCGCTCAATGGCCTCGGCGAACATGGGGGCCACGGACAGATACTTGATCTTGTCGCAGGTCTCCGCCTTGGCGGGGATGGTGTTGAGGAAGAGGACCTCGTCCAGGGCGCTGTTGCGGATGCGCTCCACCGCAGGACCGGAGAGGACGCCGTGGGAGGCGCAGGCGGTGACCGACTTGGCTCCGCCGATCTCCACCAGAGCCTGGGCGGCGTGGCAGAGGGACCCGCCGGTGTCCACCATGTCGTCCAGCAGGATGACGCGCTTACCGCGCACATCGCCGATGATGTTCATGACCTCGGAGGAGTTGGCCTTCTGGCGGCGCTTATCCACGATGGCCAGAGGCATATCCAGCTTCTGGGCAAAGGCGCGGGCGCGGGCCACGGAGCCCACGTCGGGGGAGACCACCATCACCTCGTCGTGGCAGTCCTTGTACTTCTCCAGGAAGTGGTTGACGAACACGGGAGAGCCCATCAGATTGTCCACGGGGATGTCGAAGAAGCCCTGGATCTGATTGGCGTGCAGGTCCATGGTGAGGACCCGGTCGGCGCCGGCGCGGGTGATGAGGTTGGCCACCAGCTTGGCGGAGATGGGATCGCGGGGCTTGGTCTTGCGGTCCTGACGGGCATAGCCGAAGTAGGGGATGACCGCGGTGATACGGCCGGCGGAGGCGCGCTTCATGGCGTCGATCATGATGAGCAGTTCCATCAGGTTGTCGTTGACGGGGCTGCAGGTGGACTGGATCACAAAGACGTCAGAGCCACGCACCGTCTCGTAGATGGACACATACTTCTCGCCGTCGGAGAAGGTGCCCACCTCGGCCTCGCCCAGGGAGGTGCCGATCTTCTTGCAGATGTCCAGGGCCAGCGCCTGGTTGGAGCTTCCGCAAAAGATCTTAATGTCCTTACCGTGTGCAATCATTTCTACATACATCCTCTCATATGTTTTGCGGCCAAACCCTGCCGCTCAAGTCACTTCTCTATCTGCATCTTATCCGGGTTCTGCCCGGGGGATGGCTTATTTTCTGCGGTTGCGCCGGCGGGCCGCCCACTGCTTCTTGACCACCTGGATGCTCCGGGCAATGGCCAGAGAATCCGCCGGCACATCGTCGGTGATGGTGGAGCCGGCAGCGGTATAGGCGCCGTCCCCGATCTTTACCGGGGCCACCAGATTGGTGTTGCAGCCGATGAAGGCGTTGTCGCCGATGGTGGTGCGGAATTTGCTGGTGCCGTCATAGTTGACGGTGACCGTACCGCAGCCGAAGTTTACATGGCCGCCCACGTCGGAGTCGCCCACATAGGTCAGGTGCGAGATCTTGGTACCGTCGCCGATGGTGGAGTTTTTCAGCTCCACAAAGTCGCCCACCTTGACCTCCCGGCCCACATGGCAGCCCGGACGGATATAGGCAAAGGGTCCCACCTTGGTCCCCTCCTCCACCGTGCTCTCATTGAGCTGGGAGGCATTGACCGTCACGCCCCGGCCGATCACGCAGTCCCGGATCATGGTGTTGGGGCCCAGTTCGCACTCCGGACCGATCACGGTCCGTCCCCGCAGGATGACCCCGGGCAGCACCACCGTTCCCCGGCCCAGTGTGACCTGAGGCCCGATATAGGCCTGGGCGGGATCCAGGAAGCGTACCCCCGCTTCCCGGGCACGGCTGACGCTGTCCTCCCGGGCTACGGTCTGGAGGTCCTCCAGATTTTTCTCCTCCAGGGGGAGGAAGCAGCTCTCATAGGGACGGCAGTGGACGGTCAGGACCTCCAGAATATCGCCGCCCTCGGCCAGCGCAGCCCGGCCGGCGGGAGTAAACTCAAACACACCGTGTCCCTCCGGGTGGATCCCCCGGCTGAGCATGGCGTTTTTCTCCTGGGGCGGCAGCTCAGCCAGTCCATCCCGGACGCGGCTGACGGCATAGGCGGGCATAAAAACAGGCCGGGTCACCGCCACCACCCGGTCATGTCCCTCCAGGAAGGTCAGCAGACGCTCTCTGGCCCCGTCGGTCCCGGTGGTGATGAACACCGTTCCCTCCGGGAAGCAGGTCTCGGCCTGGGCCTGGTCGTCCTGATGGCATACCACCAGAAACTCCTCTGCTCCAGCGCGCTCCAGAGCCTGCTCCAGCCAAAGGGCCGCAGGGTCAAAGAGCAGCGGCTCCAGCAGCAGGGACGGCCGGTTCCCCTCCCGCGGCAGGAATACGATTGCACCCGCCTTTTCCGTCATACGCGGTCACACTCCTTCTCTTCTTTCGATTATATCAAAGCGGCCGTGGAAATGCACCCATATTTTTGGGAAAATCCGTCTCCCGATGCCATATCAGACAAATGCACAATTCCAAATGGGTTTTCCCCCGGCTTCTCAACAACTTTACCGCCTCTTTACACAGCAGGTTGCCCGGAAAGCGTAAAAAAGGAGGACCCCCGGGGATCCTCCTTCCGGTTCTGCCCCGGTTATGCCATGACCAGGCGGCGCATCCCCATGACGCGCCAGAGCTGGGAGACCTCCAATGTGGCACAGAACTTATCCGCCAGGTTCACAACCGCCGCCTCCCGGCTGCGGGGCCGGCGTTTGGCCAGGGGCCACATATGGGACAGAATGATATTCTCTTCTTTGGGCGAGAGCTCGCCGCACAGCATGCGGGCATTGCGTGCCGCGGCCACCGGGTGGTCAAAGCACTGGTTGCCCGGATGGGTCCCGGGTTCCCGGGCGTTGTACAGGTACAGGTCGTGGAGCAGGCCGCAGCGAGCCGCCGTGCGGCAGTCCAGTCCCCAGCGCCGGGCCAGGCGGAAGGCAATATAGGCTACGAATACGGAGTGCTCGTAGCAGTTGCAGCCCGGGTGGTGGGGGATCTCCCGCATGGAGAGCACCTCACGGCTCTCAATCAGGTCGGCCACGCACTCCAGGAACCGATACCAATGCGTCTCATCGAACAAAACCATGGGAATCACCCCTTCGCAGTCATTGGACCCACTTGGGTCCGGGGCCCTGAGATCCGGGCCCCTCCATATTTATTATAGTAGCTTTCCAACGGTTTGTCATGTCGTTTTGGGCAATTGCCAGCATTTTCTTTCCGGTCCGAACCGGCCCCTTTCCCGCTCTTTTTCATGCGCACGACATATATTTCACTTTTTTACAGTTTTTTGCTTTTATTTTTGTTCTATCTATACAAATTTTTCTTATATCGTCTCCAATATAAATACGTTTTATTTCAAAGTGTATTTACATCGAATACACTCACTGACTGTTCAATAAAATTTTTCTTGACAAACTGCACAACCTTGCCGTAAACTCCTCATATCACTATATGAGCTTTGGCAAAACAGCGGCTTGCCGGCTCATAAAATTCAAAAGAAAAGATGGTGGATTTTCTATGTCTACTCCCTCCGCTGCAACAAAAGATCAAGTGGTCAAACGCTGGATCGTCTTTTTCATCGGCATGTTCCTGATGGGTACCGGTATTGCGCTGAGCATCAAGGCTACCATTGGTGTCTCTCCCATGAGCAGTATTACCAACCTCTTCTATCTGATTTTCCCCAACATTTCGCTGGGTACCTTTTCCTTTCTGCTGAACTTCCTGTTTTTTATAGCTGAATTTATCGTGGCGCCCAAGACCTGGCACCCGGTCAAGATCCTCACGCAGCTGGTTCCCACCTTTATCTGCAGCGTCTTTATCGACGTCAACATGTGGCTGTGCAACGCTGTGGTGCCTACCTCCTACGTGTCCAAGCTGCTGGTCCTGGTGGCGGGCTGCATTGTCTTTGGTCTGAGCCTGGCCCTGATGGTCTCCGCCGACGCCACCCTTCAGCCCAGCGAGGCTTTCATCAGCGTGGTGGCCGAGCGTACCGGTCGGGCCTGGGGCAATGTCCGCACCGCGACCGATATTACCCTGGTGGTGCTGGCCACCATTGGTTCTCTGATTGTTTTCCATGGCGTGACCACCGTACGGGAAGGCACTATTATCGCTGCTGTGCTCATTGGCCAGTCCTCCCGCTGGTTTGCCCCGCTCACCGACCGCCTCTTCCGCTCTCAGGAGGAGCTCACTCCCGTCTCTCAGAATTGACCGTTCCGAACCGCCCCGGTGAAACCGCCGGGGCGGTTTTTTGTCTCCCGTCCGGAATCGTCAGAAAATGTTAAGACTTTTTCCCTTGTTCCCGGTCATATACTCCTCTATACTGACTGTATTAATACACCTCATACAGTTCAACTCTAGGAAAGGGGTCTGATTATGATTCGTCTTGACTCCCGGGATGCGCGCCCCATTTATGAACAGGTGATGGACAGTCTGCGCCGTCTGGTGGTGTCTGGCGCCATCCAGCCTGGGGAGAAGCTCCCCTCGGTCCGCGCGATGGCCACTACGCTGGCCATCAACCCCAACACGATCCAGCGGGCCTATGAATCCCTGGCGGCGGAGGGCTACCTCCACCCAGTGGCCGGCAAGGGCTGTTTTGCGGCTGACCGGGGGGATATCCAGGGCCGGCGCCGGGAAACCCTTTTAAATCGGTTTGACCAGACGGCTGCTGAACTGATTTTTCTGGGACTGAGCCCGGACGAGCTCTCTCGTCGCCTGCATGCTGTTTCCCAGCCATAATTTGAGAAGGAGGAGCCGCTGTTTATGATCTCAGTCCAAAATGTAGTAAAGACCTTCGACGGGTTCCGGGCCCTGAACGGTCTGAACATGGAGGTGCCCGACGGGGCCATCTACGGCCTGGTGGGCCCCAACGGAGCGGGAAAATCCACCATTCTGCGCCACATCACCGGCATTTACCGGCAGGATTCCGGTCAGGTGCTGGTGGCAGGTGAGCCGGTCTACGAGAACCCCGCCGTCAAGGCCCGCATCGCCTCCATCCCCGATGAGCTCTACACCTTCCTGTCCGCCTCCACCCGGGATATGATGCGCTTTTTCCGGGGCTTCTACCCCCGCTTTGATGAAGCGCGCTACCAGGCTCTGAAAGAGGTCTTTTCCTCGGTGCAGGAGAATATCCCGGTGCGCCGTCTCTCCAAGGGCATGCAGAAGCAGGCGGCCTTCTGGCTCTCCCTGTGCTGCCGGCCCGACCTGCTGGTGCTGGATGAGCCGGTGGACGGTCTGGACCCGGTGATGCGCCGGCAGGTCTGGTCCCTCCTCATGGGCGATGTGGCGGAGTATGGCACCACCGTGCTGGTCTCCTCCCACAACTTGCGGGAGCTAGAGGACGTCTGCGACCATGTAGGCATCCTCTCCCAGGGTAAGGTGCTGCTGGAGCGTGCCCTGGCGGATCTGCAGGACAATATCGTGAAGATGCAGATCGTCTTTCAGGAGCGGGAGCTGCCTCAGCTCCCCGAGGACCTGGCAGTCCTCCATGTGTCCCAGGTGGGGCGTATTCATACCCTGATTGTCCGGGGCTCGGCCGACGAGGTCACCAATCGTCTGGCGATCTATGCCCCCATCCTGATGGAGGCCCTGCCTCTGACGCTGGAGGAAATCTTTATCTATGAATTGGGAGGTGAGGACTATGCCGTCCGTGACATCGTGCTCTAAGGAGCGCCGCCCCTGCGCCTGGTTCAACATCACGCTCTTTCGGAAAAACTGGTCCCGGTTCTGGCCCCTGTGGTCTCTGTACGGGGTGATCTGGTTCTTAATTCTGACCGTGGGCATTCTCAACAGCCGCGGCATCTATGATCCCATGCCGGATAATTACTACCCGACCGGTTATGTGGTGTACGCCATCCCCATGGGGATCCTGCTCTCACTGGGCTTTGGTGTACTGTGTGCCATGGCGGTCTTTTCCTATCTCTACTCCAGCCGTCCGGTGGGGCTCATGCACGCCCTGCCCATCCGGCGGGAGGGGCTCTTTCTCACCAACTACCTCTCGGGCCTGAGCTTTTTTGTCCTCCCCATTCTGGTGGTGGCCCTGCTCACCCTGGGGGCAGAGCTCTATGCGGGCCACGGGGTGGATTTGACCTCTCTCTTCCTGTGGGGCTGGTGCCAGTGTATGGTTTCCCTGTTCTTCTACTCCTTTGCGGTGTTCTGCGCCATGTTTACCGGCCACATTCTGGCGTTGCCCGCCTTCTACGGCATCCTCAACGGCCTGGTGTTCGGCCTGGATGCTCTCTTTCGGGAGCTGGCCCGCATCTTCCTCTTCGGGTTTTATACCTCATATCAACTCAACCCCTGGGTGGAGTGGCTCACTCCCACACTCTGCTACATCGACCGTATGAGCAGCACCGGCTCCCCCAATTATCACTTTACCGGACTGCTTCCCGTCTTTGTGTATATGCTGGCCGGGCTGGTCTTCACCGGACTGGCCCTGCTCCTCTACCGCCGCCGCCATCTGGAGACCGCCGGGGACGTGGTGGCTGTCTCCTGGCTGCGCCCCATCTTCAAATACGGTGTGGCCTTCTGCTCTGCCGTGGTTATCGGCACTTTTCTGTGGAGCGTCTTCCTGCCCCAGGTCTCACACAGCATCCTGTGGTCTCTCCTGTTCTTCCTGCTGCTCACGGGAGCCCTGGGCTACTTTATCGCCGAAATGCTGCTGTGCAAATCCTTCCGCGTCTTCCGGCAGGGCTGGAAGGGCTGCCTCTGCTTCCTGGTCCTGCTCACGCTGGGCGTGAGCACTCTGGAGGTCGACCCGATCGGCTTTGAGGCCCGGGTCCCCCAGGCCCAGCAGGTGGTGGAAGTACGCCTGGATACGCCCTCCTTCGCTCCCTATGATGGAGCTTCCTCTCCTTCCGTCCTGCGCCGGGAGGAGGACATTGCCCGTCTGGTGGAGCTCCATCAGACCATCATCGACCATCAGTCCCAGCTGGAGTCGGCTGAGCGTGTATCTTCCCACTCCTATGTCTCCCAGCAGGTGGGAGATTATATGGTGGACGTAGAGACTTCCGGCTCGTTCTACTTCTCCTTCACCTATCTCTTCCGGGACGGCGGCACCATGCGGCGCAGCTACCGTATCCCGGTGGACGAGGAGCTTCTGGCCGATCCCACCTCTCCCGCCGCCAAGCTGGATGCGCTCATCAATGCTCCGGGTCTGGCACAGCAGGAGTATCTCTCCCTCTACCGCAGCGGCGATGTGCTGACCAGCGTCAACCTCTCCACTTATACGGGAGCCGATCAAATTTTCTCCAGCGGTGCGGACACCCAGCTGCTTCTGGACGCCGTGCTCACCGATCTGGAAGAGGGAAATCTGGGTCGTCACTATCTGTTGGAGAATCAGGACCGCTATGCCAACTGCTACTATAACGATCTGACCTTCCACTTCTATTCGCCGGAGGCCCGTTCGGAACTGGTGGAGGACGGACACATCTATCAGTTCACCATTACCATTCAGACTACGGCCACCCATACCCTGGAGGCCCTGCGGGAGTTGGGCGCAGAGGATGTACTCATCCTCCGCAGCGCAGCACCCTGAGAAACTCCGGCATCCCGCACCTCTCCAAAGATTTTTTGAAAGTATGTTAAATTTTTAACTTTCTCATTCAAATCCGGCGGTCCTGGGCGTTTCGTCCCGGTGACCGCCGGATTTTTGACCTCCAAAGTATATTGTTAAAATATTCACAAGTCACCGTTGCATTTTTCTTCCCAATCATATATAATAAGCTTATCCGGTTCGCAAACCGAATTTGTATTCATTGCCGATTCCGCGACCATATATCGAACGAAATGTAAAATATTTGGAGGGTCAATTCTATGAAGGACATTTATGTTGTCAATTGCTGCCGTACCGCCATCGGCTCCTTCGGTGGTTCCCTGAAGGATGTTCCCGCCGCCAAGCTGGGCTCCATCGTTGTGGCTGAGGCGCTCAAGCGTGCCAACATCAAGCCTGAGCAGGTGGACGAGGTCATGTTCGGCAGCATCCTGACTGCCGCTGCCGGTCAGAATATGGCCCGCCAGGTTTCTCTGGGCGCCGGTATTCCCGTTGAAGTGCCCGCCTACACCGTCAGCATGGTCTGCGGCTCCGGCATGAAGTCCGTGATCGAGGGTGCCCGTACCATCCTGGCCGGTGACGCCGACATCATCGTGGCCGGCGGCACCGAGAACATGTCCGCTGCCCCCTATGCCATGCCCGCCGCCCGCTTCGGTGCCCGCATGAACGACACCAAGCTGGTGGACACCATGGTGAAGGACGGCCTGTGGGATGTGTTCAACGACTACCACATGGGCATCACCGCTGAGAACGTCTGCGACCAGTGGGGCATCACCCGCGAGGAGCTGGATGAGTTCGCCCTGAACTCCCAGATGAAGGCCAAGGCTGCTCAGGAGGCCGGCAAGTTTGACGACGAGATCGTCCCCGTGCCTGTGAAGGTCAAGAAGGAGATCGTGGACTTCAAGGTCGACGAGTTCCCCCGCCACGGCACCACCGCTGAGGGTCTGGCCAAGCTGAAGCCCGCCTTCAAGAAGGACGGCCGCGTCACCGCCGGCAACGCCTCCGGCATCAACGACGGCGCTGCCGCCATCATCCTGGCCTCCGGCGAGGCTGTGGAGAAGTACGGCCTGAAGCCCATGGCCAAGCTGGTCTCCTGGGGCCAGGGCGGCGTGGATCCCAAGATCATGGGCGTGGGTCCTGTTCCCGCTTCCAAGCAGGCCATGGAGAAGGCCGGCCTGACCATCGAGGACATGGATCTGGTGGAGGCCAACGAGGCCTTTGCTGCCCAGTCCATCGCTGTGGCCCGCGAGCTGAAGTTTGACATGAGCAAGGTCAACGTCAACGGCGGCGCCATCTCCCTGGGTCACCCCGTGGGCTGCTCCGGCGCCCGCATCATCGTCACCCTGCTGCACGAGATGAGCAAGCGTCCCGAGGCCAAGAAGGGCCTTGCCACCCTGTGCATCGGCGGCGGCATGGGCACTGCTGTCATCCTCGAGAAGTGCTAATCTGAATATTTTTTCCGGCGGGCCGCAAATGCGGCCCGCTTTTTTCTGTCTTTCTCCGCGCCGCGACCGTTCTCTGTTTTTATCGGGCGGACAGAATTTCACTCATCTGAACGTGCATGGTCACACTCCCGTTATTTTGTACAAATAATTCATTATATGATTTACTTTCAATGAAAACGCCTAAGTTCAAAAATTATTTCTTTCCTCTTGATTTATTTCCAGATTGTGCTATGATTAGGGCATGGCAGCGCCTTTGGCACTCTGTATTTTAAGGAGGACACGGAATATGATTGACCTTACCATCCGCCGAGACAGTCTGGACCGAAACATCAAAAAGGCCCGCGAAAATAACGTCATCATTCCCACCATTGCCCAGATGCAGGAGCCGGAATCCATTCCTGGCGCCATCCGGGACAAGCTGAAAAATGTGGGACTGTGGGACGTCAATCCTCTGAACCTGTTCCGCATTACCTGGAAGAACGAAGCCAAGGAATTTGGCGGCGGCTATCAGGCTGTGCCCAACTATGTGGAGCTGCCCTCCTCCCTGACCGGTGTTCCCTGCCGCATTCTGGCCATGGCGGGCAAGTGGTTCCCCACCGGATGCCACAAGGTGGGCGCCTCCTTTGGATGTCTGGCCCCCCGTCTGGTGACCGGACAGTTTGACGCCACCTATCACCATGCCGTCTGGCCCTCCACGGGCAACTACTGCCGCGGCGGCGCCTTCAACTCCAAGCTGCTGGCCTGTGACAGCGTGGCCATCCTTCCCGCCGAGATGAGCAAGGAGCGCTTCGAGTGGCTCAGCCAGATCGCCGGCCAGGTCATCGCCACCCCCGGCTGTGAGTCCAACGTCAAGGAGATCTTTGACAAGACCTGGGAGCTCAAGCAGGACCCCACCATGATGATCTTCAACCAGTTTGAAGAGATGGGCAACCCCCTGTGGCACTACAATGTGACCGGTACCGCTCTGGCCGATCTCTATGAGGCGGTTAAGCGCCCCGGCGACCGTCTGGCCGGCGCCTGCTTTACCTCCGGCTCGGCGGGCACCATGTCGGCCGGCGACCTGCTCAAGGACCGCTATCCCCATGTGAAGCTGGCCGTGGGCGAGGCGCTCCAGTGCCCCACCATTCTGGAAAACGGCTTTGGCGGCCACCGCATTGAGGGTATCGGCGACAAGCACATCCCCTGGATCCACAATGTCAAGAACACCGATATGGTCATCGACATTGACGATGAGGATTCCCAGCGCCTGCTCCGCCTCTTCAACACCCCCGACGGCCAGAAGTACCTGAAGGAAGAGCTGGGCCTCTCGGATGAGCTGCTGGAGAAGCTGACCTGGATGGGCATTTCCGGTATCGCCAACGTGCTGTGCTGCATCAAGATGGCCAAGTACTACGAGCTGACCGAGCGCGACGTGGTGGTCACCGTCCTCACCGACTCGGCCGTCATGTATCAGAGCCGCATCGAAGAGCTCAACCAGATGCACGGCGCCTACAACCTGCAGGAGGCCACTCTGGACCACAACCTGCACATTCTGGGCCTCAAGACCGACAACATGGCCGAGCTCAACTACTGGGACCGCAAGCGGGTCCACAACCTGAAGTACTACACCTGGGTGGAGCAGCAGGCCCGCGACGTGAAGGACCTCAACGCCCTGTGGTACGACACCGAGGGCACCTGGGACGCCGTCCACCAGCAGGCCAAGGATCTGGACGAGCTGATCAACGAATTCAACGACGCCACTGGACTGCTCAAGGCCCTGTAAGCGCCTCATTCATCCATACACACCGGACCGGCGGGCGGGGAAATCCCGCCCGCCGGCTGTTTTGAAAAGGAGGTCATCCCGTTGCTGAAGAATGTAAAATACGCCAAATGTGTCAAGTGCGGCAAGGAGTATGAAGCCACCCCCAACACCACCACCTGTACCTGCGGCGGTATCCTGGACATTGTCTACGACTACGATTACATCAAGGCCCACTTCACCAGGGACGACCTGGAGCGCAGCCAGGAGTGGTCCATGTGGCGTTACCGTCCCTTCCTGCCCGTGGAGGCCGACTCGGCGCCCACTCCGCTGCGGGTGGGCTGGTCTCCCCTCTACCGGGCGGACAATCTGGCCCGGGAGCTGGGCCTCAAGACCCTCTACATCAAGGACGACGGACAGAATCCCACCGCCTCTCTGAAGGACCGCGCCTCCGCCATGGCAGTGGTCAAGGCCCGGGAGGCGGGTGCCCACACCATTGCCTGCTCCTCCACCGGCAACGCCGCCTCCTCTCTGGCGGGTAACGCGGCGGCAGCGGGCATCCCCACCTACATCTTTGTCCCCTCCCGCGCCCCCAAGGGCAAGGTGGCCCAGCTGCGCATCTTCGGCGCCACAGTCATCAGCGTGGACGGTTCCTATGAGGACACCTTTGAGCTCTCCAAGGCCGCCATCGAGAAGTGGGGCTGGTACAACCGCAACGCCGCCATCAACCCCTATCTCTCCGAGGGCAAAAAGACGGTCACCCTGGAGATCCTGGAGCAGCTCCACTGGAAGGTGCCCGACTTCATCGCCCTCTCGGTGGGCGACGGCTGCACCATCGCCGGCGCCTGGAAGGGCCTCAAGGACCTCTATGCCGCCGGATTCATCGACCGGCTCCCCCGCCTCATCTCGGTCCAGGCGGAGGGCTGCTGCCCCCTCAACCGGGCTATCATGACGGCCACTCCCTGGCAGCCCATGGAGGAGAACACCCTGGCCGACTCCATCGCCGTGGGCGTGCCCCGCAACGCGGACAAGGCCCTCCAGGCCATTGAGGAGTCCGACGGTCTGGTGGTCAACGTCACCGACGACGAGATTCTGGCCGCCATGCGCCTTCTGGGCCGGACCCAGGGCGTCTTTGGCGAGCCCGCCGGTGTCACCGGTACTGCCGGTGTCAAGAAAGCCCTGGAGCGCGGCATCCTGGACCCCGACGCCACGGTGGTCAGCGTGGTCACCGGCAACGGCCTCAAGGATGTGGCCAACGGCATCAAGGCCGCGGGAGAGCCCATGCTGGTCCGTCCCTCCATGGACGAACTGCTCAAGGCCTTCGACGCCAATGGGATCCATCCCTGACCCCTCCGGCGCAGCGTTCCTGTACTCTTGCGTTCAACCTTTCCATGTGCTACAATAGAGCCGGAAATGGCTGAAACGGAGCCTGAATGGGCGGGTCACATCCGTTTTGGATGTGACCCGCCCTGTTTTGTATTTACTCTTATTGAAGGAGGCCTATCTATGTCCATCCTCATTCAAAACGGTACCCTGATCCTCCCCGACGGCCCGGTAAAGGCTGATCTGCGGGTGGATGCGGGCAAGATCGCCGAGATTGGCCCCGCCCTCTCCGCCGACGGCTGTCAGGTCATCGACGCGGGGGGCAAGCTGGTTTTCCCCGGCTTTATCGACACCCACACGCACTTCGAGATGAACAAGGGCACCGACCGGGAGACTGCGGACAACTGGGAGACCGGCACCCGGGCCGCTCTGGCCGGCGGCACCACCTGCGTGCTGGACTTTGCCGAGCCGGAGCACGGCCACTCCCTCCAGTCCGCGCTGGACGAGTGGCACAGCCGTGCCGATGGCCACGCCTCCTGCAACTACTCCTTCCATATGACCATCGTGGACTGGGATGCCCGCATCCGGGAGGAGCTGCCCAAAATGACCGAGCAGGGCATCACCTCCTACAAGGTCTACCTGGCCTACCACGGCATGCGCATCCCCGACGGCGTGGCCTATGAGGTCATCAAGGCCGTTGGTAAGGAGGGCGGCGTGGTGGGCTGCCACTGCGAGAACGGCGACCTCATCGACGAGGCTATTGCCGAGCTCAAGGAGGCCGGTATGCTCACGCCCGCCTCCCATCCCCTGGCCCACAGCGACCTCATCGAGTCTGAGGCCGTCAACCGCTGGCTCAATCTGGCCGAGCAGGCCGGTTATCCGGTCAACGTGGTCCATCTCTCCACCCAGCGCGGCCTGGAGGAGGCCCTGATGGCCCGGTCCCACGGCCAGTCCCTCTACCTGGAGTCCTGCCCCCAGTACTTCACCATGACCGATGAGAAGTATCACCTCCCCGGCTTTGAGAGCGCCAAGTACGTCTTCTCTCCCCCCCTGCGCAAGCAGGAGGATGTGGACGCCCTGTGGGAGGCCCTGGGTGAGGATGAGATCGACACCATCGGCACCGACCACTGCTCCTTCAACTACGCCACCACCAAGCACCTGGGCAAGGACGACTTCTCCGCCATCCCCCCCGGTATCCCCGGCGTGGAGCACCGTCCGGCTCTCATGTACACCTACGGCGTCCGGCAGGAGCACATCTCCGAGCTTCAGATGATGAAGACCCTCTCGGAAAATCCCGCTAAGCTCTTTGGCATGTTCCCCCAGAAGGGCACGCTGGCTGTGGGAAGCGACGCTGATATCGTTATTTTTGATCCGAATTATACCTGGTGTATTCGCGCAGCCGAGCAATATCAGAATGTGGACTACACGCCCTATGAGGGCATGGAGATGGCGGGCCGTACCGAGACCGTCCTGCTGGGCGGCGAGGTCGCCGTGGAGGACGGCAAAGTGGTCAAGGAAGGCCTGGGAAAGTTCGTCCACCGCGGACCCTCCCAGTTCTGGAGATAAGGCTGTATGGAGATCGGATGCGTCCTGATGGCCTCGGGATTTGGCCGGCGCTTTGGCTCCAATAAGCTCCTTCTGCCGGTGGAGGGGGTGCCCCTGGTCCAGCGGGCGCTCACCCTCTATGCCGGTGCCCCCTTTGCCCGCCGGGTGGTGGTGAGTCAGTATGAGTCTATCCTCTCCTTGGGCCGGAAGGCGGGCTTTCTCCCCCTTCCCAACCCGGAGGCCGCGCGGGGGATCTCCGCCTCGGTCACCCTGGGAACCCGGGCCTGTATGGACCTGGACGGTATCCTCTTCGGCGTGTGCGATCAGCCCTGGCTCACTCCGGAGAGCGTGAATACTCTGCTGGAGGCCTTCCAGTCCCACCCGGACCGGATCTGCTCCCTCTGCTATGGGGAGCGGCGGGGCAATCCCGCCCTGTTCCCCTCCGCCCTCTTTCCCGAGCTTCTGGCCCTCACCGGCGATACCGGCGGCGGCCAGGTCATCCGCCGCCACAAGGAGCTTCTGCACCTGGTGCCGGCCGCCCATCCCCGGGAGCTCTTTGACATCGACCGCCCGGAGGATCTCCCCCAGACATAAAAATACCCCCTGTCCTCGGTGGACAGGGGGTATTTTTTGACTTATTCGGCGCTCATGGCAGCCGCAAAGACCTTCTCCACATCCTGCTGGGTGACGGGACCCTCGTGGATCTTCACTCCGTCCACATAGTAGGTGGGCACATAGTAGTAGTCGTGGGCGTCGGCCAGCTCTTTCTCCACTTCCTCGTCCACGATGCGCAGGGGCACCTGGGCCCACTCGGGATGGAACTTGGCGGTCAGCGCCTCATGCCACTTGAGGGCGCGCTTACAGTGGGGGCAGCCCGCCTGGACAAACATCAGGATCTCTTTCATGGCGATCAACCCTTTCGGTTCTCAAAGTCCACTTCGATCTTGCCGCCGCAGACCATGCCCAGCTCGGCCGCCGCGTGGGAGAGATCGTAGAGCTTGTGCTCCCGCTCCACGCCGTTCTTCATCATCTCCAGGGCGTCCAGCTTGGCCCGGTACTCCACCGCGCCGCCGCCGATGGTACCCACGCACGTCCCGTCAGGATGCACCAGCATCCAGGTCCCCTCACCCCGGGGCGCGGAGCCGCTCTTGCGGGTAATGGTGCACAGCACGCCCTTCTCACTGGGGGGAGGCGGCGTTCCGGGTCCCTTACGCGCCCGCTCCTGGATGACCTCACCCAAGATGGATACGGCGATCTCCGCCGGAGTCTGCGCGCCGATCTGGAGTCCCACGGGAGAGTGTACCCCAGCCAACACGTTGGCGTGGAAGCCCAGCTCCTTCATCCGCTTCATCACAGCGGCCACCTTGATCTTGCTGCCGATCATACCCACATAGGCGTAGTCGCCCTGGAGCACCTTGGCCAGGCACTCTCCGTCGAAGGCATGTCCCCGGGTCAGGATCACATAGTAGTCGTCGCTCCGGCTGCCCAGCTCGTCCAGGGCCTCCAGGAAGGGCTTGCACAGCACCTGCGCAGCCATGGGGAAGCGCTCGGGGTTGGCAAACTCCTCCCGGTCGTCGATGACCACCACTTCAAATTCCAGATGGCTGGCCATGTAGGCCACTTCCAGCGACACATGGCCGCCGCCGCATAAAATCAGTCGTTCCATGGATCATTCTCCTCTGTATCATCGGTTTCCCGCCCTGGAGGCGGGGTCGTCTTTATCCCTTCCGGTTCTGGAAATAGAGCAGGCCCTCCAGCACGCCACCGCCGATGGCCCGGGCCTTGTCCGAGATCGTGAAGCAGTGGTTGTACTCACACCGGGGATCGATGTCCCCCGACTTCATCCCCTGCTTGACCCGCAGACCGTCGGGCAGCATGCCCCGGACCGTACCGGGCATCAGGGCATAGACCGGCTCGCCGTCCACAGTGGCCACCACATCTCCCTCAGCGACCATGTCGCCGATGTGGGCCACCGGGTGGAAGATGCCGTCCCGGCAGGCGCGGATGATCCGCTGGGTGGTGTAGCCTCCCACATCGCCGGGCACGCCCGTGTTGGGGATGGCCGACCCCTCCAGGATCAGGCGGCCCAGATAGTGGCCCCGCTTGGTCTCAATGACGCCGTGGCAGTCTACCCCGGCGGTGAAGCCGGGCCCCAGGGCCAGCACGATGGGGGCGTCGTCTATCCGGGTGTTGACATTATACTTGGCCAGGATGGCGTCCACCTCGGCGTCAAAGGGCATCTGGGTGCGGATGGCCGCCTCCGGGTCCACCAGCACGGGGATCTCCCCCCGCTCCAGACAGGCCTTGACCTCCTCCACGGTCTCCACCCGGCGGGAGGTGACCCCCTCTACCGTGGCGGTGCCGTCATAGATACACTGGCAGAAGGCCACCGTCCGCCGCACCGCGGTGGGCTGTTCAATATCGGTCATTACGATCGAATAGCCCGCCCGGTAAAGCCGGTAGGCCACCCCTGTGGCCAGGTCTCCCGCGCCTTTGATCAGAACCAGCATAGTCCTCCTCGCTCCTTTTCCTCATAGCTCTTGATGAGCGTAAAAATACCCAGCCGGTCCAGACCGGCGGCGATGACCCGGGCCCGCTCCCGCAGGGCCGGAGTATCCGTCTTATTCAGCAGGCACCGGTATGCCATGCCGGGGGCCACATTCTTCCGGCTCCCCCGTTCGCTGGAGAGGATGGCTGTCATATCGGCCTCGGTGACCTTGTCCTCCAGCGTTTTCCCCAGAAAGGCCGCCACCAGGTCGGCCCGGTGGCAGATCTCACCGATAGGCTTGTCCAGGGCGTCCATCCCGGCTACCGCCACCACCGCGTCGCTCTCCGGTGGGATGACCGGCTCATGGTCGGCCGGGATCTTCAGCGGCCGGATCCGGGCTCCGTCCCCTTCCACCAGGACCACGTCGGCCACCGAGCGGCAAAGGCCGATCTCTCCCGTGCCGCACAGCTTGTCCGCCCGGCCCAGGGTGCCCAGGGTGATGATCCCATGGCGCTCCAGGCACTGGCGCAGATGCTCCGGCGCGGGGTCGTCCGTGAGAAAAATGCGGGGATGGGGCATGATGTGGGTGGTGGTGGTCACGATCACCCGCTTCCCCGCCTCCCGGGCCTCCCGGGCCAGGGCATACATGGTGGTGGTCTTTCCGCCGCCTCCCACCAGGGTGACCGCCCGGTGGCGGTCCATATCCAGGTGCAGATCGCTCCAGAGTCCCATCCGATTACCCCCTTATCCCAAGAGATGTTCCAGCAGGATCTTCAGGCCGATGCCGATGAGCACCAGTCCGCCCACCAGCTCCGCCCGCTTCTGAAAGAGGCATCCCAGCCGGCATCCCGCCAGACCGCCCACCACCGACAGGCCAAAGGCCACCACGCCGATGACCAGGGCGGACGAGAAAATGTTCACGTTCTTCATAAAGGCCATGGAGACTCCCACCGCCAGCGCGTCAATGCTGGTGGCCACCGCCAGCATCACCAGGCGGCGGCAGGTCAGCTCCACGGGGCCGCTCTCGGTCTCACAGGAGTCGTCCCTTGCGCCCCAGACCATGCGTCCGCCGATGATCGCCAGCAGGGCGAAGGCCACCCAGTGGTCCAGCGCCTCGATGTAGCCGCTGACGCTGGTCCCCAGGAACCAGCCGATCAGGGGCATGGCAAACTGGAAAAAGCCGAAATAGAGGCCCATGCGCACGGCCTGCTTCCAGCCGAAGCCAGGGACCGAGATACCGCTGGACACGGATACCGCAAAGGCGTCCAGGGCCAAACTCACCGCAATCAACAAAACTTCAATCAAATATGCTCACCTATTCTCCTGTTCTTCTCCCGATGCCTAGCATTTCCCCAGACATCATCACATGATTATACCATAGAGTTTTCCCCCACGCCATCTTTTTTCCGCTCCAACTTCTCCTTTCTCCCCTTGCGCCGCCCGGGAAAAACAGGTATGCTAATGCTGCCCCTGCGGGGAGAGCAAGCGAAAGGGGATGGCTTTCATGACCCATGAGGACTATATGCGCATGGCCCTGGATTTAGCCCGGGAGGCCATGGAGGAGGGCGAGGTGCCGGTCGGCTGCGTCATCGTCTGGGAGGACGGGCGGGTGGTCGGCCGTGGCCGCAACCGCCGGGAGACCGGGAAAGATGCCCTGGCCCATGCCGAGCTGGAGGCCATCCGCCAGGCCAACGCCCTTTTGGGTGGATGGCGGCTCCACAAGGCCACCCTCTATGTGACGCTGGAGCCCTGCCCCATGTGTGCCGGAGGCATTATCAACGCCCGCATCCCCCAGGTGTGGTACGGCGCGGCCGACGCCAAGGCGGGCTGCTGCGGGTCAGTTCTGGACCTCTTTGCCCAGCCCTTCAACCACCACCCCCAGGTGCACAGCGGCCTTTTGGAGGAGGAGTGCGCCGCGCTGCTCCAGGCTTTTTTTCAGCGCCTCCGGGACAAGCGTAAGGCTGCGAAATCCGTTTCGTCATCCTCCGATGCGGCGTCTGCCCCGTCTCATGAGACCTTTACATAAAATCCAAAAAGATTTAAAACTCTTGTAACACCTTTTCGCTGATTTGTTAACAACTCTCGGCTATTATAATACCTGCAAGAGACAGTTTCTTTTCATTTCATTGTATCCTCTTTCCTAAGGCAGGGGCCGGACGTCAGGAGCAGGCGTCCGGCCCTTGTCGTTTTCGTTTGGCCCTCTCATTTTGTGAGAACCTCCCGCGGTTGTCCCCACATGCTTCCTATGGTAAAATGCAGACAGCAGAATACGGATCATAGGGGGGATCGTTTTGCATGATTTTATCGGATACATCCTGTCTCTTTTCCAGCGTGGGCTTCATCTGGCCGTCCCGGTTCTCCTGCTCTGTGGAGCAATCGTGGCGGTGTGCTGGATCCTCTTTCGGAGACAGAACCGCCCCTTCCCATGGGGGCGGGCGCTGGTGCTGCTGCTCCTGATCGGCTGGCTGGTCCTCACGGTTTTTCTCACCCTGCTGAGGGGCGAGCCCGGGCACCGGCAGTGGAACCTGCACCTGTTTCTGGCATGGCGCGAGGCCTGGAATCAATTTACCCTCCAGGTCTGGCTCAATGTGCTGCTCAACATCGCCCTGTTCCTTCCCCTTGGCTTCCTGCTCCCTCTGTTGACCCGTTGGTTCCGCTCGTGGCCCCGGATGCTGCTGGCCGGGCTGGGCGTATCCCTGCTGATCGAGCTGGGACAGTTTGCTACCGCCAGAGGCATGCTGGACGTAGACGATCTCTTTACCAATACTCTGGGCGCCATGGTGGGCTGGAGCATCTCCATGCTCATTCTAACCCTGACAAAACGCAGCCCCGGCTGGAAAAGGCGCTGTGGGGCGCTGCTGCCCATACCAGCCGCTCTTTTGTTCGCACTGGCTCTCATCTTTGGCGGCTACGCCCTGAAGCCGTACGGCAATCTCCCGGACGCCCCTGTGATCACCGCCAACCTTGATGGGATACAGTGGGAGTTGGCCTTTACGCCGGAGGATGCGCCTGCCACGGCCCCCATCTACCGGGCAGGGCGGCTGGACCGCTCCGCCAGTGAGGCATTTGCCGCAGCCTTTGCGCAGAAGCTGGGGATCACCTTTGAGGATACCTATTACTACGATGACATCATTATCTTCGCCAATCACACGAGCGGAGATTTTCTGAACCTGTACCAGCGGGACGGCACATGGGAATACCGCATCGACCGGGAGAAGCGGCCCGTCTTCGATGTTCCCGCCTCCCAGGTCTCTCCCGACG
Source organism: Clostridium sp. J1101437_171009_A5 (assembly GCF_015547905.1). Lineage (NCBI taxonomy): Bacteria > Bacillati > Bacillota > Clostridia > Eubacteriales > Clostridiaceae > Clostridium > Clostridium sp. J1101437_171009_A5. The sequence continues at coordinate 41,576 of NZ_JADMVY010000003.1, forward strand.
CACTTCTCTCCATTTTGGACGTCTGGGGGATCTCGGTGCCGGAGGGCGCCGCCTTTGCTCTGGAGCCTTCGGGTGAGGCGTATGTCCAGGCCAGCTTTACCTCCCAGCTCATACCTGCCGACGGACCAAGCGTCTACGGTACGCTGACCTGCCTTCTCCAGGAGCAGGACGGCGCCTCTACCCTCACGTCCATCGAAAACCAGCTGGTCTCCCTGACCCCCTGTGAGGAGCGCCCGATCCTCACCCCCGCACAGGCGGTGGAGCAACTCTATGGCGGGCGCAGCTTTGCGGGCACAGTGCTGGAGCACTCCGGCCTCACCCAGATCCAGGTGCTCTCCTGTACGCTGGAGTGGATAGCCGACACCAAGGGCTTCTATCAGCCCGTCTACTGCTTTCTCCTCCAGGCTCCGGAGGGGGAACCCTTTACGGACTATGTCGCCGTTCTCAACTAAACCGCAGCCAAACTCCGGCTCCGGATGGCATATTTGCCCGTTTTAATTACAAAACCTCCTGCCCGGCGGGTATGCCGGACAGGAGGTTTTTGTACATTTTAGGTATGGTCTGCGGGACAGTTCTCGTTATCGCTCTTCCCGGAAATAGGCGTTGCCCAGGTTGGCGGGGGGCTGGCTCTCCCGGCGCTGCCGGATGCTCACGGCGATGAGGACCACCACCGTGGCGATGTAGGGCACGATGTCATAGATGGGGGCCAGACGGTTCCCGCCCCAGTTCATGTACAGGCGCAGCACCGACAGTCCGCCGAACACCAGGCTGCCCGCCAGCGCCCGGGCCGGGCTCCAGGTGGCGAAGATGACCAGAGCCACGGCGATCCAGCCTTTACCTGCGATGCAGTTGTGCACCCAGACGCCCTGCTGCTGGGCCATGACGATGTACATACCGCCCAGGCCCGAGATCCCGCCGCCGATGCAGGTGGCCAGATACCGGTAGGCCGTCACATTGATGCCGGCCGCATCGGCCGTGCCCGGATTCTCACCCACCGAGCGCAGGTTGAGGCCCAGCCGGCTGTGATTCAGGAACAGCGAGAGAACGACCGCCACCAGCACCGCCAGATAGACCAGGTAGTTGTAGGAGAAGAGGAGCTTCCCCACCACCGGCAGGTCCTGAAGCACCGGGATGCCGCCGTTGAAGACGCTCTTGGTGCTCTGGCTCACCGCCACAAAGCCGCCGGCGGCGTTGCCCATGGCCTCGCCCACCAGGTTGCCGAAGCCGGTACCGAAGATGGTCAGGGCCAGACCGGTCACGTTCTGGTTGGCCCGTAGGGTGATGGTGAGCACGCTGTACAGAAGCGCCCCGAAGGCCGCGCACAGGAAGGCACACACCGTGGCGATGACCGCCGCCGTCACGCCGGAGGCCGCGGGACCGGCCATCTGCTCGTAGTAATAGGCCCCCGCCAGACCGGCCACGCCGCCCATGTACATCATGCCCTCCACACCGAGGTTCAGGTTGCCCGATTTCTCGGTGAGGATCTCTCCCAGTGTGCCGAAGAGCAGGGGCGCCCCCGCCGCCACAGCGGCCATGACAAAGGCAATGGAAAACAGATTACTCATGCGTACGCTCCCCCTTTCCCCGGACGATGAGCCGGTAGCTGATGAAGAACTCACATCCCAGCATGAAGAAGAGCACGATGCCCGTGAGCATGTCAGCCGCCGAAGCCGGGATGGTATAGAGGGTCTGGATGGTATCCGCGCCCTTTTCCAGGATGGCCAGCAGCGCGGCAATGGCGATCATGACAAAGGGGTTGAGCTTGGCAAGCCACGCCACCGTAATGGCGGTAAAGCCGATGCCGCCGGCGGTATTCTCGGTGAGGGTGCCGCTGGCCCCCGACACCTGGAGGAAGCCAACCAGCCCCGCGATGCCGCCCGAGAGGAACATGGTGCGCCGGATGATGTGGGATACGTTCATGCCCGCATACTGGGCGGTGCGCACGCTCTCGCCCACCACGGCGATCTCATAGCCCTGCTTGCTGTATTTGAGATAGCCGAACATGAGGGCGGTCACCGCCAGGACGATGATCCAGCCGATGTGGACGCCCAGCGCCTTGGGCAGCAGGGCCGCCGAGTCAAACATGGGGATCTTGGGATAGCCGTTGGCGTTCAGGTCGGGGCCCCAGGGGCCGGCCTGGAGATACTTTACAAACCCCAGGACGATGTAGTTGAGCATCAGGGTAAACAACGTCTCGTTGGTCCCCCACCGGGCCTTGAAGACCGCGGGGATGAGGCCCCACACTCCGCCGGCCAGGATGCCGGCCACTGCCATGACCACCAGCAGGACCGGCCGGGGCAGGCTGTCCGCCCAGAAGAGGGCAAAGTAGCTGGCCGCGATGCCGCCGGCCAGGATCTGGCCCTCTGCGCCGATGTTCCAGAATTTCATCTTGAAGGCGGGGGCGATGGCCACTGCCGCACCCAGCAGGGGGATGGCCTTTTTTACGGTCTCCCGCAGGACCCGGCTCTTGCCCAGGGACCCCTCCACCATGGAGGCGTAGACCTGGATGGGGTTATGCCCCAGCACCGCGATGATGAGTCCGCCGGTGACCAGGGCCAGCAGGATGGCCGCGGCCCGGATGGCCCACGCCTGGGCGCGGGGGATGTCGTCCCGCTTGGCCAGACGAATCAGTGGCTCTCTGTGTTCGGTGTGTACGCTCATACCGCCGCACCCTCCTTTCCAGTCCCGCTCAGGTGGGTCATGAGGAGGCCCACCTCCTCCTTGGTGGTCTGTCCCGCGTCCACGATGCCGCTGACCCGGCCGCCGCAGAGCACCAGGATGCGGTCGCACAGCTCCAGCAGCACGTCCAGATCCTCGCCCACCAGGATGACGGCCACCCCCCGCTTCTTCTGCTCATTGAGAAGGTTGTAGATGGTGTAGGAGGAGTTGATGTCCAGTCCCCGCACCGGGTAGGCCGTCATGAGCACCGTGGGGCTGGAGGCGATCTCCCGGCCCACCAGTACCTTCTGCACGTTGCCGCCCGAGAGGCGGCGCACCGGGGTGGAGATGCTGGGCGCCACGATCTCCAGCTCCTCCTTCAGCCGCATGGCCAGCTCCCGGGGCGGCTTCCGGTCCACCAGAGGGCCCTTGCCCTGCCGATAGGTCTTGAGCATCATGTTGTCCACCATGTCCATGCTGGCCACCAGGCCCATGCCCAGCCGGTCCTCGGGTACGAAAGCCAGGGAGACCCCGATCTTCTGGATCTGGGTGGGGGTCTTCCCCACCAGCTCCTCTCCGGCCTTGTCCACCGGGACATGGAGTCCGGCGATCTCCGAATTGGGATGGGGCGGGTAGTAGAAGATATGCCCTGACTCCACCTTCTGGAGTCCCGCGATGGCCTCCAGCAGCTCCTTCTGGCCCGAACCGGCGATCCCGGCGATGCCCAGGATCTCGCCGCCCCGGGCCTCAAAGGACACATCCTCCAGGGCCTTGACTCCCTCTGCCCCCCGGCAGTTGAGTCCCTTGACCTCCAGACGCAGGTCCTGATACTCCGTCTTGGGCCGGTCGATGTTCAGGCTCACCGCATGGCCCACCATCATCTCGGTGAGCTTCTGGGGATTGGTCTCACAGGTGGGGACGGTACCGATGTATTGGCCCTTGCGCAGGACGGCCACCTGGTCGGAGATGGCCATGACCTCGTGGAGCTTGTGGGTGATGATGATGATGGACTTGCCGTCGTCCCGCATGTTGCGGAGGACGGCAAAGAGCTTCGCGGTCTCCTGGGGGGTGAGAACAGCGGTGGGCTCGTCCAAAATGAGAATATTGGCGCCCCGGTAGAGGACCTTGACGATCTCCACCGTCTGCTTCTGGGAGACCGACATGTCGTACACCTTCTGGTCCGGGTCGATCTCAAAGCCGTATTTCTCACTGATGGCCTTGACCTGGCGCCCCACTTCCCGCCGGTCCAGACGCCCGCCCCCCTTGAGGCCCAGAATGATATTCTCGGCGGCCGTCAGCACGTCCACCAGCTTGAAGTGCTGGTGGATCATCCCGATGCCCAGGTCGTGGGCGTCCTTGGGGGAGCGGATGGTGACCTCCTTCCCGTCCACCAGGATGGAGCCGTGGTCGGGAAAATAGATGCCCGAGAGCATGTTCATCAGTGTGGTCTTGCCGCTTCCGTTCTCTCCCAGCAGGGAGAGGATCTCTCCCCGGCGCAGGGTCAGGGAGACCTTGTCGTTGGCCACCACCTCGCCAAAGGTCTTGGTCAGCTCCCGCAGCTCGATGGCATAGTTGGCCTGGTTATCCATGTGCTCACCTCTCTTGCTCAGTTTGGGCAGTGCCCTGTGGAAAAAAGGGCGGGGCTGCGGGAATGCGCAGCCCCGCCCGGGGTGTTGCCGTCGGTTGCTCTCGGTTACTGGTCGGACACCACGGTGATGCCGTCCACAATGTAGTCAAAGTAGGGGGCGCTGGTCTTGCCGCCGGCCACATCGCTCTCGATGAAGGCCTCGCCCTCAGCCAGGTCCAGCACGTCCTTCTCGCTGCCGTCGGGGTTGTAGGACACGCCGTGCAGCGGGCCGGCAAAGACCTGGAGGCTGCCGTCCTTCAGGCCGGCCTCGGCGGCCTCGATGGCCTCCTGGGTGCCCTCGGCGGCGATGGCCTCATTCAGGGGGGTAAGGAGGACGGCGCCGTCGGCATAGCCCTGGCTCCAGTCCTTGGGGATCTCCTTGCCGTCCAGGACTGCCTGGACCGCCTCGGTGAAGTAGATGCCCCAGTCGATGCGGGTGGACAGGAGGGAGGCGCCGGGGGCAGCCTCGGTCATGTCGGCGTTGTAGCCCACCTGGAAGGCGCCGTTCATCTCGGCGGTGGTGGCGGGTCCGGTGGAGTCGGAGTGCTGGCTCACCACGCCGCAGCCCCGGTCGATGAGGGCCTGAGCGGTCTGGCTCTCCAGGCTGGCGTCATTCCAGGTATTGGTATAGATGACGTCCATGGTCACTTCGGGGTAGACGCTCTTGGCGCCCAGATAGAAGGCGGTGTAGCCCGAAATAACCTCGGCATAGGGATAGGCACCCACATAGCCCAGCTTGGGATTGCCGATCTCCTTGGCCTTCATGCCGGCGGCGATACCGGCCAGGTAGCGGCCCTCATAGATGTTGGCAAAGCAGTTATGCAGGTTGGGCAGATCCTCTGTGTGGGCCTGGGTACCGGTGGCATGGCAGAACTGGATGTCGGGATTCTCCCGGGCCGCCATGGTCACATAGTCACCGAAGCCAAAGCTGGTTGCGAAGATGATGTCGCATTCCCGGTCGATCAGGTCGTTGAGGGCGTCGGCGCAGGCATCGTTTTCCGGGATGTTGTACTTGGTGATGATCTGGTCGTCGGAGAGACCCAGATTGGCCTGCATCTCTTTGACGCCCTGGACCATGTTGTAGGTGTAGCCCATATCGCTCTCGTCGCCGATGTGGACAAAGCCTACCTTCAGCTCCTCCTTGGCTACACCGGCCGTCTCTCCCCCGCCGCTTCCGCTGGGAGCCGGAGCTTCCTCACCGCCGCCGCAGGCGGCCAGCCCTACGGCCAGCGTACCGGCCAGGAGCATCGCCAAAATCCGCTTTTTCATACCATGTTCCTCCTTTTCACATTGGTCTTTGCAAGAGTGTCCTTGTGTATCCTATAACGGCGCGTGCCGTAATAGACATATGATCTGCGCAATACCTGCAAGAGAAAAAACGGGAGAGGCGCGCACCTCTCCCGCGGTTCTTATTCGCAGAACTCGATGGAGTTGGTGGCCTCGTCCATAGACTTGACCCGGGCCAGAGACTCCACCCGTACGCCCATGGAGCGAATCAGGTCGCCGCCGGGCTGGAAGGCCTTCTCCACGCAGATACCGGCACCCACCAGGGTGGCGCCCGCGTCCCGCACCAGGTTGATCAGACCCTGGAGCGCGCTGCCGTTGGCCAGGAAGTCATCAATGAGGAGCACACGGTCCTCAGGGCCCAAAAACTCCTTGGACACGATGATATCGTACACCTTTCCGTGGGTGAAGGATTCCACCTTGGAGGTGTACACATCCCCGGCGATGTTCTTGGTCTTGTTCTTCTTGGCAAAAATCACGGGCACGTTGAAAAACTGCGCGGTGATGCACGCAATGCCGATGCCCGAGGCTTCGATGGTGAGAATTTTGTTCACGCCGCAGTCCCCGTACAGGCGCTTGAACTCCTTGCCGATCTCATTGATGAGGCCGATATCCATCTGATGATTGAGGAAACGGTCTACCTTGAGCACCTCGGTGCCCCGGATGGTGCCATCCTTGCGAATGCGCTCTTCCAACAGTTTCATAGCTCTTCTCCCATTCTCATCATTCATTGGTCCCGCGAGGGACTTTCTCTTTGTTTTATCATAGCAAAAAAAAGCACCTCCGTCACCCCCTTTTCATCGAAAAATGGTTTTCTTAGAAACAAAATATTTTGTTGTTCCACCACAGTTCGACCCCTTCCGTCCGGGTATCCATTGCGTTTACTTCCTTCGCCTGCTACAATGAAAGCGGCATCTGTCCGGGTTCTCCTCCCGGACAGGAGTCTCACCCGATCGAGTTATCCATCCGCTGATTCATAAGGAGGTTTTTTCATGCGACGCAGACTTCTCTCCCTGGCGCTTTCCGCCGGATTGATGCTCTCTCTGTCCGCCCCCGCTCTGGCTTACAGCGATACCGCCGGCCACTGGGCCGAGTCAGTCATCCAGCGGGCCACCAATTACGGCCTGATGGTGGGCTATGAGGACGGCCGCTTCGGCGTGGCCGACAACCTGAACCGTGCTTCCTTTGTGACCATTCTCTGTCAGATGTTCTCCTGGGAGGCGGTCCGGCCCGATCACGCCAGCTTCATCGACTGTCCCTCCTCCCACTGGGCCTACGGCTATGTGGAGGCGGCCCGGGCCCACGGCGTCATGGACGCGGGCGGGAGCTTCCGCCCCGACGACTACATCAGCCGGGAGGAAATGGCCGTCATGCTGGTCAAGGCCCTGGGCTATGACACGCTGGCAAAGAGCGCCGCGGCCGATCTGCCCTTCTCCGACGTGACCGAGAACCAGGGCTATATCTCCCTGGCCTACCACATCGGCATGGTCTCGGGTATCGAGGAAGACGGCAAGCTTCTCTTCAAGCCCGCCAGCTCGGCCACACGGGCCGAGGCCGCCACCATGTTGGTGCAGGTCTATGAGCGCTATACCTCCACCATCGAGTGGCTCCACGGGTTCTATGCTCTCTCCTCGTACAGCCAGATCGACCTGACCCGGCAGATGGACGCCGTCTCGGTGGGCTGGGCCCGGATGGAGTACGATCCCCAGCGGGGAGCGGTCCTCAACACCACCAGCGCGGGGGGGAACGACTGGAAGATCCCCGCTCAGAGCGAGGCGGCCACCGGCTATTTTGAGAGCAATGGCATCCCCTATAACCTGTGTGTCTTTGGAAGCGCTTCCGACTCCATCACTCTCCCGGACGGCACCACCACCTCCACCGTGGCGGCCGTGACCGCCTCTTCTGCCAGCCGGGCCCAGGCCGTGGCCGCGCTGGCCGCCGCCGCGTCCGACTATGCGGGCATCACCATTGACTTTGAGGGGCTCAAGGACAAGGACGGCCTGAAGGAGCACTTTGCCTCCTTTATGTCCGAACTGCGTGCCGCCCTTCCGGCGGACAAGCGTCTGTATGTGTGCGTCCAGCCCGGGCCCTATAACAATGGCTTTGACTTTAAATCCCTGGGGGAGAGCTGTGACAAGGTCATCCTCATGGCCCACGACTACCGCCCGCCGGTCTCCAGCCTGAAGGTGGGCTCCATCCCCTCGGAGAGCTTTGCCCTCACCCCCTTCTCCAAGATCTATGCCGCCCTGGTGGAGATCACCGCCCCCCTCACCGGCGTGCAGGACAAGAGCAAGCTGGCCTTGGCCTTCTCCATGGATACCACCGGCTTCCGGATCGACGAGAACGGGCGTGTGCTGGAGAGCAAGTATTACCGTCCCACCATGGAGACCCTCTCCCAGCGCCTGGCCCAGAGCGACACCACTGTTACTTACAGCCAGACCGCCCGCAATCCCTACGCCATCTACACCGACGAGAGCGGGGCGCGCTATCAGGTCTGGTTTGAGGATGCCCAGAGCATTGCGGACAAGATCGATCTGGCCCAGATGTTCGGCATCACCGGCTTCTCCTTCTGGCGTCTGGGGAACATCCCAACCTATAGCAACTATAACCTGTGGACCGCCGTCCAGGCCGAACGTCCATAGCCCATCACTGGATCGGAGAGATCCATCAACAGGAGGATGACCTGACATGAAGGCATCATGGAACGCACGGCTCCGGGACGTTTTCCTCATGACACTGGGGATTGTTCTGGTCTCCATCGGCGTGTATTTCTTCAAATTTCCCAACAACTTCTCCATGGGCGGCGTATCCGGCCTGGCCGTGATTTTGGCCCCTCTCTCGCCCTGGCCCTGGCTGAGCGCCTCGGCCATCAACGGCGTGATCAATATTCTCTTTCTCTTCCTGGGCTTTGCCATGCTCAACCGTGGGTTCGGCCTGCGCACGGTCTACTGCTCCATCCTCTACTCTCTGGTCATCCAGGCCTTTGAGTGGATCTGTCCCCTGGACGCCCCCCTCACCCACGAGAAGATGCTGGAGCTCTTCTTTGCCGTCATCTTCCCCGCCCTGGGTTCGGCCATCCTCTTCAACATCAACGCCTCCTCCGGCGGCACTGACATCGTGGCCATGATTCTGAAAAAGTACACCGGCCTGGATGTGGGCAAGGCCCTGCTTCTGTCCGACGTGGTCATTGCCGCCTCCACCTTCCTGATCTTCGATGTGGAGACCGGTCTCTTCTCTATGCTGGGCCTGGTGCTCAAATCGGTGCTGGTGGACAGCGTCATCGAATCCCTCAACCGCCGGAAAAACTTCTTTATCATCACCTCCGACCCCCGTACGGCCTGCGACTACATCACCCTCCGCCTCCACCGGGGCGCCACAGTGTGGGAGGGCGAGGGCGCCTATACCCACGAAAAGCACTGGGTGGTCCTCACCGCGCTCTCCCGGGGCCAGGCGGTGGCCCTGCGCCGCTACCTCAAGGAGAACGATCCCCAGGCCTTCTTTATCATCGCCAATTCCAGCGAGATCTTCGGCAAAGGCTTCCTGCGGGCCTGAGTACAAAAAACTGCGGCCGGATACCAATGGTATCCGGCCGCAGTTTTTCTCTTATCGCAGAAGTTGGATGCCTCCCACGATGGGCAGGGGCTTCTCCACATCCTGAGCCGCGTTGATGATGCCCACAATGGTCAACACCAACAGCACCAGATAGAGGATCTGTACCACGATCAGCAGCAGCCAGCCCAGCACCGGGATGACCGCTAAAATCTGCGAGACCACCGAGAGCACCAGACTGCACACACACAGGGTCAGCGCCTGGTTCAGGTGAAAGCGGCAGGCCGCCCGGTCCCCCAGCAAAAGCGCAATAATCAGTCCAATCAGCGTCAAATATGCCACAACATTGGTTGCTTTCCGACTCATAGCCGTTGGCTCCTTTCCTCTCTTTCCACCAGGGCATGCCGCCCCGGGCCCGCGTGATTTGGGTTCTTTCAGTATAGCACAGCCCTCCGGCCGGCTTCAAGGGCGGCCGGAGCTTTAGGAAATATTTCCCACTCGACCCCCTTCCCCTCCCTTTGCGCGATTGTATGGTAAAATATGGTTATCAAATCTGTTGTGACAAGGAGGGAAGCTCCCATGCTTTTATCTCGAAAAAAGGGACTCTTTGAGAGTACCCGCGTCCTCTTTCTCCCCGCCGACGCCATTGCGCCCAACCCGAACCAGCCCCGCAAGGCCTTTGCCCAGGACGGCTTGGAGGAACTGGCCGCCAGCATCCGGTTATATGGCATCCTTCAGCCCCTTTCAGTGCGCAAGGTGGAGAGCGGCTATGAGCTGGTCTCCGGGGAGCGCCGGCTCCGCGCCTCTCAGATGGCAGGACTGACCCAGGTTCCCTGTATTCTGGTCAATGTAGATGATGAGGCCTCCTCTCTGCTGGCCCTCATTGAAAATCTCCAGCGGCGGGATCTGGATTTTGTAGAAGAGGCAGCTGCTCTGGCCAAGCTGATTCGCACCTTCCACCTCTCCCAGGAGGAGGCCGCCCAGAAGATTGGAAAATCCCAGTCTGCGGTGGCCAACAAGCTCCGGCTCCTCCGCCTCCCCCCCGATGTACTGGCCCTGCTGCGGGAGAAGCACTACTCCGAGCGGCACGCCCGCGCCCTCCTCCGTCTGCCCACCGCCGAGGAGCAGCGCTCCGCCGCCCACTATGTGGTGGAGCACTCCCTGACCGTGGCCCGCACTGAGGAGTACATTGACTCTCTCCTGGCTCCTCCTCCGGCCGCTCCCCGGCGCAAGCCGGTCTTTATCCTCAAGGATGTCCGGCTCTTTCTCAATTCCATTACCAAGGGACTGAGCATGATGCAGAGCGCGGGGGTAGATGCCAACTGTGACCGGGAGGATACTGAGGACTCCATCCTGCTCACCATTCGCATCCCAAAGCGCGGTCGAAGCTGATGTTTCACGTGAAACCATCTTCCCCTTCTTTTTCCCTCTCTCCGTATGTTTCACGTGAAACATACGGAGTTGTTTTTTTATTTTTGCATTTTCGGTTGCGCTCCATCCAGGATGGCATTATAATAAGGTCTGCTGAATCTATGTTCCGGTGGTTTTTGCTTTTATCCCACTCAGGGCTGTATTATGGAAACCACTTGGCAAAATTCAACTTACTTATTCTACCGTGCAGGTAAAAGGCAGGTGCATTATGGCAAAAACCATCGCAATCGTCAACCAGAAAGGCGGCGTCGGCAAAACTACCACCTGCGTCAATCTGGCCGCCGCCCTGAAGGCCTTGGGCTCCCGGGTACTGGTGTGCGATTTTGATCCCCAGGCCAACACCACGTCCGGCTTTGGGGTGGACAAGGTGACCGCCTCTCCCAACATCTATGATGTGTTGGTCAACGACGCGGATATCACCAAGGCCATCGTTCACACCGACTATGCCGACGTGCTCCCCACCAACAAGGCGCTCACCGGCGCCACGGTGGAGATGATCGCCATGGACCGGCGGGAATACCGGCTCAAGGACGCGCTCTCCAAAGTGGCGGGAGACTATGACTACATCTTCATTGACTGTCCTCCCTCTCTGGAGCTGCTCACCCTCAACGCCCTGTGTGCGGCCGACAGCATCCTGGTGCCGGTCCAGTGCGAATACTATGCCCTGGAGGGACTGTCCGATCTCCTCTCCACCGTGCGGATCGTCAAGCGGGCCCTCAACCCGGACATCACCATGGAGGGCGTAGTCCTCACCATGTACGACGGGCGCACCAACCTCTCGCTCCAGGTGGCCGAGGAGGTCAAGCGCCATTTCCCCGGGCAGGTCTATGCCACCGTCATCCCCCGCAATGTACGGCTCTCCGAGGCCCCCAGCCACGGACTTCCCGTGTCGGCCTACGACAGCTTTTCCCGGGGTGCGGAGGCCTATGCCGCCCTGGCCCAGGAGGTCCTGGACCAGAACCGCACCTGAAGCTCACATCACTTAGGAAAGGACTGAGTATATGGCATCCTCAAAGGACCGCGGACTGGGCAAGGGCCTGGGCGCCCTGCTGGGCGACAACGCCCTTCAGCCCCAGGAGGGCGGTTCCCTCTCCCTCCCCATCTCCGAGGTGCAGCCGGGCCTCAAGCAGCCCCGCAAGCGCTTTGACGATGAGACGCTGGCCGATCTGGCCGACTCCATCCGCACCCACGGCATCATCCAGCCCCTCACCGTCCGCCGCCTCTCCTCCGGCTATTATCAAATCATCGCCGGGGAGCGCCGCTGGCGGGCCGCCAAGCTGGCGGGCCTCCATGAGGTCCCCGCCGTCATCATTGAGGCCGACGACCGCACCGTGATGGAGCTGGGCCTCATCGAAAACCTCCAGCGGGAGGACCTGAATCCCATCGAAGAAGCGGCCGGCTATCAGACCCTCATCGACGAGTACGGCCTCACCCAGGAGGAGGTCTCCAAGCGGGTGGGCAAGTCCCGCTCGGCCGTGACCAACGCCCTGCGTCTCCTCTCCCTGCCCGACGCGGTACACCTTCTGTTGGAGGAGGGGCGTCTCTCGGCAGGCCACGCCCGGGCCATCCTCTCCTGCCCCGTGAAGGAGCTCCAGAAGAAGCTGGCTCAGAAGGTGGTCAATGACGGACTCTCCGTCCGCCAGACCGAGGCGCTGGCCAAGCGGCTGGCCAAGTCGGAGGAGGCCCTGGATGAGGCCCCTGCCGCACCGGCTGCCGCCGACTTCTCCCTCTACCTGCGGGACGCGGAAAAGGATCTCTCCAGCCGCTTCGGCCGGAAGGTGCATATTATAAATGGTAAGAAGAAGGGTAAAATCGAATTGGAGTATTACAATACCGATGACCTGAATCTTCTCCTGGAGGTGCTGGAGCAGCTCCCCTCCTCCGGAAAGGAGGTCGAATAAGCCGTGCACGATGACAACCACGAGCAGCCTCTTCAGCACGAGGCGGAGCACGCCAAGCCGGGTAAGAAGAACGCGGTGCTCCTCTATCTGGTGATCCTCTTTGCCGCGGCCTTCCTCCTGTTGCTCCTCTCCTATTTTATGCAGCAGCGCACCAATCAGGAACGCTATAACGACCTGCAGCAGACCTCCAATTCCACCGTGCAGACCCTGGATAACATGCTCCAGGAGAATGAGGATCTGAAAAACCGGGTGGCCGAGCTGGAGGAAGCCAACGAGGCTCTCCACGAACAGCTCCAGGACAGCCGGGTGGAGCTGGCGGAGGAAAAGGAGTCCTCTCAGCAGGCCCTCACCGCCATGGACTGGTTCTGGCGCATCCAGCGGCAGTACTCCCGGGGCTACTACACGAAGGCCCGGGAACTCATCGCCACCTTTGAGGCTACCGGCCTTCCCCAGTATCTCCCCACCGAGAACCTGACCGGCCAGGAGGGTCTCTCCCCTGCCGAGCAGTACCGGGATATCCTGGACCTGCTGGATGTGGAGACGACCTCCGCGCCCTCCCCTTCCCCCTCTGCCCAGCCCTGAGCGGCAGAGCTTCCCCCGCGCGATTTTGAATGACGAGGTGTAACACAATGTTGGATATTCGTTTTGTCCGGGAAAACCCCGAACTGGTCAAGGAAAATATCAAGAAGAAGTTCCAGGAGGAGAAGCTCCCCCTGGTGGACAAGGTGCTGGAGCTGGACGCTGAGAACCGCGCCACCATCCAGGAGGCCCAGGACCTGCGCACCGCCCGCAACTCCAAGTCCAAGCAGGTGGGCGTGCTGATGGGCCAGTCCAAGAAGGACCCCTCCAAGCTGGCCGAGGCCGAGGCCCTCAAGGCTGAGGTCAAGGCGGACGCCGACCGTCTGGCCTATCTGGAGGGTCGCGAGACTGAGCTGGCCGAGGAGATCCGCAAGATCATGCTGGTCATCCCCCAGATCATTGATCCCTCCGTGCCCATCGGTCCCGACGACTCCGCCAATGTAGAGGTGGAGCGTTTCGGCGAGCCCGTGGTGCCGGACTACCCCATCCCCTACCACACCGAGATCATGGAGTCCTTTGACGGCATCGACATGGACGCCGCCGGCCGGGTGTCCGGCTCCGGCTTCTACTACCTGCTGGGCGACATCGCCCGCCTCCACGAGGCCGTGCTGGCCTATGGCCGTGACTTTATGATCGACAAGGGCTTCACCTACTGCATCCCCCCCTTCATGATCCACGGCAACGTGGTGGAGGGCGTCATGTCCTTCGCCGACATGGAGTCCATGATGTACAAGATCGAGGGCGAGGACCTCTACCTCATCGGCACCAGCGAGCACTCTATGATCGGCCGCTTCATCGACCAGATCATCCCCGCTGAGAAGATGCCCCAGACCCTCACCTCCTACTCCCCCTGCTTCCGGAAGGAGAAGGGCTCTCACGGCATCGAGGAGCGCGGCGTCTACCGCATCCACCAGTTCGAGAAGCAGGAGATGATCGTGGTCTGTAAGCCCGAGGAGTCCATGGACTGGTACGAGAAGATGTGGCGCTACTCCGTGGAGCTCTTCCGCAACTTCGACATTCCCGTGCGCCAGCTGGAGTGCTGCTCCGGCGACCTGGCCGACCTGAAGGTCAAGTCCTGCGACATCGAAGCCTGGAGCCCCCGTCAACAGAAGTACTTCGAGGTCTGCTCCTGCTCCAACCTGGGCGACGCCCAGGCCCGCCGCCTGAAGATCCGCTACCGGGACGACGAGGGCAAGGTCTGCCTGGCTCACACCCTCAACAACACCTGCGTGGCTCCCCCCCGCATGCTCATCGCCCTGCTGGAGAACAACCTCCAGGCTGACGGCAGCGTGAAGATCCCCAAGGTCCTCCAGCCCTACATGGGCGGCAAGGAAGTCCTGCTGCCCAAGAAATAAGAGCGCACATCCAAACACAAGACCCGGGGCGGCGGAATTCCGCCGCCCCTTCCCTTCTTTTTTTATTTACGATCGTGAGGTTTATCATGTCAGTCAATCAAAAGGCCACCGGCTTTCTGGCCGAGTTCCGCAAGTTCATTGCCCGGGGCAATGTCATGGACCTGGCGGTGGGCGTCATCATCGGCGGCGCCTTCAAGTCCATTGCCGACTCCCTGTCCAACGACCTGCTCATGCCGCTGCTGGGTCTGCTGACCCCCAGCGGACTCTCCCTCTCCGGCTGGACCATCGGTCCGGTGGCCGTGGGACATTTTCTGGACACGGTGCTCAGCTTTCTTATTACCGCCTTCGCGCTGTTCTGCCTGATCAAGGCCCTGAATGTGTTCCACCGGAAAAAGGAGGAGGCCCCTGCCGCTCCTCCCGCTCCCTCCAAAGAGGAAATCCTGCTCACCGAGATCCGTGATTTGCTGAAGGAGAGATCGTAATGCCGGACGACAAGATCCCCGGAGAGAACAAGCCCACCTATACCCCCGCCTCCCCCATCAAGCGTGCCCTGGCCTGGATGGGCATTGTCTACATGGTCATCCTGGTCCTTCTCACCACCTATAATCTGGCCACGGGGGAGCCGCTCCACGGTATCCCCGGCATCCTGCTCTTCCCCGCCTGCGGCGGACTCTCCGCCATCTCTTTTCTGAAATACCGCGCCGAGAAGCGTCTGCCCATGCTCCTCCTGGCCGTGCTAGCCGCCGTGGCCTGCCTGGTCAATCTGGTGCTGGGTGTGACCGCTCTCCTGGGCGCACTGGGAGGTTGAGCCCATGAAAGAACAAATTCAAGCGGGGCTGTCCGCCCTGGGTCTTCTGGACCGGGTGCCCGCCCAGGCTCCGGACCAGCTGGCCGAATACGGCCGTCTCCTGCTGGAAAAGAATCAGGTCATGAACCTGACCGCCATCACCGACCCCGACCAGGTGGTCAAGCTCCACATGCTGGACTGTGCCGCTCTCCTCACCTGCGCCGACTTTGCGGACAAGCGCCTCGTCGACGTGGGCACCGGAGCCGGTTTTCCCGGCATGGTGCTCAAGATCCTGGTCCCATCTCTGGATGTGGTGCTGCTGGACAGCCTGAATAAGCGCCTGGACTGGCTGGGCGAGGTGGCCCAGACTCTGGGGCTCTCCGGCATCCAGACCCTCCACGCCCGGGCCGAGGAGCAGGCCCTCCATCCCGGCTGGCGGGACAGCTTTGACCTGGTGACCTCCCGGGCGGTGGCGTCCCTGGAGCTGCTCAGCGAGCTGTGCCTTCCCTATGTGAAGGTGGGCGGACAGTTCCTGGCCATGAAGGCCGTGGACTGTGAAGAAGAGCTCTCCCGCGCCGCGGCGGGGATCGCCAAGCTGGGCGGGACCCTGCGCCCCAGCCAGGACTATACCATCCCCGGCACGGAAGTCACCCACCGTCTGGTGCGTATGGACAAGACTTCCCCCACCCCAAAGGGGTATCCCAGAAGATGGGCTAAAATACAGAAATCGCCAATAAGATAAAGAAATTCTAAAAAATGGTTTCATTTTTTCTGATTTGCACAAATTCAGAGGGAAAGACCATTGTATTTTCCGCCATTTTATGATACATTAGACTGGCGAAAAGGGAGGCAACCCCATGTCAACTGCAATCGCGATCACCTCCGGCAAGGGTGGGACGGGCAAGACCTCACTCACCGGCGGCGTGGCCTCCTGCCTGGCCGCCCTGGGACACAAGGTTTTGTGCATCGATATGGACATCGGACTGCGCAATCTGGACCTTTCCCTGGGGATGAGCGACCGCGCCCTGATGGACTTTACCGACGTGGTATCCGGCCGCACGACGCTGGAAAAGGCAGCGGTGGCCCACCCGGTCATCCAGGGCCTCTATCTTCTCACCGCGCCGCTGACCCAGCCCCGGGATGTGATCACTGAGGAAAAACTGCGCGCCTTCCTGGCGCAGGCCAAGGCTTCCTACGACTATGTGCTGATGGACGCCCCCGCCGGTCTGGGCGGCGGGTTCCGTATGTCGGTCTGCGGCGCGGACCGGGCGCTGGTGGTCTCCACCACCGACGCCTCCGCCCTGCGGGACGCCCAGCGCACCGTTGGAGAGCTGAGCCGTTCCATCCGTTCCCTGCATCTGGTGGTCAACCGGGTGCAGCCCAAGCTGCTCCGGCAGCTGCGCACGACCATTGACGACGCCATGGACGCCGCCGGTCTGCCCCTTTTGGGCGTCGTGCCCGAGGACCCTCAGGTCATGCTGGCCGCCAACCGGGGCCAGCCCCTCATCCTGATGGCCCGCTACGGCGCCGCCCGGGCCTATCTCAACATTGCCCGCCGCCTGACCGGCGAGCGCGTCCCGCTGATGCGGATCCGGTAAGCCGGTCCGCCCCTGTATTTCTCAACACGAGAGGAGTCCTGTTATGAATATCGCCCTGATGAGCCATGACCGCAAGAAAGAGCTGATGGTGCAGTTCTGCATCGCTTACTGCGGCATCCTGTCCAAGCACACCCTGTGCGCCACCAACACCACCGGACGGCTGGTGGCCGAGGCCACGGGTCTGCCGGTCAATCTCTTCCTGTCCCACACCCACGGCGGCAGCCAGCAGATCGGCGCCCGCATCGCCTACAATGAGATCGACATGGTGCTCTTCTTCTCCGATCCCCAGTCCACCGATCTGGAGGCCGATCTCAACTATATCACCCGCCTGTGCGACCAGTACAACATCCCCTTCGCCACCAACGTGGCCACGGCCGAGATGCTGATCCACGGTCTGGAGCGGGGCGATCTGGACTGGAGAGATATCATCAATCCCAAGACCAAACCTTTTACCGCCTAAGTGCAGCCGGGCCGTCTCTCGCGGCCCGGTTTTCCACATTATGCGCTCTTTTTGTGGAAAACATTTCGCTTTTTCAGAGAGGAGGCACCCCTATGGACCCCAAAAAGCGATACCGTCTCTCCGTCCTGGGCGTGGGGATTGGGTTTCTGGCCCTGGGCTGGATGAACCTCTCCCTCCACAGCGAGGTGGAAAACCTCTCCCGCCGGGTCAGTGACTATCAGGAGAATGTGACCCACTGGAACCAGGAATTCAGCCGCTCCCTCTCCAACCAGGAGACCACCATCCGGGACGCCCTGGCGTCCGAGGCCAGCCTCTTTACCGGCGTGGAGACCGCGCTGGACGACCAGGACGGCGGCCTGGTCCTGGCGGTCTCTCTCATCCCCAAGGAGTTTTCCCCCGGAGATACCGCCCTCCTCGCCTTGGACACCGGGGAGAGCATCCCTCTGACCTACCAGGAGAACGGGCGGCTCACCGGCGCCCTCCCCTGCTCTCTGCGGCGGGAGCTCAAGCCGTCGGTGACCCTCCTGCGGGGGGAGACACGCTATTCCGAGGCACTTCCCACCCTTTCCAGTGATACGCTCTACCTCAGCGGGGAGTGCAGTATAGGGCCGGAGGACACCGTCCTTCCCACCCGGATGGACCTGAACCTCTACCCCGCTGATTCCACCCTCACCCTCTCCACCCTGGAGGTAGAGGTCCGCGCTGTCCATCCCACGGACGAGAGTCTGCCCGGTGAGCTGCTAGCCTCCTTCCCCGCGTCTAAGCAGCCCGACGGAAGCTGGCAGGCCGATCTGAGCTCCTTTTCCGGGGACGGGCACGAGGAGCCTCTCCTCTACTGGATCGCCGGGCGCAGCGACGGCGGTCTGGAACTGCGCAGCTCCTACTCCGCCAGTGAGGTGGTCTTCTCTTCGGACAACAGCTTCTCCTATGCCTACGGTTCCTTTAATCTTGTCCCGGTTTTTCCGGAGGATAGTTGACTTTTTCCCCGGTTTGGGATACTATTGAGGGGCATGACCGCTATGACGGGGCAAGTACCGCGGACACCGCCGGACAGAGAGGCGCGCCTTTGGGCTGCAAGCGCGCCACGGCAAGGAACACGGGAGACGGCCTTACCAGCGGGCCCGGAGACGGGCGCGGTCCCCTTCCCGCACCAGTGAAGGCCAGAGGGCGGAGGTTTCTCTCTCCGCTGAACATGGGTGGCACCACGGAAGCAGACGCTTTCGTCCCATAGGAGATGGGACGAAAGCGTTTTTTTATCCTCCCGCTCCCAATACGGATATCCCGTCACATCCACTATCCTTCTATAAAGGAGAAATCACTATGGCTCAAATCAAACCCCGCACCCTTTCCGGTTTTATGGAACTGCTGCCCGCCCGGCAGGTCCAGTTTGACCGGATGGTGGAGACCCTGCGCAAGACCTATTCCCTCTACGGCTTCACCCCCCTGGACACTCCCGCCATCGAGGCCAGCGAGGTCCTGCTGGCCAAGGGCGGCGGCGAGACCGAGAAGCAGATCTACCGCTTCACCAAGGGAGACAGCGACCTCTCCCTGCGCTTTGACCTCACCGTCCCCCTGGCCAAGTATGTGGCCCTCCACACCGGTGACCTGACCTTCCCCTTCCGCCGCTTCCAGATCGGCAAGGTCTATCGGGGCGAGCGGGCCCAGCGGGGCCGCTTCCGGGAGTTCTATCAGGCCGACATCGACGTCATCGGCGACGGCTCCCTGGACATCATCAACGAGGCGGAGATCCCCTCCATCATCTACAAGACCTTTACCGCCCTGGGCCTCAAGCGCTTCCAGATCCGGGTGAACAACCGCAAGGTCCTGAACGGCCTCTTTGAGATCCTGGGCCTGAAGGAGCAAGCTGGGGACGTGATGCGCACTATCGACAAGCTGGAGAAGATCGGCCCCGAGAAGGTCAAGGAGCTGCTGGTGAACGAGTTCTCCGTCCCCGCCGCCACCGCCGATCAGCTGCTGGAGCTCCTCTCCACCGCCGATCCCATGGCCGCCCTCAACGCCCTCAAGGGGCAGAACGAGCTCTTTGACCGGGGCGTGGAGGAGCTCTCCACCGTGGTGAATTATATGTCTGCCTTCGGCGTCCCCGCGGAAAACTATCAGGTGGACCTGACCATCGCCCGCGGTCTGGACTACTACACCGGCACCGTCTACGAGACCGCCATGCTGGATCACCCGGAGATCGGCTCCATCTGCTCCGGCGGCCGGTATGATAACCTGGCGGAATATTACACCAACAAACAACTCCCCGGCGTGGGCATCTCCATCGGCCTGACCCGGCTCTTCTTCGTGCTGGAGGACCAGAAGTACCTGAACGACGACCTGCTCACTGCCCCCGCCGACGTGCTGGTGCTGCCCATGACGCAGGACCTCTCCCCCGCCATTGCCCTGGCCACTCAGCTGCGGGAGGCGGGCATCCGCACCCAGCTCTACACCGAGAACAAGAAGTTCAAGCAGAAGATCGGCTACGCCGACAAGCTGGGCATCCCCTATGTCATCTTCCTGGGCGAAGATGAGGTGAAAGAGGGCAAGGCCGCCGTCAAGGACATGGCCACCGGTGAGCAGCTCACCCAGAGCGTGGAGGAGGCCATCGACCGCATCCGTGCGGGTCTGGCCCAGCGGGCTGAGGGCACCCCCATCCGGGATCCCCACAACTGATGTTTGGGGCCTATCCCCCAAATTTTTAAGCCAGTTAGTTATATTTCTTTTCTATATTACGATTTGGAGTTGATTTTATGACACAGAACCGCACGCATACCTGCGGCGAGCTCCGCATGGAGCATGTGGGCCAGACCGTTACCCTGGCCGGTTTCCTGGAGAATGTCCGTGAGGTGGGCCAGAACTTCGCCTTCCTGGTCCTGCGGGATTTCTACGGCACCACCCAGGTGGTCATCGAGACCGAGGACATGATGAACGTGGTCAAGCCCCTCAACAAGGAGTCCACCATCCGGGTCACCGGCGTGGTGCGGGAGCGTGATTCCAAGAACCCCAAGCTCCCCACCGGCGACATCGAGGTGGTCCCCACCGAGATCAAGGTGCTGGGCCGCTGCCGCCACAACGAGCTCCCCTTCCAGATCAACCGCAGCCGGGAGGCCGATGAGACCGCCCGCCTGAAGTACCGCTACCTGGACCTGCGCAACCCCGCCGTGAAGCAGAACATCATCCTGCGCTCCAACGTGGTGGCCGCCCTCCGCGCCTCCATGATCGACCACGGCTTCATGGAGATCACCACCCCCATCCTCACCGCTTCTTCGCCGGAAGGAGCCAGAGACTATCTGGTGCCCAGCCGGAAGCACCCCGGCAAATTCTACGCTCTCCCCCAGGCTCCTCAGCAGTTCAAGCAGCTGCTGATGGCCTCCGGCTTCGATAAGTATTTCCAGATCGCTCCCTGCTTCCGGGATGAGGACGCCCGCGGCGACCGCTCCCCCGGCGAGTTCTACCAGCTGGATATGGAGATGGCCTTCGCCGATCAGGAGGACGTGTTCGCCGTGCTGGAGGACGTGCTTCCCCCCATCTTCGCCAAGTACGGCACCTACAACGTAGCCTCCTCCGCCCCCTTCCAGCGCATCCCCTACCTGGAGGCCATGGAGAAGTACGGCACCGACAAGCCCGACCTGCGCATCGACCTGACCGTTCAGGATGCCACCGAGGTCCTGGCCGGCTGCGGCTTCGGTCCCTTTGAGGGCAACACCGTCAAGGCCGTGCCCGTCACCAACTTCACCGCCACCCGCAAGCAGATCGACAAGCTCTGCGCCGACGTGGAGGTCCAGTCCGGTCAGAAGGCCTACTGGTTCCGCCTGGACGAGAAGGGCGAGATCGTGGGCGGCATCGCCAAGTTTGTCCAGCCCATCAAGGACGCCGTCATTGCCGCGCTGAACCTTCAGCCCAACACCTTCGTGGGTCTGACCGCCGGCAAGAAGCTCACCGCCCAGAAGACCGCCGGTGTCCTGCTCAAGCAGGTGGCCGCCCTGGCCCCCGAGCACTTCGACAAGGAGCGCTATGAGTTCTGCTGGATCGTGGACTTCCCCATGTACGAGATGGGCGAGGAGTCCGGCGAGCTGGAGTTCTGCCACAACCCCTTCTCCATGCCCAACGGCGGACTGGAGATCCTGAAGCAGGCCGCCGCCGGTGAGGTGGACCCCCTCACCATCACCGCCTTCCAGTACGACCTGGTGTGCAACGGCGTGGAGCTCTCTTCCGGCGCCGTGCGGAACCACGATCCTGAGATCATGATCGAAGCCTTCCAGCTGGTCCGTCTGGGCGAGGATGACGTGAAGGCCAAGTTCCCCGCCATGTACAACGCCTTCACCTACGGCGCGCCCCCCCATGCGGGCATCGCCCCCGGCGTGGACCGCATGGTCATGCTGCTGGCCGGTGAGGACTCCATCCGGGAGATCATCCCCTTCCCCATGAACAAGAACGCCCAGGACCTGATGATGGGCGCCCCCTCCTTCGTGGAGCCCAAGCAGCTGGATGAGCTGAACATCGTCTGCACCAAGAAGGAAGAAGAGACCGCCGAATAAAACAACACCGGCGCCTGCGGATTACTCCGTGGGCGCCGGTGTTTTGTATGGGCCAATTCTCAGGACGCGCCTGCCCGGCGAGGGTACCGCTTTCTTTTCCGCAAGAAAGCGCTGGGAAAGAACGGGCCGGGGGCTTCCACAAATGCCAGACCAAACCCTTTCCGCAGGGGTAAAAACCACCCCGGAAGGGGGTACACGCCTCGCGGACGCTGGTCTGCCGTCACCGCCGGGGGTGCACTGAGGGGGAGGTCCGGAGGGGGAAGCGCCCTCGTTCCCCCTCCGGCGTTTTCTTTCCCTCCTCTTTCTTTTCGAAAAGAAAGAGGAGTTCCCGCCGAACAGGCGCGCTCCCCCGCCGGGCAGGCGCGCCGCCTCATTTTGCATATCTCTGAACAAAATTTTTTAGATTCCAGACAAACTCCCCCATCTTGTGACCTGATTCGCACAAAAACACAAGAATAAGGGGTTGACGGGAAGGACAAAACAGTGTAAACTACTCTTTGTAACCAATTTGTAATCTTTTGATACCAGTTTGTGTCCTGCACAACGACGATAAAAGGGAGGTCCTTCCCATGGACGAGTTATTACAGCAGCCCCGCGCCCCGCGGCGCGAGGGCTTTTCTGCGGCCGATGCGGCCGCCCTTCCCCGCCGCCTGCGGGATTCCGCCTTTGCGCGGGCAGAGCGTTTCCTGCAGGAGAACTCCGCTGCGGTGCGCCGGGTGGATCAGGCCCTGGCCTGGATGCGCTCCTTCAACCCGCTGATCTTTCTGGCTGCCGCCACTCTGATGGGCGTGGCCAGCGTGCTCGCCACCGTCTATGTTCCCAGCTATCAGGTGCTGGTGGACGGTCAGGCCATCGGCGTGGTCGCCACCAAGAGCGACTTTGAGGGCGCGGTGGATCGGGTGGAGGCCCGGGCCACTGAGATCTTGGGGCATACATATGTGATGGACGGCGAGGTGGAGTATCGCTTCGCTCTCTCCGAGCGGGACAGCATCCCCCCCGCCACCACCCTGGAGCCCTATCTGCTGGACCGGATCGGCGACGTGATGAAGAGCTACGTCCTCTCGGTCAACGGCCAGGTGGTGGGCGCGGCCGAGGATCAGTCCACTCTTACCGCTCTCCTGGATTCCATCCAGGCTACCTATGAGGATGAGAATACCATTTCCTCCAAGTTTGTGGATCAGGTCAACATCACCCGGGAGTACATCTCCGCCGATGTGGAGCAGGATGTGGCCGACATCCAGGCCACCCTCACCTCCAACACCAACGGCGAGACCACCTATGAGGTGCAGGCCGGAGATACCTTTATGGCGCTGGCCTTTGACAACGGCATGACCATGAAGGAGCTGGAGGCCCTCAACCCCGGCATTGATGTCAACAAGCTCATGATCGGTCAGGTCCTCAACATCAAGGAGGAGATCCCCTTCCTCTCGGTGGAGACCGTGGACGCGGTGACCTATACCGAGTCCATTGCCGCCCCCGTGCGCGAGGTGGAGGACAGCTCCATGTATGAGGGGGACACCAAGGTCCTCTCCGCCGGTTCAGCCGGCACCCAGCAGGTCTCCGCCAACGTTACCTATATCAACGGCAAGGAGACCGCCCGGGAGGTCACCAACACCACTGTTCTCACCCAGCCCACCGAGAAGGTCGTGGCGGTGGGCACCAAGGAGCGTCCCTCCTGGCTGCCCAAGGGCTATTTCATCTGGCCCACTTACGGCAACGTCACTTCCGGCTACGGCTACCGCTCCATCTTTGGTTCTTACAGCTTCCACCGGGGCATTGACATCGCTGTCCCCTACGGCACCTCCATTGCCGCCGCCGACGGCGGAACGGTCATCTACTCCGGCTGGCAGGGCACTTACGGCAAATTGGTCATCATCGACCACGGCGACGGCCGTCAGTCCTACTACGGCCACAACTCCAGCCTTCTGGTCAATGTGGGCGACAAGGTCTATCAGGGTCAGACCATCGCCAAGGCCGGCTCCACCGGACGCTCCACCGGCAATCACTGCCACTTCGAGGTCCATGTGAACGGCAGCCTGGTCAACCCCTATAACTATCTCCCCTGATGAAGCAAACAGCGCCCCCGCTCCGATCGGAGCGGGGGCGCTGCCTATTTTAACGTCCGTTCTCCTCCCGCTTGAGGCGCTGGAGGTAACGCTTTTTCTTATGGGTATACCACACGCAGTTGACCACATTCCCCAGGATCAGGATGTTTCCACACAGGTAGAGCCACACCAGCAGAATGATCACCGAGGCCAGGGACCCGTAGACCAGGGAGTAGCGGGAGGACATGCCGATAAACCAGGAAAAGAGCGCCGATGCTCCTACCAATGCCACCGCCGCCAGAAAGGCCCCCCGCAGCACCGGCGGGCGGGGTTTCCCGATGGGGGCGGACATCCGGTAGACCAGGGAGATAAATACCATCACCAGACAGAAGAGCAGCAGAAACCGCAGCCACTGCCAGGTCCAGGGCAGGCACAATTCCTCCAGACGCAGCAGCTGGGCGATGAGCTGGAAAAGCCACTCCCCGGTGAGGACCACCACGATGGAGAGGTAGATGGTAATGAGCATCAGCACGGAAAAGACCACGCTGGCCACGATCTGCCGGATCCCCTGATAGCTGCGCCGGTCATAGATGTCATCCATAATGTTCATCAGGGACCGGAAGGCGGCCGAGGCGGCAAACAGGGTGGTCATGATCCCCGCCACCAGCAGGCCCCTGGACTGATTGATGCTGATATAGGCGAGATAGTCGGCCAGGATACTCAGGCTCTCCCGGGGCAGCAGTTCGTCCGCCGCCTGGAGCACCGCCCCGATATCCAGATGCAGCAGGCCGATAAAGGCGTTGACACAGATCAGAATGGGAAAAAAGGTCAGGATCAGAAAATAGGCCAGCTCAGCCGCAGACCGGGAAATCCGCTTGCTGAAGTAAATGTCCACGATCTCATGCAGAAAGCGCACCAGCGGCCAGTTGAGCACTTGCTTCACACACATACCCCCTTTTCGTCCGCACCACTCCACCTATCTTTCCCCGCTCTTGGGCGGGATAGAACGTATTGCGCCCTGTTCGACGGAATTTGACAAAAAAACCGCCTGCAATGCAGACGGTTTTTTCAGACCACAAATCAATTAGGCCAGCTTGTTCAGCTTGATGGTCATAGCGCTCTTCTTGCGGGCGCCGTTGTTCTTATGCAGCAGACCATGCAGCACGGCCTTGTCGACGGCCTTGACAGCCACCTTGTAAGCGCTATCGGCCTCGCTGCGGTTGCCTTCGGCCACCGCGGCCTCAAACTTCTTGATGTCGGTCTTCAGCGCGGACTTAGCGGTCTTGTTCTGCATGGCCTTGGTCTTGTTCACCAGGACACGCTTCTTGGCAGACTTGATATTCGGCAAACCAAACACCTCCTCCGATGACGATTCGCACAGTTCACCCGTGCAGATTTATATTTTAGCAGGCAATTGGGAAAAATGCAACTAGTAAATTGAATTTTTTTCGGAAAATTTTAGGCCGTAGTCCCCTTTCCGGTTTTATTGGGAACGGAATAGGGATAAAACACCAGATATAGGGGGAAGGCATATGTTACAGCGACGGACCGACCTGGCCGTGGAGGCCCACGACCTCTGGAAAGAGAGCGCCGCCCGGGAGACTACGCTTCCGGGCGTGCGGGCCCGGGACGACACCCGGGAGGGCTACCCGGTCACCCGGGTGGAGATCCTGGACCATCAAGGGGCCCGGGCGCTGGGCAAGCCCGAGGGGCAATATGTGACTCTGGAGCTCTCCGGCCTGGAGCGGCGGGAACCGGAGGCCCTTCCCCGGGCGGTGCGGGCCATCGCGGCGGAACTGACTGCCCTGCTGGGCTCCCTGCCCGCTCAGGCGCCGGTGCTGGTGGTGGGACTGGGCAACCGGGCCATCACCCCCGATGCCATCGGCCCCAAAACGGTGGAGCACACCCTGGTCACCCGCCATCTGGTCTCGGGCGCGCCGGAGCACTTTGCCCCCTTCCGCCCGGTGGCCGCCCTGGTGGCCGGCGTGCTGGGCACCACCGGCGTGGAGAGCGGCGAGCTGGCCCGGGCAGTGGCCGAGCACATCCGCCCCTCCTGCATCATCGCGGTGGACGCACTGGCCTCCCGGAGCCTGAAGCGGGTGTGCCGGACCGTCCAGCTCTCCGATACCGGTATCTCCCCCGGCTCCGGGGTGGGCAATCACCGGCACGCCCTGGACCGCTCCACGCTGGGGGTGCCGGTGCTGGCAGTGGGCGTGCCCACCGTGGTGGATGCCGCCACCCTGGCCGCCGACGTGCTCTCCGAGGCTGGGGGCGCCGATCTGGATCCGGAGACCCTTATGGGCGCCGGGGATGGGCTCATCGTCACCCCCAAGGACATCGACGCCCAGATGGCCGATCTCTCCAAGGTGCTGGGATATGCCATCACCCTGGCCCTCCAGCCCCATCTCACCCTGGAGGATGCCGAGCTCTTGCTCAGTTAATCCCCATTTCTCCAAAAACAGCCCCGTTTTCCGGCTTGACGGCCTGAAAAAAAGGTGGTAGAATGTCCCCAACATCGAGCAAGGCATTGACCGGGAAGAGTACGCATGGTCCCGGCCCAAGAGAGAAGCCGTCTGGTGCGAGGCTTCCGAAGGGCTGTGCGGAAGGCGCCCGCGAGCCGCGGCCCCAACGGGAGAATTCCCCAGTAGGCGCCGCCGGTCCCCCGCCGTTATTGGGTTTGAGTGCGGAGCGGTTTGCCGCTTCGAATTCAGGTGGAAACACGGACTTTGTTCGCCCTGAGCCGAAATCGGCTCAGGGCGTTTTTTTATCCGCCGCTTCCCTTCAAACCGTGCCGTCGGGGTCCCCCTTTCTTTCCCTAAAAACAACAAGCGAAGGAGTTTGATTTGTATGAAGAACACCGAAAAGACCATGGAAAAAATCGTCGCCCTGTGTAAGGGACGCGGCTTTGTCTTTGCCGGCAGTGAGATCTACGGCGGCCTGGCCAACACCTGGGACTACGGCCCTCTGGGCGTGGAGCTCAAGAACAACGTGAAGAAGGCCTGGTGGAAAAAGTTTGTCCAGGAAAACCACTACAACGTGGGCCTGGATGCCGCCATCCTGATGAATCCCCAGGTGTGGGTGGCCTCCGGCCATGTGGGCGGCTTCTCCGATCCTCTGATGGACTGTAAGGAGTGCAAGGAGCGCTTCCGCGCCGACAAGGTCATCGAGGACTGGTGCGCTGAGCACGACTTCACCCTGCCCAAGCCGGTGGACGCCCTCTCCCAGGCCGAGATGAAGGCCTTTGTAGATGAGCACCAGATCCCCTGCCCCTCCTGCGGCAAGCATAACTGGACCGACATCCGCCAGTTCAACCTGATGTTCAAGACCTTCCAGGGCGTCACCGAGGATGCCAAGAACACCGTCTATCTCCGTCCCGAGACCGCCCAGGGCATCTTTGTCAACTTCCAGAACGTCCAGCGCACCACCCGTAAGAAGCTGCCCTTCGGCGTGTGCCAGGTGGGCAAGTCCTTCCGCAACGAGATCACCCCGGGCAACTTCACCTTCCGCACCCGTGAGTTCGAGCAGATGGAGCTGGAGTTCTTCTGCCAGCCCGGCACCGAGCTGGAGTGGTTCAACTACTGGAAGCAGTTCTGCCACCAGTGGCTGCTGGACCTGGGCATGAAGGACGAGAACCTGCGCCTGCGCGACCATGACCCGGAGGAGCTCTCCCACTACTCCAACGCCACCACCGACTTCGAGTTCGTCTTCCCCTTCGGCTGGGGCGAGCTGTGGGGCGTGGCCAGCCGCACCAACTTCGACCTGACCCAGCATCAGAACACCTCCGGCAAGGATATGACCTACTTCGACCAGGAGAAGAACGAGCACTATATCCCCTACGTCATCGAGCCCTCCCTGGGCGCCGACCGCGTGACCCTGGCCTTCCTCATCGACGCCTACGACGAGGAGGTTGTGGACGCCGCGAAGAACGATGTGCGCACCGTCCTGCGCCTCCATCCCGCTCTGGCCCCCTTCAAGTGCGCGGTGCTCCCCCTGTCCAAGAAGCTGGGCGACAAAGCCATGGAGATCCGCGACATGCTGGCCAAGGACTTTATGGTGGACTACGACGAGGCCGGCTCCATCGGCAAGCGCTACCGCCGTCAGGACGAGATCGGCACTCCCTTCTGTGTCACCGTGGACTTCCAGACCGTGGGCACCGACACCGAGGAGGCCGACCACTGCGTCACCGTCCGCGACCGCGACACCATGGAGCAGGTGCGTATGCCCATCTCCGAGCTGAAGGCCTATCTGGCTGAGAAGATGGCGTTTTAAGAAACTTTGAGCGGCCCCCCGCAGATCTCTGCGGGGGGCTTATTTTGCTTTTGAAATCCGCCGCCTGCCCGGCGGGTGCGCTTTTGTTACCCTTTTGTTCTGGTTCTCTCCTCCAATCCATGATATGATGCACCTGTAAGGATCCATTTCAGGAAAGGAGGCTCTTATGAAACGACTGCTCTCTTGCGCTCTGCTTGTGCCGGTTCTGCTCCTGCCGGCCCAGGCCAACTCGGCTCCCACCCGCTGGGAGGGCTCCCCCGGCTCAGAGGTGCTCTCCGTGGAGGAGAACTGCCCTATTTCGGTCACCCATGAGGATCTCGCCTTTCAGATCGACCGGGGGGACTCCTACTCACTGGAGGCCCAGGTCACCGCCCGCTATCAGATGGAGAATCCCACGGAGGAGGCCCGAGCAGTCCAGATGGCCTTTTCCCTGGAGGAGTCCGTGTGGGATTTTGACCCCGCCAGCGTGTCCATCACCGCCGACGGGCGCGCCCTCCCCTTTCAGCTGATCTGGGACGGCGTATCCCCGGGCGCTCAGCCCCAGACCTTTGACCCGGACCAGACCGGCACGCTTTGCACCTTTATCCTCACGCCCACCCAGGACGGGAGCGACAACACCCTCACTCTCCCTGCCTCCGGCGGGCGTATGTGGGTGACCTATGACGGCATCCACTCCTATTCCGGGGAGGAGGACGGCTCCGTGACCCTGGGTACCAGTGAGAAGGCCACTGTCCTGGTCTACGGTCTGAATGGAGCGCCGGACTATACCGTCTCGGGCAATTATACCGTGACCACGGAGGAGCTGCCCTTCCGCACCGTTTTTCAGTCCTATCTGGAGGAACGGTATGGGACCCGCTTTGCCGGGCATATGGATTCCATCCAGGCCCTCAAATACCGCCAGCTGGAGGAGCTGTGGGAATCCTGGGAAAACAATCCCATCCTTCTGGCTGAATGGATCGAAAATTCCGATCCCTCCGCCCTGCCTCTTCAGTTCCTCTACACGGTAGACTTTCCTCCGGAGAGCACCATGGAGGTGGCCGTGACCTACACCACCCGGAGCGACGGCGTGCGGAAGGGCACCGCCGACTGGCAGCACACCTTTACCTATCTTCTCTCGCCCGCCCGGCACTGGGCGGACTTCGGTACCCTGGATCTCACGGTGGACGCCGGGGAGAGCGGCTATCCCTATGTGATCGGCTCCTCCCTTCCTCTGGAGGCGCAGCCAGACGGCTCCTACACCGCCCATACCCAGGGCCTGCCCGAGGAGGACCTCTCCTTTACCCTCTACTCCGCACCCCAGCTCTCCCTCTCCGACCGGGTAACCGCCTCCCTGGGGATCACCACCTATACCCTGGCCTTCTTCCGTCTCCTCCTGGTACCCCTGGTCCTCCTGCTGGCCCTGATCGTCTTTCTGGTCTGCCGGCGGCGCAGACACCGCAAATAATTTACCCCATCCCTTCTTCGGAGGTCGTCCCATGAAACTCCTGTCCCCATCCCTCCCGCAAAACCTCTCTCCCGCCCCTGATTTCTCCATACAGGCTGCCCACAGCGCGGAAACGCAGGAGCCCCTCTCCGGTCTTCTGGTGGAGCACGCCCTCCTCACCGGGTCCGATCTCTCCGGTCTGACCCTGGAGGGGGTGCGCTTTCAGGGCTGCCGGTTTCTGGAGTGCGACTGTTCCCATTGGGAGATGACCGACGTGGTCTTTCAGGACTGCGACCTCTCGGGCAGCACCTTTGCCGACGGGATCTGGTGCCGGGTGGCACTGGAGGACTGCCGGGCCCTGGGGACCGCCTTCCAGCAATGCGGGCTCCAGCATGTGTCCTTCCGGGGCTGCAAGCTCTCCTATGCCAACTTTACCGCCCAGCGGGTGAAGGGGGGACTGTGGAGCGGCTGTGACCTCTCTCAGGCCTCCATGGCCTCCTGTGTGTGGAAGGGCGTGGCATACTCGGAATGCAACCTCACCGGGGTGCGCTTTTTCCACACCCCGCTGGCGGGGGTGGATCTCACCACCTGCCGCCTGGAGGAGCTGATCCTCTCGGATGCCGGGGAGGAGCTCCGGGGCGTCATCGTGGATCGCTGGCAGGCCGGAGAGCTGGCCCGGCGGCTGGGCATTGTCATCCGGGAATAAAGAACGTCCCCCGGGCAGACGGAAAACGGTCTGTCCGGGGGACATTTTTTCGGGGTCATTCTCCCTGTGTGAGGGGGAAGGTCAGATCGGCCACCGTGATGCTCTCGATCTCCTCCAGCGAAAGGACGGAGGAGAAAATATCGCTCTTCTGGCACACCGTCTTACTCCCCTGGGGGGAGATGCTCCCGCCGCTGGAGGTGAGGTCTATGGTGGTGCCGTCCCGCTTGGTGAGTACCACGGGGAGGGACTCCAGATAGCGCAGGGACTCCTCCCGATCGTGGGCGCTCTGTTGGCCATTTCCTCCGGCGTTGTCCCACTGTACCTCCTGCTGCACGGTGTAGCTCACCTGGAAGGAGAGCGGAGAGAGGACCACCGAGTCCAGCGTAGCCTCCATCCCATTGAGCAGGAAGGACTGCCCAGCCGGAAGACTCACCGAGGTATCCTCAAACTGGAAGGCAAAGCGCATCTTCCACTTCCCCTGGGCCACCGGGGTACTCTTGGTATAGTCATTGTCAGTATAGACCGACAGGTTCCGGAAGGAGGCCTTGGCCGTTCCCGGCGTGAGCGGGGTATCCCCGGTGCGCAGGTCCACATACTGCACCGCATTGTCCTCCGGGTCGGCGTCAAAGAAGTAGGAGGCGCCGTGGCTCCCGCCCTGCTGTCCCACGTCCACATCGGCGCTTTCAAACCGGAGGGGGAGATAGCCGAAGGCATTGGGGGTCAAATCCTCGGCCAGAGGCTTCCCGTCCTCCCGGGCAATGGTATAGACGATGGCGTAGCTGTACCGGTCGCCCACAATGGCGTCGGCCGTGATGACCACGCCGTCCGCCGTGTCGCTGGCGCCCACGGGACGGCCGATCCGGTCGATGATCTCCGTCTGTGCAGGAGCGCCGCCGAAGACCTCGGAAAAGGCCTCACCCGCGCTCTTGAGCACGCCGGTGGCCGCGGCTCCCACCCCAACGGTCAGCACCAACGCGGCAGCCACGCCCACCGCGGCCATCCGCCGAAGCGGGCGCACCCGATGTACCGGTGCCTGGGACGCCTTCAGGAGACGCTCTGTCATGGCCTCTTTTTCCTCGGGGGTAAAATGCAGTTCATCCATGGACTGATGATAGGTTTTCATGCCAAACCCTCCTGTTCCAGCAGTGTGCGCAGCCGGGAGCGGCCCCGGCTGAGCTGGGTGGATACGGTCGCCGGGTGTTCCCCCAGCATCTGTGCGATCTCCTTGGCGGTATAGCCCTCGTAGTAATAGAGATAAATGACGGCCCGGTATTTGGGCGGAAGGAGCTCCACCGCCGCCAAAAGGCTTCCCTCCTCGGCCTGGGGACAGGCCATCCCGTCGGCCTCCTGGAGATCGGCCCTGGTCCTGTGCCAGTGACTCTTCAGCATATCCTTACAGGCATTTGCCGCCGTGCGGATGATCCATGCCTTCTCATGCTCCGGCGAGTGAAAGGCCCGTGGCTTCTCCAGCAGCTTGAGAAAGACCGTCTGACAGATGTCTTTCGCGTCCTCCCGGCTCTTGAGATAGGTATAGCTCAGCCGCAAGACCAGATCGGAATAGGTCTCCACCAGCCGCTCCGCCTCCTGGCGGCTCAACGTCGGTCTCGTATGCCTCACATCCTTTTCTTCCGTTTCAAAAGCGCTTTCACCTGGAATACGATTCAGGACCGGGAAATCTTTCACGAGGGGGAATCTTTTCTTTTGCTGCCGCGCGGGCCGCCTGTTCGGCGGGAACCCCTCTTTCTTTTCGAAAAGAAAGAGGGGAGAAAGAAAACGCCGGAGGGGGAACAGGGATGATTCCCCCTCCGTGCACCCCCGGCGGAGACGGCAGACCAGCGTCCGCAGAAGTGCGTACTCCCGACTTCGACTGCCGTCGGGAGAGAGCAGCTTAAAACACCACCAGGCTCACCAAGTACCTCATAGGCAACCGCCATTGCCTTTGGCCCACCGCACTTTTGCAATTGCAGCGACTTGAGCCCAGCCCGTTGGGGCGTACTTGGAGGGGGTGCCGGGGGATACCTCCCCCGGCCCGTTCTTTCCCACCGCTTTCTTACGGAAAAGAAAGCGGTGCCCCCGCCGGGCAGGCGGTTCCCTCCAAATAGGCGTGCTCTATACCAGCCCCGGAAACTAAAAAGAGAGCCGCCCATCAGGGCGGCTCCCAATCTTCTTATTCCTCGTCCAGCTTGAGCACAGCCATAAAGGCCTCGGTGGGCAGCTGCACCGACCCCAGAGAGCGCATCTTCTTCTTGCCCTCTTTCTGCTTTTCCAGCAGCTTTTTCTTTCGGGTGATGTCGCCGCCGTAGCACTTGGCCAGCACGTCCTTGCGCATGGCCCGGACGGTCTCACGGGCGATGACCTTGCCGCCGATGGCGGCCTGGACCGGCACCTCAAAGAGCTGACGGGGGATGTTGTCCTTGAGCTTCTCGCAGATGCGGCGGGCCCGCTTGTAGGCCTTCTCCTTATGCGCGATGAAGGAGAGGGCGTCCACCTGCTCGCCGTTAAGAAGCATATCCACCTTGACCAGCTCGCTGGGCCGGTAGCCCTCTACCTCATAGTCCAGAGAGGCATAGCCCTTGGTGTTGGCCTTCAGGGCGTCAAAGAAATCATAGATGATCTCATTGAGGGGCATGGAGTAGTGGAGCTCCACCAGATTGGTGTCCAGATACTGCATGTCCTTGAACTCCGCCCGGCGCTCCTGGCACATGGGCATGATATTTCCCACGTAGTCGGGGGGCGCGATGATGGAAACCTTGGCAAAGGGCTCCCGCGCCTCCTCAATGTGGGCGGGGTCCGGGTAGTTGTGGGGATTGTCCACCTGTACCACGGTGCCGTCGGTCTTGGTGATCTCATAGATGACCGAGGGCAGAGTGGTCACCAGATCCAGGTCGAACTCCCGCTCCAGCCGCTCCTGGATGATCTCCATATGGAGCATGCCCAAAAAGCCGCAGCGGAAGCCGAAGCCCAGGGCGGCGGAGGATTCCGGCTCAAAGGAGAGGGATGCGTCGTTGAGCTGGAGCTTTTCCAGCGCGTCCCGCAGATCGGGGTACTTGGAGCCGTCCTCGGTATACACGCCGCAGTACACCATGGCCTGGGCGGGCCGGTATCCGGGCAGGGGCTCGGCGGCGGGATGTTCCACGCCGGTGATGGTGTCGCCCACCCGGGTGTCCTTCACGTTCTTGATGGAGGCGGTGAAATAGCCCACTTCGCCGGCCGACAGGCTGTCGGTGGGCTCCAGCCCCAGGGGACGCAGGTAGCCGCACTCGATGACCTCGTAGGAGGCACCAGAGGCCATCATCTTGACCTTCATCCCGGTGCGGATGGTGCCCTCCATGACCCGGAAATAGACGATGACTCCCCGATAGGCGTCATACTGGCTGTCAAAGATCAGGGCCTTGAGGGGGGCATCCGGATCGCCCTGGGGGGCGGGGATGTTGTGGACGATGTCCTCCAGCACCGCGTCGATGTTGAGTCCCACCTTGGCCGAGATCTCGGGTGCGTCCATGGCGGGCAGGCCGATGACGTCCTCGATCTCGTGCTTGACCTTCTGGGGGTCGGCGGCGGGCAGATCGATCTTGTTCACCACCGGGCGGATCTCCAGGTCGTGCTCCAGGGCCAGATAGGTGTTGGCCAGGGTCTGGGCCTCGATGCCCTGGGCGGCGTCCACCACCAGGATGGCGCCCTCACAGGCCGCCAGCGAGCGGGAGACCTCATAGTTGAAGTCCACGTGGCCGGGGGTATCGATGAGATTGAGCTCATACTCCTCCCCGTCCTGGGCCTTGTAATTGAGCTTGACCGCCCGGGCCTTGATGGTGATGCCACGCTCCCGCTCCAGATCCATGTTGTCCAGCAGCTGGCTCTCCATCTCCCGCTGGGAGACGGCGTCACACTTCTCGATGAGCCGGTCGGAGAGGGTGGATTTCCCGTGGTCGATATGGGCGATGATACTGAAATTGCGGATCTTGCTCTGGTCGCGCATATACAGAAACCTCCGTCTAAATGTCCGCGCGGTGCCTGTGGGCTCCGGCGGCGTGTATCCCGCCACGGCCGGATGTTCCGCCGTTTTGGAGAGAAAACACCGGCCTTCCGGACACGTTCCGGAGGCCGATGCGGTATTTTATGACCCTTATTTTATCGTTTTCCGCTCCTGGACGCAAGCGGTAATCCGCCCGCCCGTATTGTGGATGATCTGGAGCAGAGACTGGTAGGTGCCCGGATAGTTCTCCATCAGGGCGTCGTGGTTCATGCTGGGGAACTCGCCCTTCTCCCTGCGGTGCTCCTCCAGGGACTCCACATAGGCACACTGGGCGTAGATGAGATCGCTCTGGGCCACGCCCGCGGTAAAGGACAGCGGAGGCACGGCAAAAAAGTCCTCATTCTGGGTGCCGGGGGCCCGGTAGAGATGGCGGAAGAGGGTATAAATGGCGGTGGAGAGATACTCCGCCGCGGCCTTGACCGCCCCCTTGCAGCCCGTCTTACCCAGCAGATCAAAGAGGACGCTGATGGAGTTGACCAGCAGCTTCTTGTTCAGGGTGGCCACGATGCTCCCGTGGAGCACATTGTCCTTCTCGGTAGAATAGTCATACAGCTCGTCGGGCGAGACGATGGTGGCACCGTTTTTGGTCAGGGTGCGGCCCAGCAGAAAATCCGCCGACACGTTGTAGTAGTCACAGGCCCGCGTCACAAAGGCAAGTCCCGGCTCCCGCACGCCGTTCTCATAGTGGGACAGCAGGGCCTGGCTGATCCCCAGATCCTTGGCCGCGGCGCGCTGGGAGATCCCCTTCTCCTGACGCAGCAGGGAAAGGCAGCGGGAAAAATCCGAATGCATAGTCGATACCCCTCTCAAAATCGCAAAAAAGTAACCAAAAAAGAGGATCTTCCACTCCTGCACAGCAGGTTTTACCGGAGAAATCCAAAAAACAGCGTGTATAGTATAGCGTAGTAAATACAAAAAGTAAAGGGGTATTTTCTTGGATTTTTTCGTTTTTGTCCATTGTGAAGATTCCTGAAAATGGTGTATAATAGGTAACACCATATTTAAACCCCTATGAACCAACTTTATGGAGGCGTTACGACAATGTTTGGCAAGCTAATCGCAAAGCTGAAAGCAAACCCCAAGAAGATCGTCTTTACCGAGGGTACCGATCCCCGCATCCTGGAGGCCAGCGCCCGTCTGCTGGCCGGTACCTGGCTGACCCCCGTGCTGGTGGGCAACCCCGATGAGGTCCGCGCCGCCGCCGAGGAGGCCGGCTTCAACATCCGCGGCGCCGAGATCGTGGATCCCGAGACCTATCCCCGCATGGAGGAGATGGTCCAGAAGATGGTGGAGCTGCGCAAGGGCAAGATGACCGAGGAGCAGGTCCGCGGCTACCTGAAGAAGGGCAACTACTTCGGCACCATGCTGGTGAAGATGGGCGAGGCCGACGCTCTGCTGGGCGGCGCCACCTACTCCACCGCCGACACCGTGCGTCCCGCCCTGCAGCTCATCAAGACCAAGCCGGGCAACAAGATCGTCTCCTCCTGCTTCATCATGGTCCGTCCCTCCGCTACCGGCGGCAACGAGGTCCTGGTGATGGGCGACTGCGCCATCAACATCAAGCCCACCGAGGATGATCTGGTGGAGATCGCCCTGGAGGCCGCTCAGTGCGGCAAGATCTTCGGCGTGGATCCTCAGGTCGCCATGCTGTCCTACTCCACCCTGGGCTCCGGCGCCGGCGAGGACGTGGACAAGGTCCGCAACGCCACCGCCAAGATCCGCGCTGCCGCTCCCGATCTGCCCGTGGAAGGCGAGATCCAGTTCGATGCCGCCGTGTCCCCCAACGTGGCCCGCACCAAGTGCAAGGACTCCAAGGTGGCCGGTCACGCCAACACCTTCATCTTCCCCGACATCAACGCCGGCAACATCGGCTACAAGATTGCTCAGCGTCTGGGCAGCTTCGACGCCTACGGCCCCATCCTGCTGGGCCTGAACGCCCCCATCAACGACCTCTCCCGCGGCTGCAACGCCCAGGAGGTCTACTCCATGGCCATCATCACCGCCGCTCTGGCCGACTAATTTTTACCCCTTGGGAGCACTCCGTTTGGAGTGCTCCCTTTTTGTCTTTTTCAATGGAACATTAGTTTTACACTTTTCCCCCAAGTTTTCCACATGCAAATGTGGAAAACTTTCTTTTCTTTTGGGAAGGGCTGTGCTATAACCATATCAAATACCATTTTTCTCACAGGAGGTCCCCCCATGAACCAGACGCCCCTCTGCGATGCCCTGCGCCGCTTTGCCGAACAGCGCCCCCTGCGAATGCACATGCCCGGCCACAAGGGCCACTTTCTCCCCCTGCCGGAGCTCTCCCCCGCCGCGGCTCTGGATGTGACCGAGCTCCCCCCCACCGGCAACCTCTTTGAGTCCGGCGGTCCCATCGAGGCCGCCGAGGCCCTCTGGGCCCGCACCTTTGGCAGCGCCCACTGTCTCTTCCTCACCGGCGGCTCCACCCAGGGCGTCCTCTCCGCCTTTACTCTGGCATGCCGCCCGGGGGACCAGGTCCTGGTGGACCGGGGCTGTCACCGCTCGGCCTTCAACGCCATGGCCCTGCTGGATCTCCACCCCCACTACCTCTTCCGCCCCTGGCTCCGGGAGGGCGAGGTCACCGGCCCCATCTCCCCCCGAGACCTGGAGGAGGCCCTGGAGGCCCACCCCGCTGTCCGGGCCGTGTGCGTCACCTCCCCCACCTACTACGGGGTGTGCTCCGATCTGCCCGCCCTGGCCCAGGTCTGCCATGCCCACGGTGCGCTGCTCCTGGTAGACGGGGCCCACGGAGCCCATCTGCCCTTTCTGGAGGACCGGAGCCTGGCCGCGGCCGACGTGGCGGTGGTCTCGGCCCATAAGACCCTGCCCGCCCCCGGGCAGTCCGCCCTCCTCTTCTCCTCCCGCTTCTCCCTGGACGAGCTGCGCCGGGCGGCCTCCCTCTACGGCAGCTCCTCTCCCTCCTACCCCATGATGGCCGCCCTGGATGCCGCCCGGGCCTGGATGGAGGAGGAGGGCCGCACCGCTCTCCGGCGCACCGCCGAGCAGGTGGCCCGCCTGCGCCGCCGCTTCCCCGCCCTCACCCCGGAGCAGGCCCCCTTGGACCCCACCCGGCTGGTCCTCCGCTGCGCCAACGGCTTTGCCGCCGAGAAGGCCCTGCAAGACCTGGGAGTCTACCCCGAGATGGCCGATGCCCGCCATGTGGTCTTCATCTGTACCGCCGCCGACACGGAGGCGGATTTTGCCCGGCTGGAGGAGGCCCTCTCCGCCGTGTGGGCCCATCAGCCTCCCCTCTCCGAACTCCCGCCCCTGCCCCCGGCCCCGGCGCCCGAGCAGGCCCTCTCCCCCCGGCAGGCCCGCTTCTCCTCCACCCGGTCCCTTCCGGTCGGCGCGGCCCTGGATGAGATCGCCGCCTCCCAGGTGGCACCCTATCCCCCGGGCGTCCCCGTTCTTGCCCCGGGAGAGCGTGTAACGAAAAAAACTATCGCATATTTATCGCAAATAGGTTATAATATGGAGAAAGACATGGAAGTGGTTCTCCCCTGACGGTGTGTGGCCCGGGGCCCCCTGTCTTTTATTCCGAGGAGGGATTACTTATGAAACTGATCCTTGCAATCATCAACCATGACGACGCCAATGCGGTCACCCAGTCTCTGACCAAGCACGGGTTCTCTTCCACCAAGCTGGCCACCACCGGCGGCTTCCTGATGGCAGGCAACGTGACCATCCTGGTGGGCGTGGACGAGGAGAAGGTCCAGTCCGTCATTGACATCATCAAGGAGCAGTCCCATAGCCGCAAGCAGATGATCCCCACCACCTCTGAGATGAGCTACGGCTACTATCCCAGCATGCCGGTGGAGGTCGTGGTGGGCGGCGCCACCATCTTCGTGGTGGACATCGAGCGGTTCGAGCGCGTGTAAGGATGGATCTCCACGCGCTGGCGGGCAACGGTCCCCTCAAGCGGCAGCTGGACCTCCAGACTGCCCGGCGGGGCCTCTCCCACGCCTACATTCTCAGCGGCCCGGCGGGCTCGGGCAAGCGCACCCTGGCCGCTCTGCTCTCGGCCGCGCTGGTGTGCTCCGGTCCCGCGGAGCAGGCCCCCTGCCTGCACTGCTCGGGCTGCCGCAAGGCCATGGGCGGCATCCATCCGGACATTGTGCGCGCCGGGGCGGAGGGCGACATCAACGTGGCCCAGATCCGCGCCCTGCGCGCCGACGCCTATATCCGGCCCAATGAGGCCGCACGCAAGGTCTATCTGCTGGAGCGCGCCCACACCATGAATCCCAGCGCCCAGAACGCCATGCTCAAGCTGCTGGAGGAGGGACCGCCCTACGCGGCTTTTCTGCTGCTCACCGAAAACGCGGCCGCTCTGCTCCCCACCGTGCGCTCCCGGTGTGAGACCCTGACCCTCTCCCCCGTCTCTCTGCCTGAGGCGGAGGCCTTTTTATATGCACGCTATCCCCAGCGCAGCCGGGAGGAGCTCTCGGCCGCCGCCCGGCGGTGTGAGGGCCTGCTGGGACGGGCTGTGGCCGAGCTGGAGGGAACGGCCGCCGTGGACTCCCGCCTGCGGGACACTGCCCTGCTGCTGGCCCAGCGTCTCTCCGCCGGGGACGAGCTGGCCCTGGCCGAGCTTTGCATTTCCCTGGAAAAGTGGGAACGGGACGATCTGGCCGCCCTCATGGGGGAGACTGTGCTCCTCCTGCGGGACGCGCTGGTCCAGCGTGCCGGGGCCGGACAGGAGGAAGACCCCCAGCGCCGCGCCGCCGCGGCCTCCCTGGCGTCTGCCCTCTCCCCCCGGGCTATGCTGGAGGCCATTCGGGTCCTGGAGGAGCTGCGCACCGCCTGCGGCTTTTACGTCGGCGCAGGTCATCTGGCCGGGTGGCTCTGCGCCCGCCTGGCCTCCATCCAAACGGCGCAAATTACCAGATAGATGAGGTTCCAAACTATGACGGAAATCATTGGCGTCCGCTTTAAGAGCGGGGGCAAACAATACTATTTCGATCCAAAGGGCACCCAGGTCCAGGCCGGACAGGGGGTCATCATCGAGACCTCCCGGGGCGTGGAATACGGCGAGTGCGTCCAGGCCAACACCATGGTGGAGGACTCCGCCGTGGTGCAGCCTCTGCGTCCCCTGGTCCGCATCGCCACCCCCAAGGATCTGGAGACTGTACGGCGCAACCATGAAAAGGAGGAGCGGGCCTTCCGCATCTGCCAGGAGAAGATTGCCGACCACGGGCTGGACATGAAGCTGGTGGACGTGGAATACAACTTTGACGGCAACAAGATCCTCTTTTTCTTCACCAGCGAGTGCCGGGTGGACTTCCGGGCCCTGGTAAAGGATCTGGCCAGCGTGTTCCACACCCGCATCGAGCTGCGCCAGATCGGCGTGCGGGACGAGGCCAAGATGCTGGGCGGTCTGGGCATCTGCGGGCGGCCCTTCTGCTGCTGCGGCTTCCTGGACGATTTTCAGCCCGTCTCCATCAAGATGGCCAAGACCCAGAGCCTCTCCCTCAATCCCACCAAGATCTCGGGCACCTGCGGCCGGCTCATGTGCTGCCTGAAGTACGAGCAGGACGCCTATGAGGACGCCGTCAAGCGCATGCCCAAGAACGAGTCCTTTGTGGAGACCCCCGACGGCGTGGGTACGGTCTCGCAGGTCAACCTCCTGCGGGAGACCGTGAAGGTCCGCCTGGATGACGAGCCGGAAAATCCCCGCTGCTATCACAACTGTGAGATCTGCGTGGTCCGCAACGGCAAGGGCAAGCGGCCCGAGGGCTATGTGGCCCCGCCCCCCGAGGAGTTGGCCAAGCTCCGCAAGGTGACCGCTCCCCCCGAGAGTGAGGAGGACCGTCTCTCCGCCGCCCTGGCCAATCTGACCCTGGCGGAGGAGCCCAAGCCCGCTGCCCCGGCTCCGGAAGAGGGCGCCGAAGGCGAGAAGCGTTCCCGCCGCCGCCGCTCCCGGAGCAAAAAGCCCGCACAGGCGGCCAAGCCCCAGGGCGAGGAGGCGCCTGCCAAGGAGTCCCGCGGGGACAAGCCCCGCACGGAGCGGCCCGCCCGGCCCCCCAAGCCAAAGAGTGAGCGGCCCGCACCGGCCAAGGAGGCCAAGGAGCACACCGAGTCCGCACCCACCCAGGAGGGCGGCGAGGGACAGGAGAGCACCAAGAAGCCCCGCCGCCGGTACCGCCGTCCCCGTGGAAACCGCCCCAAGGGTGAGGGCGGCGCCCCTAAAGCCGAATGATTCTTCCCGCTGCGCTCCGCCCTCCCGGTGGAGCGCAGCGTTTCTCTTAACTTCAACGAAGGAGGAACTCCCATGACGGAACAGGAAAAAATGGCCTCCGGCCTGCTCTACGACGCCACAGACCCCGCTCTCGAGGCACAGCGCAGCCGCTGTAAGGAGCTGTGCCACCAGGCAAACCAGATCCCCCCGCTCCAGCAGCAGGCCAGAAATGCCCTCCTGCGCACCATTCTGGGCCGCACCGGCACACACTTTACCATCGAACCCTCCTTCTGGTGTGACTACGGCTATCACATCACCCTGGGGGAGCACTTCTATGCCAACCACAATCTGGTCATTCTGGACTGCGCCCCGGTGACCTTTGGGGATAACGTGTTTATCGCCCCCAACTGCGGCTTCTATACCGCCGGACATCCCATGGACCCTGCCACCCGAAACGCCGGCCTGGAGTGGGCCAAGCCCATCACCGTGGGCGATAACGTGTGGATCGGCGGAGGAGTCACCGTGCTCCCCGGCGTCACCATCGGCAGCAACAGCGTCATCGGCGCTGGAAGCGTGGTGGTCCATGACATCCCGGAGGGCGTGGTGGCCGTGGGCAACCCCTGCCGCCCCATCAAACCGGTGGAAGGGTAAGATACCAAGAAAAAGAGAGAGGATCGTTTTTTATAACGATCCTCTCTCTTTTTCTTCACTTTGGAGAGCGCACCCTCCCGGCGGGGGCACCGCTTTCTTTTCCGTAAGAAAGCGGTGCCCCCGTCGAATAGGCGCGCCTCCTACCGGAACTTCCGGCTCTCGGCCACCGCCAGCTCATCGCAGCGGTTGTTGAAGGGATTCTCAGCGTGGCCCTTCACCCAGTGGAGATGGACCGTATGATAGTCGCACAGGTCCAGCAGCACCGCCCACAGGTCGGAATTGAGGGCGGGCTTCTTGTCGGACTTCACCCAGCCCCGGGCACGCCAGCCCTTGGCCCAGCCCTTTTCCAGGGCGTCCAGGACATATTTCGAGTCGGAATAGAGGTCCACCTCACAGGGCTCTTTCAGCGCCTGGAGGGCCGTGATGACTCCGGTGAGCTCCATGCGGTTGTTGGTGGTCTGGGCCTCACCGCCAGAGAGCTCCT
This sequence comes from Clostridium sp. J1101437_171009_A5, assembly GCF_015547905.1. NCBI lineage: Bacteria > Bacillati > Bacillota > Clostridia > Eubacteriales > Clostridiaceae > Clostridium > Clostridium sp. J1101437_171009_A5. The sequence continues at coordinate 83,153 of NZ_JADMVY010000003.1, forward strand.
TCCTGTGGGGGCCATACTGGAGGATGGCCCCCCACCCGCCCGGTCCGGGATTCCCGGAACAGGCCCCGTCCGTATAGATGGTCACTTGCTTCATGAAAACTCCTCTTACAGATCCCGGAGGACCTCCTGCCGCTTCTGCTCATACTCCTCCGGGGTGATGAGCCCCTCGTCCCGGAGGGACTGGAGCTTGCGCAGGCGCTCCTCCGCCTGCTCCGGCTGTTCCGGGGCGGGCGGAGCGGAAGGCTCCACGGGGGCGGCCTGAGGCGCGGCGGGCTTTGCAGCGGCCGGGGCAGTGGGCGCATTCCGTCCCACCCGGCGGCTCTTGATGAGGGCCCGGTAGAGGTCCACCAGGGCGATGGCACCGGCGGCCACCACCCACACCACGCCGAACATCCCCAGCTTAGGCACGCCGTAGATGGCGCCCAGTACGGCCAGCACCGCCATGATGAGCCCTTCCACCAGGGCCTGCTTGGCCCCCCGGCTCATGGTCTTTTTCTCACGCATATCCGATTACTCCTCCGTCTCCTGGGGAGCCGCCTCCGGAGTGCTCTCGCCCTCCTCACCGGCAGGCGGGAGGACGGTCTCCTCCTCCTCTTCCCGCTCGGTACGGGCGATGGAGATGACCTTCACGCCCTCGCTCAGATTCATGACCTTCACGCCCTGGGCGGTACGGGAATAGACGTTGATGCCCACGGCATGGGTACGGATGATGGTGCCGTCATCCGAGATGATGAGGATGTCGTCATTCTCGTTGACCACCTTCATGGCGGCGATGGGGCCGGTCTTATCGGTGACCTGATAGCCCTTCAGGCCGTAGCCGCCGCGGTTCTGGGGTCCGTCGGCGCGGATATACTCGTCCATCTCGGTGCGCTTGCCGAAGCCGTTCTCGGTGATCATGAGCACCTGGTGGTCCCGCTTGGCCCGGGCGGCCGCCACCACATAGTCTCCGTCCCGCAGCTTGATGCCGCGCACGCCGTAGGCGTCCCGGCCCATGCAGCGCACGTCGGTCTCCTTGAAGCAGATGGCCATACCCTCGTGGGTGACGATGAGCACGGCCTGCTCCCCGTCGGTCTCCCGCACGGCGATGAGCTCGTCCCCCTCGTCCAGGGTGATGCAGCGGATGCCCGCCTTGCGGGCGGTGTTGATGGAGGAGAGCTGGAGCCGCTTGACCGTGCCGTTGCGGGTCACCATGACCAGATAGCGGTCCTCCGGGAACTCCCGCAGGTGGATCATGGCGGTGACCTTCTCGTCGCTCTCCACGGGCAGGACATTGACGATGTTGGTGCCCTTGGCGGTGCGGCCCGCCTCCGGGATCTGATAGCCCTTCTTCCGGTGGACCCGGCCCTTATTGGTGAAGAAGAGGATGAAATCGTGGGTAGAGGCGGTGAACACGGTCTCTACCATGTCCTCCTCCTTGAGGGTCTGGGCCGAGATACCCTTGCCGCCCCGGCGCTGCGCCCGGTAGGTGGAGGCGGGCAGACGCTTGATGTAACCGGCGGAGGTGAGGGTGAAGACGCACTCCTCCTCCTCGATCAGGTCCTCGATGTCGATGTCGTCCTCCACGAAGCCGATCTCGGTCTTGCGCTCGTCGCCGTACTTGTTGCGGATCTCAGTGAGCTCCTCCTTGAGGACGCCCCGGAGCATCTGCTCGTTGGAGAGCAGGTCGTTGTAGTAGGCGATTTTCTTCATGAGCTCGGCGTACTCGGCCTCCAGCTTCTCCTTCTCCAGGCCCTGGAGCCGCTTGAGCTGCATGTCCAGGATGGCCTGGGCCTGGACCTCATCCAGGCCAAAGCGCTCCATCAGGCGCTCTTTGGCGTTGTCATAGCTCTCCCGGATGATGCGGATGACCTCGTCGATGTTGTCCTGGGCAATGAGCAGGCCCTTGAGGAGATGAGCCCGCTCCTCCGCCTTGCGGCGGTCAAAGATGGTGCGCCGGGTGATGACCTCCTCCTGGAAGGAAATGTACTCGTCCAGGATCTGGCGCAGGGTGAGGATCTTGGGCTGCTTCTGGTTGTTGACCAGAGCCAGCATGACGATGGCAAAGGTGGTCTGCATCTGGGTCTGGGCAAAGAGCCGGTTGAGCACCACCTGGGGATTGGCATCCTTCTTGAGCTCGATGACGATGCGCATGCCCTTTTTGCCGTCCGACTCATCCCGCAGGCCGGAGATTCCCTCCAGGCGCTTGTCGTGGACCTGGTCGGCAATATTCTCCACCAGGCGGGATTTGTTCACCTGATAGGGCAGCTCGGTCACGATGATGCGGGTACGGTTGTTGCCGAACTCCTCCATCTCGGTGCGGGCGCGCACCCGGATGTGGCCCTTACCGGTGGCGTAGGCCGCCCGGATGCCGCTGCGGCCCATGATGATGCCCTTGGTGGGGAAGTCGGGGCCCTTGATGTGCTCCATGAGGTCGTCCAGCTCGGCCTCGGGGTTGTCCAGCACGCAGATGGTGGCGTCGATGACCTCCCGCAGGTTGTGGGGCGGGATGTTGGTGGTCATGCCCACGGCGATGCCGGAGGAGCCGTTCACCAGAAGGTTGGGGAAGCGGGAGGGGATGACACGGGGCTCCTTCAGGGACTCGTCAAAGTTGGGGTCCCAGTCCACGGTCTCCTTCTCGATGTCCCGCAGCATCTCGTTTGCGATCTTTGCCATGCGGGCCTCGGTGTAACGGTAGGCGGCCGGGGGATCGCCGTCCACCGAGCCGAAGTTTCCGTGGCCGTCCACCAGCGGATAGCGCATGGAGAAGTCCTGGGCCAGACGGACCAAGGCGTCATAGACGCTCTGGTCGCCGTGGGGGTGGTACTTACCCAGCACGTCGCCCACGCAGGTGGCCGACTTCTTGAATGCCTTGTCGCTGGTCAGGCCGCTCTCATACATAGAGTAGAGAATGCGCCGGTGGACGGGCTTGAGGCCGTCCCGCACGTCGGGCAGGGCCCGGCCCACGATGACCGACATGGCGTACTCGATGTACGCGTCCTGCATCTCATGCTCCAGATTGATCTCCACGATCTTCTGATCGGGAAAGGTGATATCTTTGGTCTGATAATCGTTATTGCTCGCCAAAAAGCTCAACTCCGTTCAAGAGATAGATGGTTCCGGCGGGGCTTTCCACTCCCCGCCGGGCTTGGCATCAGTAGTCCAGGTTCATGGCCTTGCTGGCATTGCGCTCGATATACTCCCGGCGGGGCTCCACCTTCTCGCCCATGAGGAGGGTGAAGATCTCGTCGGCCTTGACGGCGTCTGCCATAGTGATGCGCTTGAGGGTACGGGTCTGGGGGTTCATGGTGGTCTCCCACAGCTCATGGGGGTCCATCTCGCCCAGGCCCTTGAAGCGGCTGATCTCCACCTTCACGTTGGGATTGCCGCCCCGCATCTCGGCGGAGATGGCATCCCGCTCCTCATCGGAGAAGGCCACGCGGGTGGTCTTGCCCCGCACCAGCTTGTACAGGGGGGGCACAGCGGCATAGACATAGCCCTTGTCGATGAGGGGACGCATGAAGCGGAAGAAGAAGGTCAGCAGCAGCGTGCGGATGTGGGCGCCGTCCACGTCGGCATCGGCCATGATGACCACCTTGTGGTAGCGGAGCTTCTCAGCGTCAAAGTCCTCCCCGATGCCGGCGCCCAGGGCGGTGATGACGGGGGTGAGCTTGTCGTTTCCGTAGACCTTGTCGGCCCGGGCCTTCTCCACGTTGAGCATCTTGCCCCACAGGGGAAGGATGGCCTGGAAGCGGGAGTCCCGGCCCTGCTTGGCGCTGCCGCCGGCCGAGTCACCCTCGACGATGTAGATCTCAGTGAGAGAGGCGTCCCGCTCATAGCAGTCGGCCAGCTTGCCGGGGAGGGTGGCCCCGTCCAGAGCGTTCTTCCGGCGGATGTTCTCCCGGGCGCGGCGGGCCGCCTCCCGGGCCCGGTTGGCGGTCATGGCCTTCTCCAGGATGATCTTGCCCACGGCGGGGTTCTCCTCCAGGTACTCGGCCAGACGGTCCGAGACGATGGAGTCCACCAGGGTACGGATCTCGCTGTTGCCCAGCTTGGCCTTGGTCTGGCCCTCAAACTGGGCGTTGGTAAGCTTGACCGAGATGACGCAGGTGATGCCCTCGCGGCAGTCCTCGCCGGAGACCTTGTCGTCGTTTTTCAGGATGCCCTTCTGCAGACCGTAGTTGTTGAGCACCCGGGTCAGAGCAGTCTTGAAGCCGGTCTCGTGCATGCCGCCCTCGGGGGTGTGGACGTTGTTGGCGAAGGAGACGATGTTCTCGTTGTAGCCGTCGTTGTACTGGAAGGCCACCTCGGCCATGGCGTCGTCCTTCTGGCCGGCAATGTAGATCACATCGCCGTGGAGAGGGGTCTTGTTCCGGTTGATGTAGGTCACAAACTCCCGGATACCGCCGGCGTAGTGCATGGTGTCTTCCTGCTCCTGCCCGGGACGCTCGTCCGCGGTGCGGATGCGCACGCCGGCGTTGAGGAAGGCCTCCTCCCGCATGCGGGTGTGGAGGATATCGTAGTCGTACACCGTGTCCTCGAACATCTCGGGGTCGGGCTTGAAGGTGACCACTGTGCCGTGGCGGTCGGTCTCCCCCACTACGGTCATGTCCTGGGTCACATGGCCCCGGGAGAACTTCATCTCATAGATCTTGCCGTCCTTGTGGACCTGGACCTCCAGCCACTCGGACAGGGCGTTGACCACGCTGGCACCCACGCCGTGCAGGCCGCCCGAAACCTTGTAGCCGCCGCCGCCGAACTTGCCGCCGGCGTGCAGGATGGTGAACACCACCTCCAGGGCGGGCTTGCCGGTCTGGGGCTGGACATCCACGGGGATACCGCGGCCGTTGTCGGTGACGCGGATCACGTCCCCCTCCTGGATGGTGACCGAGATATCGTCACAGTAGCCGGCCAGGGCCTCGTCGATGGCGTTGTCCACGATCTCGTACACCAGATGGTGCAGGCCGGAGGAGGAGGTGGAGCCGATATACATGCCCGGGCGCTTGCGCACCGCCTCCAGACCCTCCAGGACCTGGATCTCGGAGCCGGTGTACTCGTGGTCCACCTGGGTCGAATTCAGTTCCAGTTCTTCAGACATAATGTAAAACCTCCAGTTTGGGATGGGAAATAACAAAACACGGGAAGCGCTTCCGGGAGAGCTCCCCGGAATCGCGCTTCCGGATAAAAGGGGCGCGCCGCCCCGTTGGGGGCAGAGCGGACCTCAGGTATCAAAGGTATTGCTCTCGGCCCGGCGCAGCAGTGTGGCCGGCGAGAGCTGGGAGATGTAGACGGTCCGCCTGCCGTCCCGCCCCACGCAAAGCACGAAGGACTTGGGCAGATCCTCGGACACGTTGACCACCCGTCCCTCCTTCTCGGCCCGGGTGAGGAAACTGCGGGTGCGGTGGGAGGCGGTGGTGTTGTCCAGATCAAAGATCCCCACCACGTCCCGGAAGGGGACCACCACGGACTGGCCCAGATGCAGATACACGGCGCTATTCCTCCTCTACAATTCGGGGACTCCAGCGGCGGCGGAAGATCCGCCAGCCCAGCGCCATGCCCAGCAGGACAAAGAGGGCGGGCACGCCGGGAAACAGAATGATCTGGGTCAGGGGGGAGACCTGCTGGCTCTGCCAGAGGCGCCAGCGCCCCGCCCCGATGGCCCAGGCGATCCCCAGCAGCCCAAGGGGCGGAAGGAGGCGCAAGAGCCGCAGCAGACGCCATCCCCGTCCTGTCTCCCGCATGGTGAGGCGGCAGACGGTATATTCCAGCGCCGCCCCCAGCAGCAGGGGCAGCAGCGTAAAGAGCACTAGGATCATATTGCGTTCCTCTCTCCCGGCGGGGGCTAGTCGGCCAGCGCGCCGGCGCGGATGTGGAAGGTCCTCCCCTCCCCCAGGCCGTCCAGAGCCTCCTCCTCACAGCAGGTGATGAAGACCTGTCCGCCCCGGATGCGCCGGAGCACGAAGTCCCGCCGGCGCTGGTCCAGCTCGGAGAGCACATCGTCCAGCAGCAGCACTGGCCACTCCCCCATGTCCTCCTGGTGGAGCTCCCGCTCGGCCAGCTTGAGGGAGAGGGCCGCGGTGCGGGTCTGCCCCTGGGAGGCAAACTGCTTGGCGCTGCGCCCGTCGATGGAGACCAGCAGGTCGTCCTTGTGGGGCCCGGAGAGACAGGTACGGCTCTCCAGCTCGGCCCGGCGGTGGCTCTCCTGGTGCTCCAGCAGTCTGGGATAGATCTCCCGGGTGGGGATCAGGGGATCCTCCACCGTCTTGACCGTCTCATAGGAGAGGGTCATCTTCTCCCGCTCCCCCGAGAATTCCGCGTGGATGGGGGCGGCAAACTGGGCCAGCTTGCGGATAAAATGGGCCCGGTAGTGGATCAGGATCGCCCCGCAGCGGGCCATGCGGTCATTGAACTCGGGCAGCAGGTCCAGGAGGGAGGGCTTCTCCTCCCAGTCCCGGAGGATGCGCCGCTTGTGCTCGTGGAGACGGTTATACTCGGCCAGGGCGGCGGCATACCGGGGGCGCAGCTGACAGAGGGACTGGTCCAGAAAACGCCTGCGCTCGGCGCTCCCGGCTCGGATGAGCATCAGGTCCTCCGGACAGAAGAGCACGGTGTGCAGCCGCTCGGACAGTTCCCCCGCCGTCTTGAGCCGCACGCCGTTGGAGGTCATCCGCCGGCGCCGGCCACGGGTCAGCTGTACCTCCACCTTGAAGTCCCGCCCCCGGCTCTCCAGCTGGGCGCAGATGCGGGCGGAGGGAACGTCGAAGCCGATGAGCTCCCCCTCGCTCCTGGCCCGGTGCGAGGGCGCCCCGGAGAGGTAGCGCACCGCCTCCAGCAGATTGGTCTTGCCCTGGGCGTTCTCCCCGTAGATCACGTTGACGCCCGGGGCGAAGTCGGCGGAAAAGGAGCGGTAATTGCGAAACCCCTCCAGCTCCAGGGTGCGGACCATCATCGCACGGTCAGCCGGTCGTTCCGCAGCTCCACGGTGTCACCGGGGCGCAGCTTCTTGCCCCGCATGGTGCAGACCTCGCCGTTGACCCGCACCAGGCTGTCCTGGATCAGGTTCTTGGCCTCTCCCCCGGTGGACACGGCCCCGGCAAACTTGAGAAAGGCCTCCAGTTTGATGAATTCAGTGGTAATGGCTACTTCCTTTTCTTGCATGTGTGCTTCCTTTCTCCTGCACGGGACTGCATAATTATGCGCCCCGTGCGGCTCTCCCTTACTCCCCGGCCTTCAGGCGGACGGGCAGGACCATATACAGAAAGTTTTCTTCTCCCTCGGCGGGCAGGATCACGCAGGGGGACACGCTGGTGGTCAGCTCCAGCCGGACCCGGTCGGCGGGGGCCGCCTTCAGGGCGTCCATGAGATAGCGGTTGTTGAAGCCGATCTCCAGACCGCCGCCGTCCCCGTCGATGGGGCACTGGTCGGCTGCGTCTCCAATGGCCGTTTTTGTGCTGATTTTCAGCATATTTTGCTCAAAAACGCAGCGAAGCGGGCTTTTTAGTTTATCACTGATGATGAGGGAGACACGGTCGATGGAGGAGAGGAGGGCACGGGTGTCTCCCTCTACCTTGATGGAATTGTTGCGGGGGATGGCCTGGCGGTAGGCCAGGAATTCGCCCTCCAACCGGCGGGAGACCAGCATGGTCTCCCCCACTTTGAACATCACATGGCGGGCACCCTGAGTGATTGAGGCCGGTTCTTCCACATCGGAGCAGATTTTTTCCACCTCGGAGAGGGCGGCGCCGGGCACAACAAAGGAAAATTCTTCCGCCCCTTCCTTTTTTTCGATGCTCTCGTGCCGCAGGGCCAACCGGTAACCGTCTACCGATACGATTGTGAGGCCGTCCTGGCCCACTTCGAAGAGGGAGCCGGTGTGGATGGGGCGGCTTTCGTTGTCGCTGACGGCAAAGAGGGTCTGGGAAATCATGGATTTCAGCTTATTTTGCCCAATTTCCAGGGAGTTTTGGTACTCGACAGTGGGAAGTTCTGGAAATTCCTCCGGGTCGGTGCCCAGAATGTTGAATTCGCTCATGCCGCATTTGATGTTTACCATGTAGTGTTCGGCAGTAAATTCTACGATGTCATCGGGGAGCTTACGAATGATCTCCCCAAAAAGACGCGCTCCCAGGACGAGGGTACCTTTGGCGCGGATTTCGGCGGGTACGGTGGTGCGGATACCGGTTTCCAGATTGTAGCCGGTGAGTCTGAGTTCCTGATCGGCTTCTAACAGGATACCTTCTAGAGCTGGAATGGAGCTCTTTGGAGACACAGCACGTGACGTTGTGCTGATGGCTGCCTGAAGAAGGGCTTTTTCGCAGGAGAATTTCATTGAGATGGGACCTCCGTTTCGGTGCTCCTGGCCTCCGATGGGGAGAAAAGGAGAGGGTAATAAGTTCGTAGTAATAGCAGTAGGGGAAAATTATGTGGAAAAGTGGATGTTTTGCTTGCGGCGCTAAGATTTGCCCGTCCACAGGGGGTGTGGATAAAAAAGGGGGCTTTCCACACCCCTTTTGGGCGGCTGCAGGTTTTGCACAGGGAATTGTCCACAAGCCCACAATTTGCGGTGGAGATGTGGAAAAGTGGAAAATCGCTGCGGCGGCGGGCCGCCGCTCCCTCCACACAGTGGGTCTGCGGGGTGGAAAAGGGGGCTTTAATTGTCGTAGCGGGCGTTGATATTGGAGTTGAGATCTTTGATGATCTCGGCCACTTCGGGGTTGGTCTTCATGAGTTTTTCCACCCGGTCGATGGAGTGCATGACGGTGGTGTGGTCCCGGCCCTCAAATTCCTTACCGATCTCCTTGAGAGAGAGATTGGTCATGCGGCGGATCTGGTACATGGCGATCTGCCGGGCGAGCGCGGTGTCCTTGGTGCGGCCCTGTCCCCGGAGGGCGTCGTTTTCGATGTTATAGAACTTGCACACCTCTTCGATGATGACATCGGGAGAGGGGAGAAAATCGGCCTTGTCCTTGCACATGTCCCGGACGGCGCGGATGACGGTGTCCACGTCCACGCTCTCCCCCATCAGCTCCTGGAAGGCCAGGATCTTGTTGACGGTGCCCTCGATCTGGCGTACATTGGAGGTGATGTTGTCCGCGATATACTGGAGGACGGGCTCGGGCAGGTTCATGCCCCGGCGGATGGCCTTGTTTTTGATGATGGCCACCCGGGTCTCGTAGTCGGGGGGCTGGATGTCCACGGGCAGGCCCCACTCGAACCGGGTGCGCAGCCGGTCGTCCAGGCGCAGCATCTCCTTGGGGGGACGGTCTGCGGTAAAGACGATCTGGCGTCCGGCCTCATAGAGGGTGTTGAAGGTGTGGAACATCTCCTCCTGGGTAGACTCCCGTCCGGCGATGAACTGCACGTCGTCCATGAGGAAGACGTCGGCAGAGCGGTATTTTTCCCGGAATTCCTCGTTGCGGCCCTCCCGGATGGCCTGGACCAGCTCGTTGGTGAAGGTGTCCCCCTTCAGGTAGATGACCCGGAAGTCCGGGTGGTTCTGGTGGATCCGGTGGGCGATGGCGTAGAGCAGGTGGGTCTTGCCCAGGCCGGATTCCCCGTAGATGAAGAGGGGGTTATAGCTGTGGGCGGGGTTTTCGGCCACGGCCAGGGCGGCGGCGTGGGCAAATTTATTGGAAGAGCCCACGACAAAGCGCTCAAAGGTATAGTCCTCGGTGCCGGGCATGAAGGAGCCGTCGTCCACCGGCTTGGCGGTCTCGGTGAACTCCTGCAGCTCCCCCTCGCCCAGGACCACCACGTCAAATTCGGAGGAAAAGAGCTCGTGGAGGGCCTTTTTGATGGAGGGAAGATAGCGGGAGAGGATGATGTCCCGCTTGAAATTGGAGGGTGTGTGGAGGACGAAGCGGTTGGCGTCCAGGGAGACGGCCTTGGCGTCGTCGAACCAGGTGTTGATGGTGGTGGCGGTCATGTCCGCCTCCATGAGGGAGAGTATTTTAGCCCAGACGTCCGCTGGAGAATTCATGAGTAAGACCACCCCTTGGGGGAGAAATGGGAGGGCCCGGAGGCCGGAAGGGTCCATTTCCCCAATTCTATATGTTGACATTTTATTATACCAGACAAACCGCAGCAAGGCAACGAGTTTTCCACATATACCTTTAAAATAGTAAATAGGGTTGTGGAAAACTGCCTCGGCGGGTACAAGATATAGCGTGGATGTGGAAAAGTGGAAAAAATGAAGCCCAAAAAGACAGAAAAATGGTGTTGACAGGGTATTTCTTCATACGCTATAATACAGATTGCACCATGTCCTTATCTGGTGTAAAGCATTTTTCCTTTTGACGACCGCGGCCGGAATCCGGCCGTTGTGGCGGGCAGGTGGAAAACCTGCCAGAATAAGTACAGGAGGTGTACCGGAAATGGTTCGTACCTATCAGCCCAAGAAGCGCCAGCGCTCCAAAGTGCACGGCTTCCGTAAGCGCATGGCCACCGCGAATGGCCGCAAGGTGCTGGCTCGTCGCCGCGCCAAGGGCCGCGCCCGTCTGTCCCACTAAGCTGGAACAGCTCGCGCTCCGGGAAACAAACGGCATAGCGTCATAACAAGGGGCGGGGGAGTTTCATCCCACCGCCCCTGCGTAGCATCATGGGGAAAAGAGGCTGGTCCTCCCTTCCCCGGGAAAGAAAAAAGGGGAAGCGCCGTGAAAGATACCGTCTCGCTCAAATTGAACCACGAATTCCGCCGGCTCTACAGCAAGGGAAAGTCGGCGGTCTCGCCCTGTGTGGCGGTATACTGCCGCCGGAACAAGCTGGGGAAGAACCGGCTGGGCCTGACCGTGGGGACCAAGGTGGGCAAGGCGGTGGTCCGCAACCGGACCCGCCGCCGCATTCGGGAGGCCTACCGGCTCCATGAGGGGCAGTTCCAGGTGGGCTATGACATCGTGGTGGTGGCGCGGGTGCGTGCCTCCTTCGCCCGTTATCGGGAGATCGAGCGGCAGCTTCTCAAGACCATGGACAAGCTGGGACTGGTCCGGAGGGAGAGCGTATGAAGGGTCTCCTTTTGGCCCTGATCCGCTTTTACCGCGCCAACATTTCCCCGCTGCGTCCCCCCTGCTGCCGGTTCATCCCCACCTGCTCGGCCTATGCCCTGGAGGCGGTGGAGAAGTACGGCGCGTGCAGGGGGGGCTGGCTTGCCCTGCGCCGGATTTTGAAATGTCATCCCTTTCACCGGCAGAAGAGCATCCAGTATGACCCCGTTCCCTGAGCCGTTTGTCTTCCAAATGTATCCCAGCGCCCCCATCCCGCGCGTGACTATCACTTTGGAGGCTGACACATGAAAATTCTCCTCTCCCCCTTTGTATGGGTGCTTAACACGTTTTATCAGATGACGGGCAGCTACGGCCTTGCCCTCATCCTCTTTGCGCTGGTGGTGAAGATCATCCTCTTCCCCTTCCAGCTCAAGGGCAAGAAGAGCATGATCCAGATGAACATGCTCTCCGGTCAGATGCAGAAGCTGCAAAAGCAGTACGGCAAGGACCGGGAACGCTACAACGCAGAGGTACAAAAGCTCTATGAGCGGGAAAAGGTCAACCCCATGGGCGGCTGCCTGTGGTCCTTTATCCCCCTGTTCATCCTGCTGCCCCTCTACTCCATCATCCGCGAGCCTCTGGTTTACCTGATGAACGTGGATGTGAACAACCTGAGCGCCATCGCCGATGTGCTCAACTGGGGCCAGGTGGCCTTTGACCAGAACTGGATCAAGACCGCCGGCGAGGCCTTCAACAACGGCGGCTATCATCAGCTGTACCTGTCCTCCCTCATTACCCCGGAAAACATGGCGGCGGTCCAGGCCGTGGCCGGGGAGGGCGCCAATATCTTCCCCATCAACTTTGACTTCCTGGGCATCTTCAACCTGGCTCTGGTGCCCCAGCTCAAGTTCTGGACCATCAGCGGGGGCTTTGCCCTGTTCCTGCTGCCCGTGATCTCCGCGGTGTCTGGCTTCATCTTCTCCCTGATCTCCCAGAAGACCAACGCGGTGAACAAGCAGTCGGCCGACGCCCAGAACAACCCCACCATGAAGACCATGCTCATCACCATGCCTCTGATCTCCCTGTGGATCGGCTTCTCCATGCCCGCGGCCCTGTGTCTCTACTGGATCATCCAGAACCTGCTCTCCATGGTGCAGGAGTTCATCTGCGGCAAGATGCTTAAGAAGGACTATGAGGAGGCCGCCGCCAAGGCAGCCGAGCGGGAGCGCCTGGAGAAGGAAGAGGAAAAGGAGCGCAAGCGCCTGGCCGCGGAGGAGCGGGCCCGCCGCATCGAGGAGGCCAAGCACGCCAAGGGCAAGAAGAAGAAGGAAATCCTGGAGTCCATGGAAAAGGACAACAAGGATACCGCCGTCATCTCGGTCAGCGGCATCGGACTGCGCTCCTATGCCCGTGGCCGGGCCTATGACCCCAACCGCTTCAGCCCCGACGGCCCCACCCCCTACCACGATCCCGACCGGGACTGGGACAACGCCAAGCAGGCCCAGGACACCCAGGAGGAGAAGAAGTCCCTCTTCGGCCGCAAAAAGAAGGCCGAGGAGCCGGTACAGACTCCCGTGGTGGAAGAAGAGAAACCTGTGACGCCTGTGGAGGAGCCCAAGATTTCCACACCGGAGACTCCCGCGGTGGAAAATGAGTCCGCAGACGATGTGGCCGAGGCGCCCTATGCCCCGGAGTCCGAGGAGGAGACTTCCCCGGAAGACGACAGCAAGGAGGGATAAGCCGTGCTGAAATGGATTGAGAGCACCGGCAAGACGGAGGAGGCCGCCGTAGAGGCGGCCCTGGCCAAGCTGGGCCTGGACCGGGACGATGTCTCGGTGGAGGTCCTGGAGCGGGCCAAGTCCGGTTTTCTGGGTATCGGCAGCTGCCCTGCCAAGGTGAAAGTGACCTATGAGGCCCCGGACGAGGTAGAGGAGGCCCCCGTGGTTTCCGCTCCTCCCGTGGAAGAGGTGATCCCGGCCGCTGCCCCGGTACAGCCTGAGTCTGTGACTGAGCCTGTCCCCGCGGCGGAGCCTGCTGCCGACCTGAGCGGCGACGAGGCGGCCGAGCGGATCCACAGCTTCCTCACCGGCCTGCTGGCCCATATGGGTGCGGAGGCCACGCCCCGCATCGAGCTGGACGAGCGCGGCAACTACCAGGTGGAGCTGGTGGGCCACAACCTGGGGGCCCTCATCGGCCGCCGGGGTGAGACCCTGGACGCCATCCAGCAGCTCACTGTCTATGCCGTCAACCGCGGCCTGAACAAGCGGGTGCGCATCCATCTGGATGCCGAGCACTATCGGGCCAAGCGGGAGGAATCTCTGGAGCGTCTGGCCAACAAGGTGGCCGGTAAGGTGGTCAAGTACCGCCGCAACGTCACGCTGGAGCCCATGAACGCCTATGAGCGCCATGTGATCCACACTGCGCTTCAGGACTACCCCGACATCACCACCTACTCGGTGGGCACTGAGCCCAACCGCCGTACCGTGGTGGCTTACAGCCGGGGCGAGCACCGGTAAGTAAATTTGCAGCAAGAGGCGGGACCCGTTTCGGGTCCCGCCTTTTCCACAGGTAAGCAGAAAAAAGTGGACAATACCTGGAAAATCCCTCTTGCAAGAATCGAACGTATGTTGTATAATCTTGTCGAACAAAAGTTCTTTTTGCCAAAGGGGAACAAAGTGCCCCGCTGCCGCGTCCAAAAGGAAAAGGCCCCCGCCCGGGACAGACGGAGGACCGGGGCAGCGCGCAAGGGCCACGCAGGAGGGATCGGTATGGAGACAACCTATCTGAGTATGGATGCCCGCTATGTGACGGTCTTTCGCGGGGTAGAGGAGCAGGCCAGCGGCGGGGATCGGGTATGTTTTACCCGGCGGTCCCGCACCCCCTCCTGCGCCCCGTCTCCTGCCGGGAAGGTGGTGGACCTGGCGGCCTACCGCCGCCAGCTGGAGTGCGCCTCAGAGCCCGAGGAGGCCCCTTCCCTGCCCACCCCCATGCGGGAGGAAATACCGGCCCGCAGCCGCCCGTGGAGTGAGCGGGTAGGCCTGGTGCTGGATCTGTGCGCCACCGGGGCCATCCTGTGTCTGACGGTGGGCGTGCTGCTGTGCTGCCTGTAAAAGAGAAGACCATACGGAACAAGAGAACGCCGCCGGCAGATGCCGGCGGCGTTCTTTCTGGTGTTCATACTTGGTGGGCGTGGCGGTACTTCTCCCGGGTGGCGATCCCTCCCCGGATGTGCCGCTGGGCCTTGTTCTCGTCCAGCACGCGCTTGACTTGGTGGTAGAGCGGCCGGTTAAACCCGGGCAGACGTTCGCTCAGGTCCTTGTGTACCGTGGATTTGCTGATGCCAAACTTCTGGGCGGCGGCACGGACAGTGGCCCTATGCTCGATGATGTACAAGGCCAGCTGTACGGCCCGCTCTTCCATGTTTCCCTTCACATAGCAACAACTCCTCTGCGCTTGCAGATGCACAGCTAACTATATGTGAAAGGAGCGGGGAGTATGTGGAAAACCAGGAAGCGTTTTTGGAAACGTGCGGAGAGATCAGGGCAGGATCTCGCCCTGGGTGGAGATGGTCACCACCTGCCAGGGGAGGAATTTGCCGCTGCGCTGGAGGGCCTGCTTGACCGCCAGCTCGATCCCGCCGCAGCAGGGGACCTCCATGCGCACCACGGTGACGCTCTGGATATCGTTGTTGGCCAGAATTTCGGTGAGCTTTTCGCTGTAATCCACGCTGTCCAGCTTGGGACAGCCCACCAGGGTAATTTTTCCACGGATGAAGTCCCGGTGGAAGTTGGCGTAGGCGTAGGCAGTGCAGTCGGCGGCCACCAGGAGCTTGGCCCCGTCCAGCCAGGGGGCCCGGGTGGGGACCAGCTTGATCTGGACCGGCCACTGCATGAGCTCACTCTCCTGCTGGGCGGGAGCAGGCGCGGCCGTCCGAGCCGGACGGGAGAGGGACCGGGCGGCGCTGCCGGGACAGCCGCAGGGCAGGGGTGCAGACTGGGCGGCCTTGGCGGCCGCCTGCCGGGCCAGAACAGCGGCCTGGTCGTAGGGGGCGGCTTCCCGCTCTACAAAGGTGATAGCATTGACGGGACAGGCGGGCAGGCAGTCCCCCAGACCGTCGCAGTAGTCGTCCCGCAGCAGGCGGGCCTTGCCGTTTACCATGCCGATGGCCCCCTCGTGGCAGGCCTTGGCGCAGGCTCCGCAGCCGTTGCAGGCCTCCTCGTCGATGTGAATGATCTTGCGGACCATAGTGATTTCCTCCCTCAGCGATGGGCGGCTTCGCCGCCTTTTTCTTGACTTTGTGCTCTGAGTATACTATGGTAAGAGAAAAAAAGCGGTTGGAAATCCAACGGAGGTAATCATGGAATCATTGGCAGCATCCCTTCTCCCCTGTCCCCTCTTCCGGGGCGTGTCCGCCGGGGAGCTCTCGGCTATGTGGAACTGTCTCCAGGCCCGGTCGGCACACTATGAAAAGGGGTGTATGATCTGGGAGGAGGGCCGCGCCGTACGGGAGGTGGGCGTGGTGCGCTCCGGAGCGGTACACATCCTGCGGGACGACTTCTGGGGCAACCGGAGCATCCAGGGCCAGGCCGGGCCCGGCGACCTCTTCGGAGAGGCCTACGCCTGCGGAGAGGAGCCTCTGGGGGTCAGCGTCCAGGCGGTGGAGGAGAGCGAGATCGTCTTCCTGGATGTGGAGCGGATTCTGACGGTGTGCCCCTCCTCCTGCCCCTTCCACGCCCGGCTGATCCACAATCTGGTGGGCGTGCTGGCCCAGAAAAACCGTCTGCTCAGCAGCAAGATCGACCAGGTCTCCCAGCGCACCACCCGCAGCAAGGTCCTCGCCTATTTGTCCTGGCAGGCCCAGCGGGCGGGGACGGCCCGCTTTGCCATTCCCTTTGACCGGCAGGGGCTGGCCGACTACCTGGCCGTGGACCGCAGTGCCCTCTCCGCTGAGCTGGGGAAAATGCGCCGGGAGGGGATCCTGGACTTTCACAAGAACCTCTTTGAGCTGAAGGAAGAGCCGTAATTATGCCTACTAGGCGGGGGCATTTGCTGCGCTCGCCGCGCGGGCCGCCTGTTCGGCGGGAACCCCTCTTTCTTTTCAAAAAGAAAGAGGGGGGAAAGAAAACGCCGGAGGGGGAACGAGGACGCTTCCCCCTCCGGACCTCCCCCTCAGTGCACCCCCGGCGGCGACGGCAGACCAGCGTCTGCGGGGTGCGTACCCACATCCGGGGAAGCTTTCCGCCGCTGACGAGAGGTTTTGGTCTGGCGCTTTTGGTAGTCTCCAACTTCGACTGCCGTCGGGAGAGAGTACCCAGTTTACTACCAGGCTCACCAGGTACCTCATAGGCAAACGCCATTGCCTTTGGCACAACCGACCTTTGCAATCGCAGAGACTTGAGCCCAGCCCGTTGGGGCGTACTTGAGGGGGCGCCGGGGGAACCATCCCCCGGCCCGTTCTTTCCCACCGCTTTCTTACGGAAAAGAAAGCGGTGCCCTCGCCGGGCAGGTGATGCCCGCCGAACAGGCGCACTTCCCATTATAAAAACCCCCGGGGCACGGAAAATCTCCGTACCCCGGGGGTTACTTGTTTTTTACGCTTACACGTTGAAGCGGAAGAGGACGATGTCGCCATCGTGCATGACATACTCCTTGCCCTCGGAGCGGACCAGGCCCTTCTCCTTGGCGGCGTTCATGGAGCCGTTGGCCTTCAGATCCTCAAAGGCCACCACCTCGGCGCGGATGAAGCCACGCTCAAAGTCGGTGTGGATCTTACCGGCGGCCTGGGGGGCCTTGGTGCCGTTGGTGATGGTCCAGGCGCGGCACTCGTCTTCACCGGCGGTGAGGAAAGAGATGAGGCCCAGCAGGGTGTAGCTGGCCTTGATGAGGCGGTCCAGACCGGACTCCTGGATACCCAGATCCTCCAGGAACATGGCCTTCTCTTCCCCGTCCAGCTCGGCGATCTCGGCCTCCAGCTTGGCGCACACAGGGATAACCTGGGCCCCCTCCTTGGCGGCGATCTCCTCTACCTGCTTGTAGTAGGAGACGTTCTGGTAGTCGGCAAAGCCATCCTCATCCAGGTTGGCGGCGTAGATGATGGGCTTGAGAGAGAGCAGCTCGCTGGTGGCGATGATGGCCCGGTCCTCCTCGTCACACTGGAAGGAGCGGGCAGAGTTGCCGTCGTTCATCCAGTCCCGCAGGGCGGTGAAGAGCTCCACCTCGTGGAGGAACTTCTTATCGCTCTTGGCGGCCTTCTGGGCCTTGTCGATGCGCCGCTCCACCATCTCCACGTCGGCCATGATGAGCTCGATGTCGATGATGCCGATGTCGCGGACGGGATCGGTGGAACCCTCCACGTGGATGACGTTCTCGTCGTCAAAGCAGCGCACCACATGGACAATGGCGTTGGTCTCCCGGATGTTGGCCAGGAACTTGTTGCCCAGGCCCTCGCCCCGGGAGGCGCCCTTCACGAGGCCAGCGATGTCCACGAACTCGATGACGGCGGGGGTAGTCTTTTTGGGCTTGTAGAAGTCCGAGAGCCAGTCCAGCCGCGCGTCGGGCACGGCCACCACGCCCACGTTGGGGTCGATGGTGCAGAAGGGGTAGTTGGCGCTCTCCGCGCCGGCGTTGGTGATGGCGTTGAAGAGGGTCGATTTGCCCACGTTGGGGAGACCCACGATGCCGAGCTTCATATCAAAGACGTCCTTTCGGTGTGAAAATACGAAATTAGCCTATCTATTATACTGGATACCGGGGCAAAACACAAGGCTGCGTGCAAAAAAGCCCCCGGCTCTCTCAGAGAGCCGGGGGCCGCCAAACCCCTTACAGCAGGCACCACACCACCGTGTAAATCACAAAATACAGGATGGGCGGCAGGAGGATTAACAGAGAGGAGACAAAGGGCAGACTGGAAATATCCCGTTTAGGGGGTGGGGCTTCGGAAGCGACGGTGGGACTTCTGGTGTAATAGCTCAGGTTGCTCATGGTGCCATCCGTACCCACACAGCATAGGATCTCCACCAGCAGGATGATGGCCACAAAGATCTGCATGGGCCAGTGCTTCACGGTGCCGTAAATGGCGAAGAGTGCAAAGAGGACATAGTAGACGATATATCCGATGGTCCGCTTACTCACAGGGGCCACCTCCTTCAACCGACCTATACATACCACATAAATGGATGATATCTGCGGTGAAACATACCATCAATGCATGGGAAGCCCCTCCTTTTGTCAAATTTTATCATGGAGGCTTGCTCCTGTAAATAAAAATCCGGCCCCCGTACCGGGGGCCGGAAAAAAGATCGGCTCAGGAGAGCTGGAACTGTCCGGTGTAGAGCTGGTAGTAGCGTCCCTTCTGCTCCAGAAGCTCCTCGTGAGAGCCCTTCTCCTCGATCTCGCCGTGCTCGATGACCACGATGCAGTCGGAATTGCGCACGGTGGAGAGGCGGTGGGCGATGACGAAGACGGTGCGGCCCTCCATCAGGGCGTCCATGCCCTGGGCGATGAGGGCCTCGGTCCGGGTATCGATGGAGGAGGTGGCCTCGTCCAGGATCATGACCGGGGGATCGGCCACCGCCGCCCGGGCAATGGCCAGCAGCTGCCGCTGGCCCTGGCTCAGGTTGCCGCCGTCGCCGGTGACGAAGGTGTTGTACCCGTCGGGCAGGCGGCGGATGAAGGAGTGGGCATTGGCGATCTTGGCGGCCTCAATGCACTCCTCATCGGTGGCGTCCAGCCGGCCGTAGCGGATGTTGTCCATGATGGTGCCGGTGAAGAGGTGGGTATCCTGGAGCACCGCGCCCAGGGCGTGGCGGAGATCGTCCTTCCGGATGGACTGGACGTTGATGCCGTCAAAGGTGATCATGCCGCCTTCGATCTCATAGAACCGGTTGATGAGGTTGGTGATGGTAGTCTTGCCCGCGCCGGTGGAGCCCACGAAGGCGATCTTCTGGCCGGGGTTGGCATAGACATTGATCTCTTTCAGGATGCGCTTTCCGGGCACATAGGAGAAGTCCACATCGGCGAAGCGGACCGCGCCCTTGAGCTCGGTGAGGTAGTAGTCCTCGCCAGGCACATTGCGCACCGTGCCCCGGATAAGGTGGAGGGTGGTCTTACCGTTGGGATCGGCGTATTTCCAGGCCCAGCCGTGTGCGGAGAGCAGGGACAGGTCGGCGATGGGAGTCAGGGCCCCGTCGGCCTCCACCCGCACCCAGAGGCTCTCCTCCGAATCCTGATGGGGGGGCAGGAGCTTGAGCCCCTCTCCTGCCCGGACGGCCTGCCCCAGCTCGATGAGGTTCCCCTCTTCCCGGAGGACGGGAACCAGGGACATGGCGGCGGTGCGGGGCGTCTTCCAGGCCCAGGTGTGGGGATGGCCGGAGCCGGTGTGGGCAGAGAGGGTGCCGTTGGCGTCCTTCTCGGCCGGGACCAGGGTGACCACGCCCTGGTCCTCCTCAGGCTGGGCGTCCATGGCGTCAAAGATGCGCTCGGCGCCCGCCAGGGCGGACAGGATGGTGGTCAGCTGCTGGGAGATCTGGCTCAGAGGCTGGCCTACCTGACGGCAGTAGCCCAGATACAGGGTAAAGGAGCCCAGCTTGAACCCGGCCAGCAGGGAGAGCACGCCGCCGAAAGCGGCGGTGAGGGCATAGCCCACGTTCATAATGTTCATGGAGATGGGCATGACTGCGGTGGAATAGAAGCTAGCGTTGGTAGCCGCATCCCGGTAGGTCTCATTGAGGCCCTGGAACTGCTCCTTGGCCTGCTCCTCATGGGTAAAGGCCTTGACCACCTTGAGGCCCTCGATCATCTCCTGGATGTTGCCGTTGACATCACCCAGGGCATCCTGCTGCTTCTTGTAATACCGGCGGCTGCGTCCGCCGAAGACCTTGAAGACCAGGAAGGTGGAGCCCAGAGTCAGAACAGATACCAGGAAGAGCAGAGGGCTCACCACCAGCATGACCACTACGATGCCCACGAACATGATAGCGCTGGAGACCAGGGAGACCAGACTCTGCTCCAGAGCCATCTGGACATAGTCGGCGTCGTTGGTGAAGCGGCTCATGAGCTCGCCGTGGGTGTGCTTGTCGAAGTAGGACAGCGGAAGGGTCTGGAGGTGGTCAAAGAGGTCTTTGCGCAGGCGGTTGGTGCCCCGCTGGGCCAGCTGGACCATGATGGCCGACTGGGCGTAGACCGCCACCACGCCCACCAGATAGATGCCAACCAGCTTGAGGATATCCACAAGGAGGTCCATGGGGCCGGTATAGCCGCCGTAGGCGATGTTGTTGATGATGATGAGGTTGATGAAGGTGGAGCCGCCAATGTTGGTGCCTACCGAGAGCAGCAGGCACACCAGCACCAGAAAAAGAGGCCACTTCCGCTTGGTAAGGTAGCCCAGCAGGCGGGAGACCGTCCGCTTCAGGTCCTTGGGCTTTTCAAAGCCGCCGTGGGCTCCCGGGCCCCGCCGGGGCGCGCCGTGTGTATTGGCCATTACTCCTTCACTCCTTCCTGCTGAGACTGATAGATCTCCTGATAGATCTGGTTCGTGGCCATGAGCTCCTCATGGGTGCCGATGCCGTTGATCCGGCCGTCATCCAGGACCAGGATCCGGTCGGCATACTGCACCGAGGAGATGCGCTGGGCAATGATGATCACGGTGGTGCCCGCCAGGTTTTCCTTAAAGGAGGCACGGATGAGACCCTCGGTGGCCGAGTCCACGGCGGAGGTGGAGTCATCCAGGATCAGGATGGAGGGATGGCGCAGCATGGCCCGGGCAATACACAGCCGCTGTTTCTGACCGCCCGAGACGTTGGTGCCGCCTTGGTCCAGCATGGTGTCAAAGCCGTCGGGCAGGTTCATGACAAAGTCATAGGCCTGGGCGTTCTTGGCGGCCTGGATCATCTCCTCCTCGGTGGCGTCGGGACGGCCCCACAGGAGGTTCTCCCGGATGGTACCCGAGAAGAGCACGTTTTTCTGGAGCACCATGCCGATGCGGGCGCGCAGCTCATCCAGGGGATATTCGCGCACATCCACGCCGTCCACCAGCACCGCGCCCTCGGTCACATCGTAGAACCGGGGGATCAGGTTGACCAGAGAGGACTTGCCGGTACCGGTGCCGCCCACGATGGCCAGGAACTCGCCGGGCCTGACCTGGAAGTTCAGGTCCTCCAGTACGTCGTCGCCCGAGCCCTGAGCCTGATACTTGAAGGAGACATTGCGGAACTCCACCTCGCCCCGGGGAGCCTCCAGATAGAGGTCCCGCTCTTCCGCCTTGGGCACATAGCCCGCAGGCAGAGGCCGCCGGGCGCCGTCCCGGATGGAGGGGCGGGTCTCCAGCACCTCGTCGATGCGCCGGGCGCAGGCGATGGCGCGGGAGAGCTGGAGCAGACTCATGGAGAGCATCATGACGCTCATCAGGATCTGGAAGATGTAGGTGATAAAGGAGCTCAGATCGCCGATGAGCATGGTGCCGCCCATGACCTGGCCGCCGCCGATGTAGAGCACGGCGGTGGTGGCCGCGTTCATGCTCAGAGTCATGATGGGCAGGATGAGGACCACGGTCATATCCACCTTCATGGTGGCGGCCGTCAGCTCGTCATTGGATTTCTTGAACTTGGCCTTCTCATGGACCTGCCGCACGAAGGCCTTCACCACCCGGATGGCCACCAGGTTCTCCTGGGTGGTGTTGTTGAGGGCATCGATGCGCCGCTGCATGCGGTCAAAGAGCTTGCTGCACGTGCGCATGAGCAGGCCGATGGCCAGCGCCATCAGCGGAATGATGACCGCCATCACCAGGGTGAGCTGGGCATTGATGGTGATAGCCACCGCGAGAGCGGCCACCAGCATCACCACGGCCCGCACCAGCATCCGCAGGGCCATAGCCACCATCATCTGAATGGCGTTGACGTCGTTGGTGGTGCGGGTGATGAGGGAGGCCGAGGAGAAGCGGTCAATGTCGGCAAAGGAAAATTCCTGGATCTGATTGAAGAGGCCACGGCGCAGATTGGCGCCAAAGCCCTGGGCGCTGATTGCGGCGAATTTGGCGCAGAACATGCCGCAGGTCATGCTGAACATGGCCAGGATCAGCATACCCAGGCCGGTCTGAAGAATGTAGGCCAGATCCTGATTGACAATGCCTACATCCACGATGGCGGCCATGAGCCGGGGGAGAGCCAGTTCGCAGGCCACCTCCAGGATCGCCATCAGCGGGGTGAGTATGGCGTATTTCTTGTACTCACCCAGGTATGGAAGCAGTTTTCGAAACATACCTTCTTGTTCCATCCTTTCCTAACAGAAGTCATCCGGGCCTTGAAAATCACTGCCGCGGAGGTTGCGGAGCATCCGGCGGTGGTAGCTGTTGAGCTGCTCCTGTTCTTCGGGGGAGAACCCGTCGAACATCTGCTCATCCACCTGCCCCAGGATCGTAAAGCACTGCTCAACGGCCCGGCTCCCCTTTGGAGTGATCGCGATCCGCTTGCACCGCTGGTCGGAGGGGTCTCCCCTCTTTTCCACATATCCGCTCCGCTCCAGGGATTTGAGGGACATGGCCACGGTGGCCGGCGTGACGTGCAGGGCATCGGCCAATTCCTTCTGAGAGGCCAGCTTCCCCTGCTCGCTCCAGTGGCGGATCAGAAAGAGCATGGGAGGAGAACCCAGATCCTCCAGACCGCCGGCGTTGAGCTGTGCCTGAGCCCGTTTCTGATGGGCCCGGTGCAGGGCGTGAAACAGGATGCCAGGCATTTTACAGTTGGGTTTCAATCGAGATCACCTCCCGTCCGGTGAAAGAGTCCCAAATCATCAGTATACTAATGATTAGGGGGCTTACTTATTTTACGGAGGCAAGATCGATTTGTCAACCAAAAAATTGTAAAAATTTTATGACAACCAAAGGGCTGCCCAAACCGAGACGCTTAGAACGCACGTTTGCGTTTTGGGTGGGGGTATGATAAAATAGCACCAGATAAGGATTTAGGTTCTCCCCGCATCGGTGCGGGGAGCAGTCGAATAGAACAGGAGGGACCTGCCATGAAGGCGCTTTCCCCCAAGCAACAGCAGATTTATGAATTTATCATCGCCTTCCAGGCCGAGCACGGGTATCCCCCGTCGGTGCGGGAGATCGGCGAAGAAGTGGGACTCAAGTCCCCCTCCACCGTCCACTTCCACCTGAAGGGACTGGAAGGGGCGGGACTCATCACGAAGGCCGAGGGCAAGACCCGGGCCATCACCGTGGTGGGCGCGCCCGCCCATCCGGTCCTGGAGGAGCTGGATCCCCGGCCCGACCGGGTGCCCGTGGTGGGCAATGTGGCGGCCGGCGCGCCCATTCTGGCCGAGGAGTGCGTGGAGGATTATCTCACCTTTGATACCGGCGGCCGCGCCGGGGAGTATTTTGCCCTGCGGGTGCGGGGAGAATCCATGCTCCGTGCGGGCATCCTCCCCGGGGACCTGGTGGTGGTCCACCGGCAGCAGGAGTGCCGCAGCGGCGAGATCGTGGTGGCCCTCTTTGAGGATGAGGCCACGGTCAAGACCCTCCGCCGGAAGGATGGAAAGACCTGGCTTATGCCGGAGAACCCGGACTACGAGCCCATTGACGGCACCTTTGCCCAGATCCTGGGGAAAGTGGTGGCCGTGGTGCGGCGGTATTAAGTCATGGAATTCCTGGTGTTTGATACGCCGTTGGGGCAGATGGCCCTGGCGGAGGAGAGCGGCGCGCTGACTCGCCTCTTCCTCCCCGGAGAGGGGATCCCGCGCCTGGTCAGCCGGGAGACGCCCCTGCTCTCGAAGGGCCGTGACGAGATCCTGGCCTATCTGCGGGGGGAGCGGCGCTCCTTTGACCTGCCCCTGGACCCCATGGGAACCCCCTTTCAGCAGGCTGTCTGGGCCGAGCTGAGGCGCATCCCCTACGGTGAGACCCGTTCCTATGCCCAGGTGGCCGCCGGGATCGGAAAGCCCAAGGCGGTGCGGGCCGTGGGACAGGCCAATCACCGCAATCCCCTGCCCATTTTCATCCCCTGCCACCGAGTAATCGGCGCATCGGGGAAGCTCACCGGCTACGGCGGGGGGCTGGACCTGAAAGAAAAACTACTGGAACTGGAGGGAGCACGATGAAACGTCTGCTGGAAGCCGGAAATGCCTGTATTGCCGAGATGGACTGGAGAGACATGGCCCTGGTCAAGTTCTGCCTGTGCGCCATGGGAATGCTGCTGGGCCTGGCCGTTCCCAAGCGGGGGCGCAAGTGGGCCGCGCTGGGGGCGGCGGTCCTCTTTGTGGCCGCCTATATTCCCCTGGTGCTGCGTTTTCTGCCCCACCTGGGCCGTGCCCTGAGCGGGCGGGAGGACTGATCTTTGAAACTGATTTCCTGGAACGTCAACGGACTGCGCGCCTGCCTGGGCAAGGGCTTTCTGGACTTTTTCCACCAGGCGGACGCGGATGTGGTCTGCCTGCAGGAGACCAAGCTCCAGCCCCATCAGATCGAGCTGGAGCTGCCCGGCTACCATCAGTACTGGAACTCGGCAGAGAAAAAGGGCTATTCCGGTACCGCCGTGTTTACCCGGAAGGAGCCGCTTTCTGTCACCTACGGCATCGGCATGCCGGAGCACGACACGGAGGGGCGGGTCATCACCGCCGAGTATGAGGATTTCTTCCTGGTGTGCTGCTATACCCCCAACGCCCAGCGGGAGCTGACCCGCCTTGCCTACCGCATGGAGTGGGAGGACGCCTTCCGCGCCTATCTGAAGGGATTGGACGGGCAAAAGCCGGTCATCCTCTGCGGGGACCTGAATGTGGCCCATCAGGACATCGACCTGAAAAACTTCAAATCCAACCGGGGCAACGCCGGTTTTACCGATGAGGAGCGGGGTAAGATGACCGAGCTGCTCTCCGCCGGCTTTACCGATACCTTCCGCTGGCTCTATCCCGAGGTGACGGGGGCCTACTCCTGGTGGTCCTATATGTACCATGCCCGGGAAAAGAACGCGGGTTGGAGAATCGACTATTTTATCGTCTCCGACCGCCTGCGGGAGCGGATCGCCGACAGCCGCATCCTGCCTGAGGTGATGGGCAGCGACCACTGCCCCGTGGAGCTGGAGCTGAGAGAGCCATGACCAAGACCGAACAACTGGACAAGCTGGCCCGGGACGGGGAGGAGCGGCTCCTCCTGGCCCGGGCCCTGGACAAGCTGGAGACCGCCCGGCGCAAGAACATCCCGGCGGCCACCGGCTTTTTATCCCCATCGGAGCGGGTCAGTGTGGAAAACTTGATCGCGGCCAACGGCCATCCCCCTCACCTGTTCTTCGGCGGGTACCCGGGGGCGGAGCGGACCATCTGTCTCTTCCTCCCCGACTGGCAGGAGCCGGAGGATGCCCTGGCCCTGGCCATGGCGGATGAGGGGCCGGTGAAGGCCCTGCGCTGTACCTATAACGCCGACGGAGGACTTACCCACCGGGACATCCTGGGAGCCATCCTGGGCCAGGGGATCACCCGGGAGAAGGTGGGCGACCTGCTGGTGGGACCGGAGAGCTGTGACGTGCTGGTGCTGGAAGAGCTGGCGGACTACCTGCTCCTCCATCTGGACAGTGCCGGGCGGACCCGCCTCAAGACGGGACCCATTTCCCTCTCCCAGATTTCTCCGCCGGAGGTGCGCATCAAGACCATCCGGGACACGGTAGCCACCCCCCGGCTGGACGCCCTGGTGGCCTGCGCCTTTTCCACCTCCCGGAGCAAGGCGGCGGACTTTATCTCCGCGGGGCGGGTACAGCTCAACCACCGGGAGTGCACCAAGGCCGACAAGGCGGTGGAAGAAGGGGACGTGCTCTCCTGCCGGGGACTGGGCAAGGCCACCGTCCGGGAGCTGGGCGGCCGTTCCAAAAAAGGCCGGATCATGGTGGTGCTGGAGCGCTATCTGTAATCCCCTCCCCCCCCAACCCAACGAAGAAAGGAACATCCCTTATGATTACACAAGCGCAGATCGACCGGATCAATGAGCTGGCCCGTAAGGCGAAGACGCCGGAGGGCCTCACCCCCGCGGAGGTGGAGGAGCGGGACATCCTCCGCCGGGCCTATATCGCCTCGGTGCGGGCCAACCTGGTGGGCCAGCTGGAGAATACCTATATCGTAGAGCCCGACGGCACCAAGCACCGGGTCACACACAAGGACGACTGAGAGGAGCACCCCATGGTATTGACAACGGAAAATAACCTGGAACAGCGCATCGCCCGGGTGGATGCGGCCGTCGCCCTGCGGGAGGGCGACCGGGTCCCCATGGCCCCTAAGATTGGCATGGCCTACGCCCAGACCGCCGGCATTGACCGGTATGAGGCGCTCAACGACGCCCGTCTTCTCCGGCCTGGTGTGGAGAAATTTTTGCAGACCTATCCCTGCGACCTGTTCTGGGCCGGCTCGGGCTACCCCATCCCCATGATGGAGACCCTGGGGACTACCGCCATCCGCTGGCCGGGCGCCACCTGCGGCGTGCCCCTGAACCAGGGTTTCCAGATCGTAGACGGCACCTATATGGAGGAGGACGAGTACGACGAGTTCCTCCGGGACCCCTCTCACTTCTGCATGACCAAGGTCTTTCCCCGCAAGCACAAGAAGCTGGCGGGGCTGGCCAAGCTGAACTTCCACGAGGTGGTGGAGTTCGGTCACTATGCATCCATGGCGGCCTTTGCCGATCCGGAGGTCCGGCAGGCCCTTCTGACCCTCATGTTCGCCGGAGAGCAGGCGGTGGAGTGGCAGCGGAACTCCGCCCTCCTGCGGGAGACCGCCCTGGCCTGTCAGACCCCTCTGGGTGCGCTGGCGGGGCAGAACGCCCCCTATGACATGCTGGCCGACAACATCCGGGGCTTTTTGAATGTGCCCATGGACCTCTATGAGATCCCGGAGAAGGTGACGGCGGCCATCGACATCATGACGGAGTACGCCCTGCAGAATGTGCGCCGCCTGAAGAACACCGGCTCCAAGTACTGCTTTATGCCCCTCCACGGCGGTACGGACGACTTCATGAGCCTGGAGGATTACCGCACCTTCTACTGGCCCTCCCTGCGGCGGGTGATGGAGGAGATCATCGACTGCGGCATGATCCCCTATGTGTTCTGCGAGGGCAAGTATGACACCCGCCTGGAAGTCCTGCGGGAGGTCCCCCGGGGCAAGGTCATCTACATGTTTGAGCAGGTGGACATCGCCCGGGCCAAGGCAGTGCTGGGCGACACCGCCTGCATCTGCGGCAACCTCCCCACCTCCCTCCTGCTCTACGGCAAGCCCCACGAGGTGGTGGACGAGACCCGGCGCCTGCTGGACACCTGTGCCCCCGGCGGCGGCTTCCTGATGGACTGCTCCATCGTGCTGGACCACTACAAAGAGGAGAATCTGGAGGCGTGGTTTGACACCACCCTCCAGTATGGGCGCTATTGAGCCCGGAACAAAAAAGCCCCGCTCTCGTTTTCGAGAGCGGGGCTTTCTGCATGTGTGGCGCTTCAGGAGGCGCTGGCCAGCACCTCACGGATATAGGACGGGACCTCTTCCCGCTCTAAATCCAGGGCGACGCACAGCTCACCGTAGAGCTGATCTTCGGCCAGACGGAGATAGCGCTCATCCAGCTTGCCGGGCTTGCGCCCGTTGTCGGTGGCCGAGCGGTTTTTCTCATGAATGCTCTTGATGAGGCGGAGGAGCTCCACACAGTCGGAGGTCTGATAGGCATCCTGATAATAGCGGGACAGGGCGGGGAGACTGGTGATGCGGATGGCCTCAGTCTCGATGGAGGGAATGCTGCGCACCAGTTCCTCGGCCTGCCCCCGGGTCAGCACAGGGCGCAGCGCGACCTTGGTGTCCACAGGGATGATGATGGTCTCGGTGGTATAGAGCGGCTTGAGCGTGTAATAGAGCCGCTCAGGTGCCTCTCCATTGCCGGGCCTTGTGGCGATCTCCCGGACACGGCAGACGCCGTTCCGGCCGTACACAAGCAACGATCCAACGGGATACATGAGTTGGCCTCCTCTTCTATTAATATTATATAGTATACCACAGAATGGAGATACTTTTCTATATTAAATGAAGAAAAAATAAAAATATAAAAACTTTTTATTTTTATATTTGCGGAAAATGAGTCATATACAGCATAATATACACAAAAATAAGATAGAAATAAAAATAGAACAGATCATAAAAAAGAAAACTTTTTCTGCGGAAAAGCATGCGGCGCAGGGGACACCGCAGAATAGAACAGGCGGCCCGGTCTGCTGCTTTGACCGGACCGCCTGACTTGAGAAAGAGGGGAAATATCCAGTTGGATCAATAGCCGAAACCAAAGGGCCAATTGTAGTAGCCGTTGTTCTGCTGGGACTGCTGTTGCTGCTGAGAGGCCTCCAGCTTCTCCTGGCTAAGCTCTTCCTGCAGGTCGCTCAGGGCGTTCTGCCGCTCCTGGTTGTCCTCATCCAGGACCACGGAGAGGTCCTGCTTCTCCCCGTCGCGGTAAATGGTGAAGGTGACGGTATCGCCGGCCTTTTTATCCCGCACGGCGTCCTTCAGCGCGGTGCTGGAATCCACCTCCGTGCCGTCCACAGCGCAGATGATGTCGCCCTTCTGGATGCCGGCCTTCTCAGCGCAGGAGCCCTCGAGGACGGCCTCCACCGAGGCACCGGCGGGCACGCCGTACTTGGTGGCGTAGTCGGGCACATCGGTCATCAGGATGCCCACATTGGGCTTTCCGGTGACATAGCCGTGCTCAATGATGTCGGTGATCATGCTGCGCACATCGTTGATGGGGATCGCGAAGCCCAGACCCTCGATGCTGGCCTCCGAGGAGTCGCCGTTGCTGGAGAGCTTGGCGGAGGTGATGCCCACCACTTCTCCGTAGGCGTTGAAGAGGGGGCCGCCGGAGTTACCGGAGTTGATGGCGGTGTTGGTCTGGAGCATATTCATGGTCTGCCCCTCGCTGGTGGTGACCGAGCGGTCCTTGGCCGAGACCAGGCCGTCGGTGAGGGACCAGGTCAGCTCACCCAGGGGGTTGCCGATGGTGTAGACCGGCTCACCCACCACCAGGGAGTCGGAATCGCCCAGGGTGAGCGCGTGGAGGCCGGTGGCCTCGATCTTGAGCACGGCCACATCGTTCTCGGCCTCGCCGCCCACCAGCTTGGCGTCATAGGTCTGGCCGTCCACAAAGGCGACCTTGATGGAGGTGGCGTCCTTGATGACGTGGTAGTTGGTGACGATATAGCCGTCCGAGGAGATCACGAAGCCGGAACCGGCGGCGGCGCCCTGCACCACATAGCCGTAGACATTGGTGTTGACCTCAGTGGTGATACCCACACAGGCATCCACATTGGCGGCATAGAGCTGGGCGGGGGTCATGGCCTCGCCCGACTTGACGCTGGTGGTATCTACATTGACGGTGGGGTGATTCCCGCCCTCATAGAGGACGGTATTGTTGGAAGAGCGGGAGATGTACCAGGCGCTTCCGCCGCCCACCAGACCGCCGACCAGGGCGCAGCACAGGCCGAGGGCTACGACTTTGCCGGCCATGCCGCCTTTCTTGCGGGGCGGCTTGGGGGGCTGGGCGCCGGTATCCCAGGGGTCGCTGTGTACGTGGAACTGGGTGGTCTCTATGGGATTGGTATCCGGTCCATCGGACTGGGGACGAAATTCCTGATTGTCAAACATAACACTCGCTCCTTTTGAGGGTTCTCTCTTGAACTGCTCTTAGGATACCCACAAAATATGTCCAAAGCGTGAAGAAACTTTACACGTTTTTTGAATTCGTATCCCCGCCTGGACGGTGCTTCAAAAAGGCGGAGAGATCAGCGGCTGCCAGGCGGATGTCCTCCAGCACGGGGTTAAAAATCCCCAGCCGGCAGATGTTGAGTACCACCATACAGACCACCGGGCCCAGGATCATCCCCAGCACGCCGGCCAGCTGCATGCCCACATAGATGCTGATCAGGGAGACCACGGGGGGAAGCCCGGTCTGATCGCCCACCACCTTGGGCTCTCCCACCCGGCGGAAGAGCGCGATCAGGCCCCAGATTACCATGAGCTCAATGGACTCCCGGAGATTTCCCAGGGCCAGGTCCACCACCGCCCAGGGCACCATGACGGTGCCCGCACCGATGATGGGGATAAAGTCCATAATGGCCAGAAGAAAGGCCAGCAGCAGCGTATAGGGCTGTCCAATGATGGTAAAGCCCGCCAGCAGGATGAAAAAGACCCCCACCGAGAGGATAAACTCGGCCTTCACATAGCCGCCGAAGGCGGAGAGAGCGGCCTGCCGCACCTCCTGCAAAAAGTGGCGGGAACGGCCGGTAAAGCGCTTGGAGACCAGATAGCGGATGTGGGGATAGTCGGCCGTCAGGTAATAGGAGCCCATCAAAAAGACCACGGTGCCCACCGCGAAGGAGGGAACCTGCTTGGCGATCCGGGTGGCATAGGCCGCCGAGCTGCCCAGGGCGGTGGTCACAGCCCCCTGGAGCCAGGTAAAGAGGCTCTCCAGATAGGCGTCGCTGGCGGTACGGATATCGGCCGGAATCAGGGACATAAAGCGGGAGAAGGCGTGATCCAGAGAGGAGAGCGCCTCCTGAAGCGCGGTGGAGATGGAGCTCCAGTCCTCATAGAGGGAGATAATCTCCTGGGCGATGTTCCAGATAAAGGCCACCAGTACGCCCCCCGCCACCGCCAGGATCAGAAGAATGAGCACCAGGGAGAGAAATTTACGGGAGATCCCCAGCCGCCGCTGGATTCCCCGCACCAGGGGATTGAGGAGCCAGGCCACCACAAAGGCCAGTACAAAGGGCATAAAGAGGGACAGCAGGGCTGGCCCCGCCAGGGCCAGCGCGGCCAGTACAAGCAGGGTGAGCAATAGCCGGATGCCAAGGCGCATCCAGAGCCGGCCCCGCTCCCGCCAGGAGAGTTCCTGATCTTCCATGGAAAGACCTCCCATTTCTGTTGGTGTATATGAGAGCAGTATAGCATGGATTCGGCGAAGAAAGGAGAGGAATCTGTAAATTTTTTTGCGTCAGCTGCCGGATGGGGTGAGATTCAGAAAGACCTGGCCTGCGGCCCGGGCAAAGCAGCGGGCGCCATTGAGGGCCTCTTGCAAGGTATTGCCATGGGTACCCACCTCCACCAACAGGGAGCCGGGAGTCAGATTTTGGTTGTAGACCGAGCTGCGCAGGGTCATGGGACGGGCCAGCGTGGGATAGAGGGTGTCCATGCTCCGCTGGATGCGGGCGGCAAGGGCCAGATTTTCCATCCAGTTGGGGTGGGTGGAGCCGCTGCCCAGCACCAGCATGACCTGAGCGGTCTTGACGCCGTCTACCTTGGTCACGGCCTTGTACACCGTGTTGTCGCTCCCCACCAGAGCGTCCCGATGGACGTCCAGCACCAGCTGGATGGAGGGATACTGGGCGAGATACTTCTGGATGGCGGCCCCCGAGCGGGAATAGGCCCCATTGTAGGCGGGATAGTCATAGACGCCCTTGTCGTGGAGCACGGAAAGGCCCATTTCGGTAAAGACCCGCTCCATCTCATTTCCCACCCGGATCATATTGTAGTTTTCGTCCAGGGTACGGGAATTCTGGTCACTGGGGGTGTAGACGTCGCTGCCGTCCGGAGTGTAGGCCTCGGTGGCATGGGTATGTATGATGAGGATTTGGGGACCCTGCTGGGGAAGCTGGGCCTTGATGGGGGCCGAGGCGGCCGCAGCCAGATCGACGGACAGGTTGGTCCGGTTATAGAGATACAGGCCGTCGGCATAGGCATATCCGTCGGTGCTGGTGGGGACCAGGGTGCGCTCCACAATGTCCCCGGGCGCGGCGGTGACTGCGGGTGGCTCTTCCTCCTCCAGGGGGGGCGTGGCAGAGGGCGCGGGCGCGGCGGAAGGGGTGGGCTGAGCGGCCAGGGGATCGGTGTCGTCGATCCCAGCGCCCTGGCGCAGCAGCGCCGACTGATCCACCACCAGACGCTGCCAGAAGTCCAGCTCGTCCATCGTGGTTCCAGTCTCCACATTCCCCAGCTCGGCCTGGAGGGCGGCGGAGACAAAGAGCGGACTGGAGGTGAGGGCGTCCAGACTCCCGGCGGCCAGCCCCCAGCCTGTCCCGGCCAGGAGGGCCCATACTGCCAGGGTGGCCAGAAAGAAGGCGGCGCAGCGCCGGAACAGGCGGGACCAGAGAATGCGGCTGTGTGTACGCATGAGACATCATCCTTTCTCTTCGGTGGGGGGACGAAATGGTTGGTCAAGCATATGCGCCCGGGCAGAGGGATATGCCTGTCCCGGAAAAAGCTTCCGGATGCCCTGCGCCTTGACATTTGGACGCTTTCCGATATAATAAGGCGGACCAGTTTGCCACGTTTACCGGCTTACCCGGGCGCGATGGGCAAGAAAACAGGCATTTTTCCAGGGGACAGCCCTCTGTGGAGGGGGATACCCGGCATGGTTCCCCGGCTTTGATCGTGTGTTTGAAAGGAAGTTTGGAAGATGATACGGATTTTGACGGACAGTACCAGCGACCTCTCCCCTGCCCGCGCGGCGGAGCTGGGGGTGGAGATTCTCCCCCTCACGGTCCTCTTTGGCGAAGAGGCCTTCCAGGACGGCGTGGAAATCACAAAAGAGGAATTTTATGCCCGGCTGGAGCAGGTGGACACCCTGCCCACCACCGCCCAGATCCCCCCCGAGACCTTTATCCAGACCTTTGAGCGGCTGACCGAAAACGGGGATCAGGTGCTGGCCATTCTGATCTCCAGCGCCATGTCGGGCACCTACCAGTCCGCCATGATCGCCCGGGGCATCGTGGATGAGAGCAACATCGCCGTGGTGGACGCCCAGACCGTCACCTTCGGCATGGGCCTTCTGGTGGAGGCCGCCTGTCTGCTCCGGGACAAGGGGTTCTCCCTGTCCGAGCTGAAGGGACAGGTGGAGGAGCTGGCCGGACGGGTGCGGCTCCTGGCCGTAGTGGACACCCTCAAGTACCTGAAGATGGGCGGGCGGATCTCGGGCGCCACCGCTGTGGTGGGCGGCCTGCTGGGCATCAGCCCCATCATCACCATTGAGGACGGCCTGGTCATCTCAGTGGGCAAATGCCGGGGCAGAAAGGCGGGCTTCCAGTTCATCCGTAAGTGGATGGAGGAGAAGGAGCCCATTGACACCACGCTGCCGGTGGCCTTCGGCCACTCCAACGCGCCCCAGGCCATGGCCGACTGCATGGCCTATTTTGCCGCGGAGACCCAGGGGATGACCGTGCTCCCCAGTGACATCGGCGCCGTGGTGGGCACCCACGCCGGCCCTGGCGCCACCGGCATCGCCTATTTTGTCCGGAAGTAAGAGAGAAACACAGCGGATGGCCTTCCCGCCCTGGGAAGGCCATCCGCTTTTGTCCGCAAATGACAGATGGGGAAAACTGTGCTATAATATCTTTCATATGGCCGTTTTATGGCCCATCTTTGCGTCCCAAAGGAGGAACCAATATGAGTGCACGGGAGGAATTCATCGAACTCTTCACCACACATATCCACCGGGAGGGCAGCGAGGCCCTGCTGGATTATCTTCAGAATAAGAGCGACTTTTTCACCTCCCCTGCGTCGGCCAAATTCCACGGGGCCTATGTGGGCGGCCTGTGTGACCACAGCGTGAACGTGTATCACTGCCTGCGGGAGTATCTGGAGCGGGAGCGGGTCAAAGAGCTCTACGGTCTGGAGTACGGGGAGGAGAGCATCGCCATCGCCGCCCTGCTCCACGACGTGTGCAAGATCGGATGCTATAAGACGGGCACCCGAAACGTCAAGGGACCCGACGGCAAGTGGCAGGCGGTCCCCACCTTCTTCTACGAGGATAACCTGCCCTATGGACACGGGGAGAAGTCGGTCTATATTCTCAGCGGCTTCATGCGTCTCACCCGGGAGGAGGCCATGGCCATCCGCTGGCACATGGGATTTTCGGGCGGAGAGGACGCCCGGCTGGTGGGGCAGGCCCTCCAGCAGTACCCCCTGGCCTTTGCCCTGAGCGTGGCCGATATGGAGGCCACGTATTTCCTGGAAAATGAGGAGGCGTAATTCCTGTGGCAAAGCGTGAAAACGATCTGGGCAGAGATCCCATCGGCCCGCTGCTGGTGCGTCTGGCCGTGCCGGCGGTGACGGCCCAGCTGGTCAACGCCCTGTACAACATCGTGGACCGGATGTACATCGGCCACATTGAGGGGGTGGGTGACCTGGCCCTCACAGGACTGGGCATCTGCTTCCCGGTCATCATGTTCGTCTCGGCCATCTCCGCCCTGGTGGGTATGGGCGGCGGCTCCCGGGCGGTGGTGCGCATGGGAGAGGGCAAGATGGAGGAGGCAAACGCCATCCTGGGCAGCTGTACCGCCCTGCTGGTCCTGCTCTCCATCCTGGTGACGGCGGGCTTCCAGGTAGTGCGGGAGCCCATGCTCCTCCTCTTCGGAGCCACGGAGAATACCCTGAGCTACGCCTCGGACTACCTCACCATCTACCTGTGGGGCACCATTTTTGTGGAGATCTCGCTGGGATTGAACTTTTTTATCACCTCCCAGGGATTTTCCACCGTCTCCATGGCCACGGTCCTCATCGGAGCGGTCACCAACATCGTACTGGACCCCATTTTTATCTTTGGATTCGGGATGGGTGTACAGGGCGCGGCCCTGGCCACTATTACCGCCCAGGCCGTCTCGGCGGTGTGGGTGCTGCGCTTCCTCAGCGGAAAGCGGACCCGGCTGCGCTTCCAGCGCCGCTACTTCCGCCTGGATGGCCGGGTGCTGGCCCCGGTGCTGGCGGTGGGGGTCTCCCCTTTCATCATGCAGTCCACCGAGAGTCTGGTGAACATCTCCTTCAACTCCTCCCTCAAGGCCTTCGGCGGGGACCCTGCCGTGGGCGCCATGACCATCTGCTCCAGCATCATGCAGATTTTCAGCATGCTCTTCCAGGGGCTCTCCCAGGGGGCCCAGCCCATTGTGGGCTTTAACTACGGCGCGGGACAGATCGACCGGGTGAAAAAGACCTTCCGCCTGCTCTTCTTCTCCTCGCTGGCCTTCAGTACTGCTGCCTGGGGTGCCATCGAGCTCTTCCCCCAGGTCTTTGTATCCATCTTCAACGACGAGCCAGAGCTGGTGAGTATCGCGGTGTGGACTCTGCGGGTGTATGCCGCCGGTATGTTCATGCTGGGCATCCAGTTCTCCTGCCAGCAGACCTTTGTGGCTCTGGGAGAGGCCAAGGTCTCCCTCTTCCTGGCTCTGCTGCGCAAAATCATCCTGCTCATTCCCCTGATCTTTATCCTGCCCAACTTCTTTACGGATAAGGTGCTGGGCGTCTTTGTGGCGGAACCCGCCGCCGACGTGCTGGCTGCCATCACCACGGGTCTCATCTTCCTGTGGCGCTTCCCCCGCATCCTGCGCCGCCGGGCCCAGGAGACCCACGGACCCAAGACGGTATAAAAAAGGAGGATTTCCTGCCATGAACAACATCACGCTGATCGGTATGCCCGGCTCGGGGAAGAGCACCGTGGGGGTGCTTCTGGCCAAGACCCTGGGCTTTGATTTCCTAGACACCGACCTGCTCATTCAAAAGCGGGAGGGCGCGCTGCTCCAGGAGGTGCTTGACGCCCACGGCACAGAGGAATTTCTGGATCTGGAGGCCGATGCCATCTGCTCGGTGGACTGTGAGCGCACCGTCATCGCCCCGGGCGGGAGTGTCATCTGCCGGGCCAGGGGGATCGAGCACCTGAAGAGCTTGGGCAAGGTGATCTATCTGCGCATCCCCTGCGAGGTGCTGGAGGAGCGCATCCACAACATGGGCTCCCGGGGGATCGCCTTCCAGCCGGGCGAGACACTGCGGGACATCTATGAGTACCGCACCCCGCTGTATGAGAAATACGCCGACATCATCGTGGACGGTGATAAAGGTTCCCTGGAGGAGACCCTGGCCGCGGTGCTTCAGGCCCTGATCGGCTGCGCGTGAGCGAAAGGAGGAGCCATATGGAAGAGCGTACACGGAAAGGACTGCACATTTCGCCGGTGGACAGTGCGGAATTGTCCTATAAGACCAAGTTGGCGCTCATTGACTTCATCCGCGGCTACGAAACAGACCAGCCCTTCAAGCTGCCCAGTGAAGATCAGCTGGCCCAGCGTCTGGGCGTGAGCCGCAATGCGCTGCGGGATGTATTGGCCTCGCTGGAGGAGATGGGGCTGGTCACCCGTCAGCGCAGCAAGGGGACCCTGGCCAACCCCAAAGTGGCCCGGGAGTGCCGGATGGATACCGACCCGGGTCTGATCCGGATGATCACCCGAATGGGGTGTCAGCCCCGGTATGAGGTGACTTCCCTGCGCTTTGTGGAGGACAAGGACTCCGGACTGGAGCAGAACTCCGACTCCTATCTGGAGGTGGGAAAGCTCTTTTATGCCGACGACACCCCGGTGGCCTTTGCCAATGACCATGTAGAGGGCAAGATCGCCGCCGGACACCGGGAGCAGTTTGAGGTTCTGCGGGAGGAAAACTGCTTTTTCTTCCTCAAGGAGTGCTGCGGCGTGTCGGTGGCATACAGCATGTCCACCTTCGACGTGATGCAGGCGGACGAGGCCCTGCAGAAGCTCTTCCATGTGGGACCGGAAGAGCTCTTCCTGGTGATGGACGACATTGTCTACTCCCGGGATCTGGAGATCGTGTGCCATGCGGTATCCTATTACCGCAAGGGGTATCTGCCCCTCAAGGTGCTGCGCAAGGGCTGGTAAATCAAATTGGAATCAGAAAGACCGCGTTCCCTGGAGGCAGGGGGCGCGGTCCTTTTTTGACATGGAATAGACAAACTATACAAATTCAATTTTAAAATAAGATAATTTGCTATTGATAACAACGGAAAGGTGTGGTACTATCTCGATAGTAGAATAATACTACTAATAGAAGAACCAAAAGGACCCCGGATCAAAAAGGAGGTTTTCATTTGGATTTTTCCATCAATCAACGGGCCCTGGCCATGGTGGAGGAGGAGATCCTTCCCCACCAGGAACAGCTCCAGGTGCGGGCCCACACCCTGGCCAACGGCGCCACGGTCATCGACATGGGCGTGGAGGAAAAGGCGGGCTGGCGTGCGGGCAAGCTCTTTACCGAGAGTTGCCTGGGCGGACTGGGCCGGCTGGACTTTACCACCATGTGGATCGGGGAGCATCTGGTCCCCGCCGCCACCATTACGGTGGACCGCCCCACGGTGGCCGAGCTCTCCTGCCACGACGCCATCTATGTGATGAACTACCATGGAGTGCGCACCACTTTCTCCGGCCCCTTCCGGGCCATTGGGGGCATGGACGCCTATGCCCGCGCCACGCCCTACCGGGACCCCTGTACCGCCCGGGCGGTAGCCCATCTCCAGACCACAGAACTGCCTGGAGAGGAGATGACCACCCAGCTGGCCGGGGAGATCGGCATTGATCCCTCGGGCCTCTATCTGCTGGCCGCCCGGACCGGGACCCTGGCCGGAGCGGTACAGGTCTGCGCCCGCAACGTGGAGCAGACCTTCCCCACCCTGCTGGACCGGGGCTTTAATACGGATTGTGTGGTGCAGGCCTCGGGGAGCGCCCCCATCTTCGGCGCGGTGGCCGACGAGTATGTGGCCTACGGCCGGGTCAACGACTGCCTGATCTATGGGCAGGAGACCAATCTCTGGGTGGACTGCACCGATGAGGAGATTGAGCGCATCCTCCCCGATCTGACCTTTGACAAGAACCAGGACATCTACGGCGTCTCCTTTGAGGAGCTCTTTGCCCGCAGCGGGCACAACTGGGCCCATGTCCCCCGGGACTGGGACGCCCCCTGCAAGATCAATTTCCACAATCTCCGCACGGGACATGCCTTCTCCTCCGGCCGTCTGGGCTATGACACGCTGGAGCGGAGCTTTCTCGGAATCTGATGTGAGGTGACGAATATGACCAGCTTGGAGTGTGCCCGCGCGGCCTTTGCCGCGCTGTGTGAGAACAGCCCCGCCAACCACTGCCGCCTGGAGGGCAGCGTTCTGGACGCCGGGAAAGAGGTCCCCGGCGGATGGAGTTCCGCCCGGACGCTGACCGAGGGACTCTATGGCGGGAAAGCCATCGTAAACGTGTCCCAGCAGAGGCTGGGCGAGGAGCAGGTCCCCACTGTGGAGATCCTGTGCGACGACCCGGTGCTGGCCTCGGAGAGCTTTACCTCCCGTGAGGGGCTGGTGGGCCTGCAGGAGGCGGACGGCGCCTGGGCACTGGCCTATGGGGAAAACGCCGGCGGAGCGCGGGGCAATGTGGTGCTGGCCGTTCCGGCCAGCCTGTGCGCCGTGGTGGTGGAAGCCGCCGCGGCAGTGCCCCGGGCGGTATCCTATCTCCTGGAGCAGGGCGTGCCCCAGGAGGAGATCCTGTGGGGCTGGAGCTGCTGCCCGGTGGTGCTCCCCTCTCTGGACGGGGAGGCGGTCCGTGCCGCCCACCGCGCCGCCATCGCTGCCCACGGGGTATGCAGCATCTGGGTCCGGAGCACGCGCGCCGACCTGGAGACACTGGCCCGGAATTGGGGAGATTTCCGCCTGCGCCTGCACTGCCTGGAGGACGGAAAGACCTATGGCGCTTCGTCCGGAACCGGGGCCGTTTAAACGTATATCCAGGGCCCGCATTCGGGGAAATCCACTTGTATTTCCAAAGAAATATGATATACTGAATCATAGACTTTCCACATCTGCGCCCGCTGGTCTTGTCCGGCGGGCGCAGGTGCGTACCGGGGCAGCACAGCGCTCTGGAGAGAATAAATTGCAAAGGATTTCGAGACACATGACATTCCGTGAACTCGGCCTCATCGAGCCCATCCTGGGGGCCCTGGCCGAACTGGGGTATGAGCGCCCCTCCCCCATCCAGGAAAAGGCCATCCCGCCGGCCCTCACCGGGCGGGACGTACTGGGCTGCGCCCAGACCGGCACCGGCAAGACCTGCGCCTTTGCCACCCCCATCCTCCAGCGGCTCAACGCCGAGTCCGTCCAGGGCCGGCCCATCCGTGCCCTGATCCTCACCCCCACCCGGGAGCTGGCGCTCCAGATCCAGGAGAGCTTTGAGGCCTACGGCAAGCATCTGAAGCTGCGCTCCACCGTGATCTTCGGCGGCGTTGGCCAGGCTCCCCAGGTGGAGCGGCTGCGCAAGGGTGTGGACATCCTGGTGGCCACCCCCGGCCGTCTGGCCGACCTCTACCAGCAGAAGCTGCTGGACTTCTCCGGCCTGGAGATCTTTGTTCTGGATGAGGCCGACCGGATGCTGGATATGGGCTTTATCCACGATGTGAAGAAGATCCTCAAGTGGCTTCCCCCGCGCAAGCAGACCCTCTTCTTCTCGGCCACCATGCCCGCCGAGATCACCGAGCTGGTGGACTCCCTCCTTCACGACCCGGCCCGGGTGGCGGTGGACCCGGTCTCCTCCCCGGTGGAGGTCATCGACCAGAAGCTCTACTATGTGGACCGGGGCAATAAGACCAAACTCCTCTCCTCCCTGCTCATGGCGGGCAATGTGAAGAACGCCCTGGTTTTTACCCGCACCAAGCATGGGGCCAACAAAGTGGCCGGAGATCTCCAGAAGAGCGGCATCACCGCCGCCGCCATCCACGGCAACAAGAGCCAGACCGCCCGGCAGCAGGCCCTCTCCGACTTCAAGAGCGGCCGGGTCAAGGTGTTGGTGGCCACCGACATCGCCGCCCGGGGCCTGGACATCGAGGAGCTCTCCCACGTGTTCAACTATAACCTCCCCGATGTGCCAGAGACCTATGTCCACCGCATCGGCCGTACCGGCCGGGCCGGTCACGGCGGCACCGCCGTCTCCTTCTGCGACATCAATGAGAAGGATGAGCTCAAGGGCATCGAAAAGCTCATGGGCCGCTCCATCCCGGTGGTGGAGGATCACCCCTGGCCAATGGAGGTCTTTGAGCCTCTGCCCCGGGACAAGAAGGGGCGCCCGGTGAATCCGGAGGATGCCGAGGCCCGGGCGGCCGCCAAGGAGCGCCGCCGTGCCCGGGACGCGGCCAACAAGGCCGCCGCCGAAGAGCGCAAGGCCAAGGCCGCCCAGAAGGCCCAGGCGGCAGAGCCCGCTCCTGCCCCCAAAAAGAAGGGAGAGCGTCCCGCCCCGACGGTTTCGGCGGAGCAGACTCCGGCCCGGAAGAAGCGTGCCCGCGGCTACCGTGCCAGCGCTACTCTGGAGGAGGCGCTCACCGCCACCGCGCCCGCCCGTCCTGTCCGGGAGAGTGGGAACCGCCGGGAGGAGGAGTTCCACCATACCGATCCCCTGGCCGGAGATGTCATTATGGACGCCACCGCCCGCCTGCTGGCCCCCCGGCCCCGGATGTTCCAGAGCAAGGAGCAGCCCCGCAAGGAGCGCCCAGCCCGCCGGAGCAAGTCTCCCCGCCCCGCGGGAGAGGAGAACGGGCAGGAGAAGCGCCCGTCCCACTCCCCCAAGGAGGAGAAGCAGGCCCGCCCCGCCCAGAAGAAGAGCATGCCGGCCAAGGCCCTGGACGTGCTGGGCGGCGGGAAAAAGAAGCGCAATGGCCGCGGCAAGGGCCCCGGCCGTCCCCGCGAGGTGGAGCTGCGCACCGATGGGGTGAAGGACTCCACCGAGCTCTCCTCCAGCCTCATGAAGCCCTACTATCTGAGCGACGACTAAAAAGGGCCTGCCGCAAGGGATAGCGTTTTCGACTTCTCAATTGAAAATAGGTATATGAAAACCGTTGCCGGGAACTGATATTACACAGTTCCCGGCAACGGTTTTTTAAAACGCTATTTCATAACAAGCCCTAAGCGGACTTTTACAGGGCCAGATCCAGCGTATAGGCTGTGTGGAGCAGGGCGGGATAGGCGTCCTCCGACCCGGCCGGGGCGGCCAGGGTGAGCTCTACATAGGAATTG
The DNA here is from genome assembly GCF_015547905.1 of Clostridium sp. J1101437_171009_A5. Classification (NCBI taxonomy): domain Bacteria; kingdom Bacillati; phylum Bacillota; class Clostridia; order Eubacteriales; family Clostridiaceae; genus Clostridium; species Clostridium sp. J1101437_171009_A5. The sequence goes on from NZ_JADMVY010000003.1 coordinate 123,971, forward strand.
GAGTTTTCCACGGAAAACACGGTGTACACAGTCGTTCCCTCCTGATAACGATAGAATACAGCGGGCAGACCCCGGAAGAGGATGACGTCGGGCTGCTCCAGCAGCTCCACACCGCCCAGGGCGTCCCGCAGCGCGGTGAGCCGGGAGACCGAGAAGTCTGCCAGCGTGGCGGCATTCTGGCCGGATTTGGCAAAGGAGAGGGCTTTCAGCGTGCCGTTCTGGTCGGTGAAGGTGAGACCGGCAGCTCCGTCCTGCTGAATCTCTTCCCAGTTCCCCGCGCCGAAGGTGAGGCGGAAGGCGCCGTCGGTATTTTCCACGGTGGTCCCGTCGACGGGGGTGTCCAGGGCGGAGGTCACCCGGCTCTCCGGCAGGGCCAGACGGTTGAGGATGGCGGCGGCGCTGGAGCGGTCGATGGGGGCATCCGGGGAGAAGGTGCCATCCCCCGTTCCGGCCAGTACCCCGGCGTTATAGAGGAGATAAATAGCCCCGGCGTGGGCAGTGGAGGAGGTCACATCGGGGATGGAGGCCACCCGGTTGATCCGGGGGAGCTCCTCCACCGGCAGGGCGTAGGCAAAGATACCTGCCATATCCGAGCGGGTGATGGGCGCGCTGTAATCGGAGAACTCCTTGCGCAGGATGAGGCCGTTTTCCTCGGCGTAGTCCACCGCGTTCTCATACCAGGGGGAGCCGCCGGGGGTAAAGCTCTGCCCGGTGTAGGCGGAATGGACCTGGGCGGCCATGGTGATGGCCTCAGCAGCGGAGAGTTGGCCCTGAGGATCAAAGCGGCCGTCTCCCTTGCCCTTCATCAGGCCCAGCTTCACGGCCTGCTCCACGTCGGCGGCATACCAGGCCCCGGCGGATACGTCGGAAAAGCCCGGATAGGTCCCGTCCGGGACAAAGGCGTCCATCCCGGCGGCCAGCGCGGGGACGGCAAGGGTGAGCGCCAGGCCCAGAGGGGCCAGACGGCGGAACAGGGTGTGAGCCATGATAAAACGCCTCCTAGAGAGTGTGTCAGAATGTGTTCTGCCCCATTAGACGGCGGGGCGGGGAAAAAGTTCCCCCCAATACGGAATTGACCGGGGAGAAAAAAGCGGGTATACTGTCGGCCAAAGGAGGAATGCCTATGTGGCGCGCAGTACTGGCCGCCCTGGTGTTAGTCAATCTGGTGGAATTTGTCCTGATGGGCTGGGATAAACGGCGGGCCCGGCGGGGCGAGTGGCGGGTGCGGGAGCGGACCTTTTTCCTCCTGGCCCTTCTGGGGGGCGCCCTGGGCGGGATCGTGGGGATGCAGGTCTTCCGGCACAAGACCAAGCACTGGTACTTTCGTTACGGACTCCCTGCCATCCTGATACTTCAGGGAGGGCTGGCCCTCTGGCTGGCACTGGGACGCCACCTCCCCGGCGGCGGGTAAAAAAAGCGGGTCTGCTGATGCAGACCCGCTTTTTTGATGTGGTTCTGGGGCTGGGCCTTAGAGACCGGCGATCCGCTCCGCCACGACCGCCACGACCGGAAGGGTAATGATGGAGAGGAGGGTGGAGAGGGTGACGATCTGAGCCGCGCTCTCGGTGTCCCGGTCAAACTGCTCGGCAAACATGGCCGTGACGCCGGCCGTGGGCACACCGGACAGGATCACCACGGCCACAAAGCTGATGGGGTTGAGGTGGAAGGGCAGCAGGATCAGGGCCGTCAGGACGGGAGCCACCACCAGCTTGATGACGGCGCCCAGGTAGAGCCGGGTGTTGCGGAAGGTGGCGGGCAGGTCGGCGGCCGCCATCTGAGCGCCGATGACCAGCATGGCCAGAGGGGTGTTCAGATCGGCCAGATAGCCGATGGTATTGCCTACCGGGGAGGGCAGGCGGATCTCCGCAAAGAAGAGGGGCAGCGCAATGAGAATGCCCAGGATGGGCGGGCTGAGCAGGACCTTTTTCACCGAGAAGCGGCTGGGGCCGCCCATAAGGTAGACGCCGTAGGTCCACACCAGCAGGTTGAAGGCCACAAAGACCGGCATGGAGTACACCAGGCTTCCGTCCCCCAAGATGGCGGACATGAGGGGGAAGCCCATAAAGCCGGTGTTGCCGAAGATGACGGCAAAACGGAGAGTGTCCCGGCGGTCCAAGTCCTGCCGGCGGAAAAAGCACTGGCAGAGCAGAGCCAGGACCAGATAACTGAGGATGACCAGACCAAAGGAAAAGACCATGTCGTGCAGCAGCGCCGGGTCATATTCCACCTGGAGGGAGTCAATGATGATACAGGGCGTCACCACATACAGCAAAAGGAATGAGAGCTGGGGCAGCGCCTCGGGGGTGAGCTTTCCCAGTTTGGCCAGCAGATAGCCAACGCTCATCAGCAGAAAAAGCGTCCCCACCTGTCCAATGACGATCAACAGATTTTGAAAAAAGCTGCTCAAGCAGATCTCCTCCTATGAGATACCTAAAAATTCACGCAAATTTTATTATACTGTTTTGGACCAGCATTTGTAAATAAAAAGTCCACTCAAAATTGACAAAATATCCCCCCTTGTCCTATACTGATTTCGATTCAATTGAGAATGAGGAGGAATATCATGTCACCCAAAGCATTCCGGGAACGGGGGTATCTGAGCCTGTTCGCGTCCTATTACAGGCCCCATATGGCCCTCTTCCTGCTGGATATGATCTGTGCCCTGGGCATTGCCGCGGTGGATCTGTCCTTCCCCCAGGTATCCCGCTGGGCCATGCAGACCCTGCTGCCCGACCGGCTGTTCGCCACCTTTTTTGCCGTCATGGCCATCCTCATCCTGGCCTATGTGCTCAAGGCCGGGCTGAGCTTTATCGTCACCTATTGGGGCCACCTGATGGGCGTGCGTATTGAGGCGGACATCCGCCGGGACCTCTTTGCCCATATGCAGACCCTCTCCTTTTCCTTCTATGACAAGAACCGCACCGGCCACCTGATGAGCCGGGTCACCGGCGATCTCTTCGAGATCGCCGAGCTGGCCCACCACGGCCCCGAGGATATGTTCATCTCGGCCGTGACCCTGCTGGGGGCCTTTGTGGTGATGCTGAATATGCAGTGGAAGCTGGCGCTGGCCGTCTTTGTGGTGGTGCCGGTCTTCCTGCTGTTCTCCGTGTTCCAGCGCAAGCGGATGATGCGCTCCTCCACCCAGGTCAAGCAGAAGCTGGCAGGCATCAACGGCGAGGTGGAGTCCTGCATCTCGGGTATGCGCACCGCCAAGGCCTTTGCCAATGAGGACACTGAGCGGGCCAAGTTTGAGGCGGCCAACGACCGCTACCGCAACGCAAAGCGGGGCTATTACCGCACGATGGCCATCTATTTCTCCGGAATGGAGTTTGCCATGGGCATCCTGCCGGTGCTGGTCATCGCCTACGGCGGCATCCTCATCATGCAGGGGGAGATGGACTTCATCACACTGACCACCTTCTCCCTCTATGTGACCACCTTCATCAGCCCCATCCGCAAGCTGTCGGCCTTTATGGAGATGCTCATGCAGGGCACCGCCGGGTTCAAGCGCTTTGTGGACCTCATGCGGCTGGAGCCTGAGATCCAGGATGCCCCCGACGCGGTGGAGCTGGGTGCCTCCGCCCCGGTGGCGGGCGACATCCGGGTGGAGGACGTCACCTTCCGGTACGAGAGCACCTCCCCTGCCGTACTGGAGGGAGTCTCCCTCCATGTCCATCCCGGGGAGACCGTGGCGGTGGTGGGCCCCTCCGGCGGCGGAAAGTCCACCCTGTGCCAGCTCATCCCCCGCTTCTACGATGTGACTGAGGGGCGCATCCTCCTAGACGGCCGGGACGTGCGCGAGCTTCAGCAGCGCTCCCTGCGGGAGAACATCGGCATCGTACAGCAGGATGTGTTCCTCTTTGCGGGGACCATCTACGACAACATCCGCTACGGACGGCCCGACGCCACCGAGGAGGAGGTCATCGAGGCCGCCCGCCGGGCTGAGATCTATGAGGACATTCTGGAGATGCCCGACGGCCTCAACACCTATGTGGGTGAGCGGGGCGTCATGCTTTCGGGCGGACAGAAGCAGCGTATCTCCATCGCCCGTATCTTCCTGAAAAATCCCCCCATCCTGATTCTGGATGAGGCCACGTCCGCTCTGGACAGCGTCACGGAGCACCGCATCCAGTCGGCCTTTGACGAGCTGGCCAAGGGGCGCACCACCCTCATCATCGCCCACCGGCTCTCCACCATCCGCAGCGCCAACCGTATTCTGGTCATCGACGGCTGCGGCATCGCCGAGGAGGGCACCCATGAGGAGCTGCTGGCCCGGGGCGGCCGGTATGCCGCCCTCTATGAGGCCCAGCGGGCGGTGGCGGCCGAGTAAACCGGCTGCTTCCCTGGGGTAAAATCCATAGAAAAACGGCCGGAGCCGCACGGATTTTCCGTGCGGCTCCGGTATTCTCTTTCTGCTAGGACAGGGCCTATGTGCTGCGGAAGGGGCCAAAAGGAAAGGCTTGCTCCTTGCGGTTTGGTGCGGTACAGGGTATCATAAAGCCTATGGAACAGATTCGATGATAGACCTTACAGAAGGTGTAAAGCCAAGGGGGAGGAAAAGAAATGGAATGGGTACTGAGCGTTGGGGTGGTCGCCGCAGTGCTGCTGGTGCTCTGGCGGGTCGGGGTCCTGAGCGGCGGCGCCTCTCTGTGCGTAGGCGGCTGCTGGGGCTGGCGGGACCGATGGACAGGGCGGTATTCTTATTTTTCTGGGCTGTTGTGGCGCCGCTTCCGGCCGGCCGCGGGGGGCTATGATGTGCTGGTGGTCCAGGTAAAGACGCAGGCCGGAAATTTGGACCTGGAATTGCGGGAACGGGACGGGACCGTGCTCTACTGCTGGTCGGAACTGGAGGATGCCTCTTTTTGTGTGGATGTGTGTGGAAAAAAGGACCTGATCGTCCGGATCGAGGGGAACAGTTATAAGGGAAACTTTTCCCTGCGGCTGCTCCGCTCCCAGGAGGACCGGGAAGATACACCGTAATGGGCCATATCTGACCCAGGTGGAATTTCGGGTGGAGCCGCATTAAGAGAACAACAGAGCACCCTTTTCCCCAACCTTCCATAGGATGGGGGAAAAGGAGGCTCGATATGAAGCTATGGACGGCGTTGACCGGCGCGATTTGTTTTGCGCTGGCCTGTAATTTGGACACGGTGCTGCTGGCGGCAGCCTATGGGGGGCGCGGGCTCTCCATCTCGCCCGGGCCCTCGCTGGTGCTGGCGGGAGTGACTACCCTCATCACAGCCCTCTCGCTGCTGCTGGGGAACGCGGCCACCGCAGTGCTCCCCCCGGAGACGGCGGAAGTGCTGGGCGGGCTGGCCCTGGTGGGCATTGGATGCTGGTTTTTACTGGATTACCTGCGGGGGCGCACTGAGGCGGCGGAAGAAGAGCCGTCGTCGCCCGGGCTGGCGGGTTGGGTCTCGCTGGCGGCCGCGCTGGCGGTAAACAACGCGGGTGCGGGCGTGGCAGCCGGCGCGGCCGGGATCCCCACCCTGGCGGCGGCGGGAAGCAATTTTCTGGTGACACTGGTGGCCCTTCCCCTGGGACACCGGCTGGGCTGCGGCGCGGCGGAGCGGCTGCTGGGGCGGTATGCCCTTCCCCTCTCGGGCGGCCTGCTGGTGCTGCTGGGCGCCTGGGAAGTCCTGCTCTGAGGCAGGGGGACCATAGAAAGGACGGTTACATATGACAAGATTGGAGTACTTGGGCGGCCGGGAGGCCGTCATTGCGGGTATTTTGGAGGAATTTCAGGGCCTCTCCGCCCGGCCCCACGGGTCCGGACAGGAGGAGGCGGAGAGCCGCTATCTGGTGGAGCGGCTGAAGGGACTGGGCCTCTCCCCCGTCCGGGACCGGGCGGGGAACGTGATGGCGGACGTACCCGCCACGCCCGGCCGGGAGGAGTCTCCCCTTCTCATCCTCCAGGGACACATGGACATGGTGTGCACCGTCCGCCCGGGCAGCGGGTTTGATCCCCGCAGAGACCCGCCCCGGGTGGTGGTGCGGGACGGCTTTGTGCGCACCGACGGCAATTCCACCCTGGGGGCGGACAATAATTTGGGGAACGCCGTGGTCCTCTACCTGCTGGCGCAGGGCGTGGAGCACGGCCCCCTGCGCCTCCTGTTCACGGTCAGTGAGGAGGTGGGCCTCAAGGGGGCGGCCCAGGTGGACCCCAGCTGGCTGGCGGGGGCCTACGGCCTATTGAACACGGATGGGTTCCACTTCGGCCGGGCCATTGCCGGTTCGGCCGGGGGCCGGCGGGAGACCTATGTCCGTACCCTGGATCGGCGAGCGGCCACCGGGACGGAGGGCTGGCACATTGCTCTGACCGGCGGCACCGGTGGCCACTCGGGGGACGACATCCACCGGGGACGGCTCAACGCGGTGCAGACCCTGGCGTCCTTCCTCCAGGATCGGGCGGCGGACTGGGAGGTAGCCGAGTTCTCCGGCGGCTCGGCCCACAACGCCATTCCCGCCTCGGCCCAGGCGGTGCTGGTCCTTCCGGCCGGACAGGAGGGGCTTTTACAGGAGCAGGTGGCCGCCCTGAGGGCGGAGATTACCCGGCGTTACGGCGAAAGCGACCCCCATGCCCGGGTGGAGGTGGAGCCCGTGCCCTGTCCGGAGCAGGTGTGGGGCGGCGAGACCGTCCGGGCGGTGTGCGGCCTGGCCGCGGGGCTCTTCCACGGGGTATACGCCATGCACCCGGCCTTTCCGAATGTGGTGGGGGTATCGGCCAATGTGGCGGCCGTCCAGCTCCGGGGGGAGGAAGCGGCAGTGCTGGCCTTCATCCGCTGCGCCCGGCGGGAGGAGGAAGCGATCCTCTTCCCCATGCACGACGCGGCGGCGACCCAGGCGAGCTTCACCCTGCGGGAGGTCTCCTACTACCCTGGCTGGCCGGGCGATCCCCAGAGCCGCCTGATCCAGGTGCTCTGTCAGAGCTATCAGGAGGCCGTGGGGCGGGAAATGGAAGTGACCGCCGTCCATGTGGGGCTGGAGCCCTCCGTCCTGGGAGAAAAGGCCCCCGGTATGGTGATGGTGAGCGCGGGTCCCGACATCCTGGACGCCCACTCGGTGGATGAGCGGGCCCCTCTGGATACCCTGCCCGATTATGCCGTCACTCTGGCCGGTGTGCTGGCCGGGATTTAAAACAAACACGATAAAAATAGAACCGCGGCCCGCGATCATACGATCGCGGGCCGCGGCTTTTCTTGAATAAGAGGGGCTTACATCTGGGTGAGCATCCCGGCCACCTCGGAGAGGTAGTTGGGCTGGAAGGACTCGATCTCGCCCTGGTCGCAGGCGGCGGCCAGCTTGGGATCGATGGGCAGACGGGCCAGCACCTTCAGGCCGTGCTCGGTGGCCACGGCGTCGATGTGGCTCTCGCCGAAGATGGCGTGCTGCTTGCCGCAGTCGGGGCACTGGAAGTAGCTGTAGTTCTCCACCAGGCCCAGCACGGGGATGTGCATCATCTCGGCCATCTTGACGGCCTTGGTGACGATCATGCTCACCAGATCCTGAGGAGAGGTGACCATGATGATCCCGTCCACGGGCAGGGACTGGAACACAGTCAGGGGCACGTCACCGGTTCCGGGAGGCATATCCACGAAGAGATAGTCCAGCTCGCCCCAGATGACATCGGTCCAGAACTGCTTGACAGTGCCGGCAATGACCGGACCGCGCCAGATGACGGGGTCGGTCTCATTCTCGGTGAGGAGGTTGAGGCTCATCACCTCCACCCCGCTCTTGGAGGTCTCGGGGTAGATGCCCAGCTCGCTGCCCGCGGCCCGGGTGTGGATGCCGAAGGCCTTGGGAATGGAGGGGCCGGTGATGTCGGCGTCCAGGATGCCGACCTTCTTGCCCAGGCCGGCCATGGCGCAGGCCAGAGAGGAGGTCACCAGGCTCTTGCCGACGCCGCCCTTTCCGCTGACCACGGCGATGACCTTCTTGACGTGGGAGAGCTCATGGGACGGGACCTGGAAGCTCTGGGGACTGGTGCGCTCCGAGCAGCTCTCGCCGCAGGAGGAGCAGTTGTGGGTGCATTCAGACATGGGTCATGTTCCTTCTTTCTTGTATTTCTCCAGGTAAATGGGGATCACTTGTATCGGTATGTCCCGCCGCCGATAAACTCCCGGATGAGGGAGCTGGGCGGGACCAGCGCGGGGTCGATGGGCTCAAACCACCGGAAGGCATCCAGCAGGTCGTGGAGCTCCTTCCAGCGGGGATTGCTGGGGGGCAGACTCTCCAGAGCCTGGGCCAGCGGGGCGGTGTAATTGGCGAAGACCGCCGCCTCATAGGGCAGCGAGGAGTCCACCACGATGTGGGCCCGGCCCTTGTAGGGGGAAATATACCGCTTCTCTCCCCGGCGGACGTTGTGCCACATGGACAGGGTGTCGGTGAGGTCGGTGCCCCGGAAGTTGCAGTCCCGCACGGCCCGGCGGGTAATGCGCATCCAGGTGCCCTTGAAGCGGACCGCCCCGTCCTCCAGCACGTTGGAGCGGGCTGAGACGTAGAGGGCGGTGGCCTCCGGATGGCGCCCGGCGATGTCGTCGTTCAACGCGTGGATGCCCTCAAAGATGGCCACCTCGTTGTCCCGGAGGTGGAGGGGCCAGCCCTTGGCGTCATTGCGCATCTGGCGGGAGAACTCAAACCGGGGGATGGTGACCTCTTCCCCCCGGGAGAGGCGGGTGAAGGTCTCGTCCAGCAGGGCCATGTCCAGCAGCTGGGGGGATTCAAAGTCGATGTCCCCCTCCGGGGTGCGGGGCGCGGCGGGATGGCTGGGGGGGTGAAAGTAATTGTCCAGCGAGACCGTGTGGGTGTTCACACCCCGGCGCTCCAGCTCCTCCTCCAGCTTGAGGGCGGAGGTGGTCTTGCCGGAGCCCGACGGGCCGGAGAGGAGCACGATGGGGCTCTTCTCCATGCGCTGGACGATGACGTCGGCCGCGTGGCGGATGCGCTCCTGGTAGGCCTCGTCACACTCGGCCAGAAAGGCAGCGGGATCGTGTCGGGTGCGCGTCCGAATCTCCGTGAGGGAATAGGCCATAAAGCCTCCTTTCCGGGGGGATCACTCCCCCTGACGCAGTTGGAGCAGGAAGTCGGCGGCCTGATGTTTGCCGCGCAGAAGCTTTTCCAGACTGTCCACGTACTCGTGGGGATATTTCGGATTGGCGATGCGCTCGATGCGCCCGGTGCGGGGGTGGACCAGCTTGGTCACGCCGCCCCCTCCAAGAGATAGTATGGTGTGGAGCTCCTCCATCATGCAGATATTGTAGAGACTTTCCCAACCCGGCTTGGCCCAGCCCACATTTTCAAAGGAGCCGGACATGTATTTCTGACGGTAGAGGTAGTAGGGCACCTGCCCGTGGGCGCGCAGGGTCTCCCACGCGTAGGAGAGCATGGCGTCCACATCCTCCGCCGTGGGGAGAACGGGGCTCTCCCCCGTGCCGTCCCCCATCAGGCGGGAGCCCTTCTTGAGGGCCAGAGTGTGGACGGTCACGTTCTCCGGGTCCAGCGCCAGGACCTGGTCCAGGGAGGCGCGGAAGCCCTCCGGCGTATCCTGGGGCAGTCCGGCGATGAGGTCCATGTTCACGCAGGGGATGCCCGAGGCGCGCACCAGCTCAAAGGAGCGCAGGATGTCGGCGGCGGTGTGGGCCCGGCCCATGGCGGCGAGGACGGCGTCCTGCATGGTCTGAGGATTGACCGACACCCGCTGTACCCCCCGGCGGCGCAGGACGGCGAGCTTTTCCGCGGTGATGGTGTCGGGCCGCCCCGCCTCCACCGTGTATTCCGTACAGCGGGAGAGGTCAAAGCGCTCCTCCACCCGGCCCAGCAGCAGATCCAGCTGAGGGGCGCTCAGGGTGGTGGGGGTGCCGCCCCCCACGTAGAGGGAGCGCACGGCGTACCCGGCCCGGCGCAGCTCCTCCGCAGTGGCGTCCACCTCCTGGAGGAGGACCTCCAGAAAGGGCGAGAGGAGCTTGAGGGTCCGGCCCACGTCGGCCGAGACAAAGGAGCAGTAGGCGCACCGGGTGGGACAGAAGGGGATGCCGATGTAGAGGGATACCTCGTCCTCCCGCAGGCTCTGCTTGGCCCGCAGGCTGGCCTGGGCGCAGTCCAGGGCCAGGGAGGCCCGGCCCGGGGAGACCCGGTAGGTCTCCCGCAGCTCCCGCTCGGCCTCTTGGGGCGTGGCTCCCCGCTCCATGGCGCGGGTGGGGATCTTGACCGGGCGCACGCCGGTGAGGGCCCCCCAGGGGGGCTCGTGGCCCAGGGCGGCCACCCCGGCCCGGTAGAAGGCCAGCTTCAGGATACGCTGGCACACCCGGTCCCGGACCAGGGGATCTTCCCCACCGGGGACCGGGGCGGAGTCCTCCCCCACGGTCTCCTTCCCCTGCCAGCGCAGGACGGCCCGGGCGTGCAGGGTGTCCCCCTGAGGGGTAAGGGTGAGGAGAACTGCGTTTGCCCCCTCGGGGGCGGGGGTATAGTCGGGCCGCTCCTCCGGAAAGAGGGTGAGCATCATCTGCTCGGCGGCATATCGGTAGTCATGTCCTTGTAAGGTCAGATGCATAAGAGGGACGGAAGGGACTTTGTTTCCCGGGAAACAGAGTCAGTCTTCCTTCATCGCCTCCTTCAGATAGTAGTTGTATTTGCGCTCATGGTCCAGCGTGGAGGGGTCCATGTGGCCGGGCAGGACGGTCAGGTCCCCTTCCAGTCCGCCCAGGCGGCGGAGGGAGGCGCGCATCGCGTCATAGCTTCCCCCGGGCAGGTCGGTGCGGCCCATGGAGCCCTTGAAGAGGGTGTCGCCGGTGAGCAGGGTGTCCCCCACCCGCAGGACCACCGAGCCCTGGGTGTGGCCGGGAGTGTGGAGGACCTCCAGGTCCACCCCGCCCACCTGCACGTGGTCTCCGTCCTGGTAGAAGGTCAGCTCCCCCATCTCCTCGATGCGGAAAAAGGGCTTGGGCATCTCCGCATCGCCGGGGTGGACGTAGACGGGCACGCCGGGCAGCTCCTGCCGCAGAGCAGGCACGCCCATGGTGTGGTCGTAGTGGGCGTGGGTCAGGAGGATGCACTGCACCTCCCACCCCTCCGCACGGACGGTGGACAGGATGCGGGGATCGGGGTCGCCGGGATCGACGATGGCGCAGCGCTTGCTGGCCTCATCGGCCACCAGATAGCAGTTGGTGGACACGGCGGGGAGCAAAATGGTCTTGATTACCATGGAAATCACCTCAGTCAGAGATCGTATTACATGTGGTCGGTGTCAAAGAGAATGGTGACGGGGCCGTCGTTCTGAGAGAACACTTGCATATCGGCGCCGAATTCGCCATGTTCCACGTGAAACCCTCTGCCTTCGCACTCGGCCATGAACTTCTCGTAGAGAGGGACGGCGATGTCGGGCTTGGCGGCCCCAGTGAAGCCGGGACGGCGGCTCTTGGTGTCGGCGTAGAGGGTAAACTGGGAGACCACCAGAAGGCTTCCCCCCACCGCCTCCAGATTGCGGTTCATCTTGCCGTTCTCGTCCTCAAAGACCCGCAGGCCGCAGACCTTATCGGCCATCTTGATGGCCTGGGCCTCGGTGTCGTTGGGGCCCACACCCAGCAGGACCAGGAAGCCCTGATCGATGGAGCCGTTGACCCGGCCGTCGATCTCGACGGAGGCGTTTTTCACTCGTGTCACAACTGCGCGCATACTATCATCCTTTATCTGTATCGTGTGGAGCTACCGGTATTCCCGCTTCATGCCCCGGGCATACATGGGGTCGATGTCAAAGTAGACCAGATCGCCGGCCGAGCACTTGAGGTCGGTCACGTCCACCAGGGTCTCGATGGCGCCGATGCGGCCCAGGACCCGGGCCTTCTGCCCGTTGACCCGCACGGTGATGTGGCGGGCCCGCCACCAGCGGCGCAGGGTGGCCAGGAGCCCTGCATCCCGCCCCCGGGAGACCCCAAAGCCGTTCTGATAGCCCACCGGGATCACGGCGATCCGGGTGGGGCGGTGGAGACGGACGGTGGACTCGTTGCCCACAGTGTAGTCCTTGGGGACCCAGCGGGTCTCCTCAATGCCGGCCTCGCCGTAGCCCACCCGGAGCAGGCCGTCTCCCCGCCGGCGGCGGCAGCGGCCCAGCAGGACCGACCCGGCCCGCACCGCGTCCATCCGGGCAAAGTCGTAGTGCATCAGGGCGTAGGAACCGGCGGCGTGGACGATCCCGGTCTCAAAGCCGGCCTGGTGTACCGCCTCCACCACCCGGTGGAACTGCTTGAGCTGCTCGGCGGCGTTGTGCCCGTCGGCGTGGATGGAGTGGACCTGGGTATAGATGCCCGAGAGGGCCACGTTGGGCAGATTCCGGTAGATGTTCACGATCTTCTCCGGCTCCCCGGCCAGGAAGCCGCCGAAGCCCAGACCGGTATCCACCTGGATGTGGGCCTCAGCCACGGTGGAGCGGGCCTCCGCCGCGCTGTTGAGGGCGAGGCCGGTGTCCACCGAGCCCACGGTGCACACCACATTCAGGTCCAGCAGGCGGTCCAGCTCCTCCCGGTCGGTGGTGGCCCGGAGCATGAGGATCTCCTCATCCACCAGACCGGCCTTGCGCACGGCCTCGGCCTCCTCTGGCTCGGACACGGCAAAGCGGCGGACGCCCTCCTCCCGGAGAAAGCGGGCCAGCTCCGCGGTGCCCGCGCCGCCGCCGTCCCCGGTGAGGACCCCGTAGATGGCGGCGCTGCCCGCCCGCTCTTTCACCACGGCAATATTGTGTTTCAGGGCTTTTTTCTCCAAAACCAGTGTTTTCACAGCCCTCGCCTCGCTTGTCTCGGTCATGTTCCCCCGCAGGGGACAGGTTAACTTTCATTATAACGCCTCCCCCATCTATCGTCAATGAAAAGCAGGGCGGAAGCGGGAGGGAAACCTTGTGTTTTGCCCGGAAAAGTGGTACAATTTCTTGATAATACCCTTTGGACAAACAGAAAGCGGAGGAACCGACTTGAAGCGAGAGACGACACAGATCACCGCCGAGCAGATCGCGGTGCAGATGGACTACTGCATGAAGATCCACGCCATGAACGCCCAGATGGACCACACCCCTCTGGCCATGGTGGACACCTATGGCTGCCAGCAGAACGAGGCCGACTCCGAGCGTCTGCGGGGCTACCTGAGCGAGATGGGCTACGGCTTTACCGATGACGAGCACAAGGCCGACCTGGTGCTGGTGAACACCTGCGCCATCCGAGAGCACGCCGAGCAGCGTGTGCTGGGCAACGTGGGGGCCCTCACCCACACCAAGCGGGCCAACCCCAACCAGATCATCTGCCTGTGCGGCTGCATGGCCCAGGAGGAGCATGTGGCCAAAAAGGTGCGGGAGTCCTACCGCCAGGTGGATCTCCTCTTCGGCCCCCACGCCCTGTGGCGTTTCCCGGAGCTGCTGTGGCGCTTCCGGGCCACCGGAAAGCGGGTCTTTGAGCACACCGACGAGGCCGGTTCCATCGCCGAGGGCATCCCGGTGGTGCGTCAGGGCGGCGTGAAGGCCTGGGTCTCCATCATGTACGGGTGCAACAACTTCTGCACCTACTGCATCGTCCCCTATGTCCGGGGCCGGGAACGCAGCCGCCGTCCCCAGGTCATTCTGGAGGAGATCCGGGGCCTGGTGGCCGAGGGCTACAAGGACATCACCCTGCTGGGCCAGAACGTCAACTCCTACGGCAAAGACCTGGACGAGCCCATGGACTTTGCCGATCTGCTGAAAGAAGCCGCCGGGATCCCCGGCGACTTCCTGCTGCGCTTTATGACCAGCCATCCCAAGGACGCCTCTCAGAAGCTCTTTGAGACCATGGCCTCTTCCGAGAAGATCGCCCCCTGCTTCCACCTCCCCTTCCAGGCTGGGAGCGACCGCATCCTCAAGGCCATGAACCGGGTGTACGACCGGGCGGGATACCTGGATAAGGTCCGCCGCCTGCGGGAGCAGATCCCCGATGTGGTCATCACCTCCGACGTGATCGTGGGCTTCCCCGGGGAGACCACCGAGGAGTTCGAGGAGACCCTGAGCCTCATCGAGGAGGTCCGCTTTGACGCCCTCTTCACCTTTATCTACTCCCCCCGGGTGGGTACCCCCGCGGCCAGCATGCCCGACCCCATGTCCCGGGAGGAGAAGCTTCGGAACTTCCAGCGCCTGGTGGACCGGCAGGATCAGATCTCTGAGGAGAAGCACGCGGCCTACATCGGCAAGACCGTCCGCTGCCTGGTGGATGGGAAGGACGAGAAGGGCCTCACCGCCCGCACCCCGGGCAATCGGCTGGTCCGCCTCACCGGGGAGGAGTCCCTCATCGGAAGCTTTGTGGACGTGGCCATCACCGGGGCCAACAAGTGGTCCCTATTCGGCGAGCTGGCCTAAGCTCCCCAGACGAACGCCTGCGGCCAGGGCGGCGCGGAGGAGCGCATGCTGTTTGGCCTCCCCGGCCAGGGCCTGGAGGCCGCAGAAGTCCTCCAGATGGCCAAGGGCCTCCGGCCCCAGGTGGGCGCGCAGCCAGTCCAGGTGAAAGTCCCGGTAGGCGCGGTTCTGCTCGTACTCCGGGTCCGTGAGGAACCGCTGCGCCTGCTCCTGAATATAGGGACTGAGATATTCCAGTAAGTCGGGCATCGTTGGATTCCCCCATCCTAAGATAACAGCTCCGTTTGGAGATGTTCTAATCATATCAGCTCCAAATGGAGCTGTCAAGAGGAAACACGGCATGAGTGTATTGTCAGAACGTTTGAAGGAGCTGCGGCTGCTCCACCAGAAAAAGCAAGACGAACTTGCAGACATTCTGGAATTGTCGTACAGTGCCTATAAGCGCTACGAATATGGCGAGCGGGAACCTACCGCTTCTACGATCATCCGTATGGCCCAGTATTTTGAGGTCAGCGCCGATTATCTGCTGGGCCTGCGGGACGAGCCGTAAGATTTTGAGAACGCGCCTGCGCGGCGGGCGCACCGCTTTCTTTGCAAAGAAAGCGGTGGGAAAGAAAGCCCAGAGGGGGCATCCCCCTCTGGACTCCCCCTTGCATCCCCGCACCCGGGATACACCACAGAAGAAAAGGAGCCTTGACCATGCCAGCAGACACCACCCCCATGATGCGCCAGTACATCGCCATGAAGGAGGACCACCCGGACTGTATCCTCTTTTTCCGTCTGGGGGACTTCTATGAGATGTTCAATGAGGACGCCAAGCTGGTGTCGAAGGAGCTGGAGCTGACCCTCACCAGCCGGGACCGGAGCAAGCCGGAGGGAGAGCGCACCCCCATGTGCGGCGTGCCCTACCACAGCGCGGACGCCTACATCGCCCGGCTCATCGCCAAGGGGTATAAGGTGGCCATCTGTGAGCAGATGGAGGACCCGGCCACCGCCAAGGGGCTGGTGGACCGGGACATCATCCGCATCATCACCCCGGGCACGGTCATCGCCTCCTCCATGCTGGACGAGGGGCGCAACAACTTCATCTGTTCCATCTATCTGGACGAGCGGGGGGCCGGGCTGTGCTTCTGTGACATCTCCACCGGAGAGATCTCAGTGACCTCCTTCCACGGCGGGGATGCCCTGGAGCACCTCCAGAACGAGCTGGGCCGCTTCTCACCCCGGGAGGCCCTCCTCTCCGAGGGGGCCAGCCGGAACGAGGCCCTGGGGGCCTTCCTGCGGGACAAGCTGGAGTGCCGCTGTGAGAACGGCGGGGAGGAGCGCTACCGTCCCGAAACAGCTGGGGCCGCCGTGAAAAAGCAGTTCCAGAGCGGGGTGAGCGCCCTGCCTGAGGGGGACAGCCACGCGGTCCAGGCGGTGGGAGGATTGCTCTCCTACCTCTATGAGACCCAGAAGACCGACCTCTCCCACCTCTCCACCCTCACCTACTTCACCTCCGGGCAGTTCATGGAGCTGGATCTCACCGCCCGGCGGAACCTGGAGCTCACCGAGACCCTGCGCGCCAAGGAGAAGAAGGGCTCCCTCCTCTGGGTGCTGGACAAGACCCGCACCGCCATGGGCCGCCGCCTCATCCGCACGTGGATGGAGCGGCCCCTCCTCTCTCCCGCCGCCATCCACCGTCGCCTGGGCGCGGTGGAGGCCCTGGTGAACGACCCCATTGCCCGGGAGGAGATCATCCTCTGCCTGCGGGAGATCACCGATCTGGAGCGGCTCATCGGGCGCATCGTCTACGGCACCGCCGGCGGACGGGATCTGGTGGCCCTCTCGGGCGGCCTGGGCAGGCTCCCCCATCTGCGGGAGCTGCTGGAGGGGCTGTCCTCTCCCCTGCTCCAGTCCCTGCGGGAGGAGCTGGACGACCTCTCCGACCTGCGGGAGCTCATCGGCCGGGGCATCCAGGACGATCCCCCCTTCTCGGTCCGGGAGGGCGGCTTCATCCGGGACGGCTACGACCCGGAGGTGGACCGCCTGCGGGACATCCTGGTCCACGGCAAGGACATGGTGGCCGCTGTGGAGGCCCGGGAGAAGGAGCGCACCGGCATCAAGAGCCTGAAGGTGGGCTACAACAAGGTGTTCGGCTACTATATCGAGGTCTCCAAGTCCTACTACGATCAGGTGCCCGAGACCTATATCCGCAAGCAGACCCTGGTCAACTGCGAGCGGTACATCACCCAGGAGCTCAAGGATCTGGAGCACTCCATCCTCACGGCCCAGGACCGGATCACCGCCCTGGAGCACGAGCTCTTCTGTGCCATCCGGGAGGAGACCGCTCGGCGGGTGGGAGACATCCAGCGTTCGGCCGCCGCCGTGGCCCAGGTGGATGTGCTCACCTCCTTTGCGGCCGTGGCCGCCGACCGGGGCTATTGCCGGCCGGAGGTGGACCTCTCCGACGTGATTGAGATCACCGAGGGACGCCATCCGGTGGTGGAGCAGATGCTCAAGGGGGGACTCTTCGTCCCCAACGATACCCGGATGGACGCCGGCGAGAACACGGTGGCCATCCTGACCGGCCCCAACATGGCGGGCAAATCCACCTATATGCGGCAGGTGGCACTCATTGTGCTCATGGCCCAGATGGGCTCCTTCGTACCCGCCCGGTACGCCCGCATCGGCATCGTGGACCGGGTCTTTACCCGCATCGGGGCCAGCGACGATCTGAGCGCGGGCCAGTCCACCTTCATGGTGGAGATGAGCGAGGTGGCCGAGCTCCTGAAAAACGCCACCAGCAAGAGCCTTCTCATCCTGGACGAGATCGGCCGGGGCACCAGCACCTATGACGGCATGTCCATCGCCCGGGCGGTGCTGGAGTACTGCGCCGACCGCAAGCGGCTGGGGGCCAAGACCCTCTTTGCCACCCACTATCACGAGATCACGGTGCTGGAGGGGCAGATCCCCGGGGTGAAGAACTATAACATCGCCGCCAAAAAGAAGAAGGACGATATCCTCTTCCTGCGCAAGATCGTCCGGGGCGGCGCTGACCAGAGCTATGGCATCGAGGTGGCCAAGCTGGCGGGGGTCCCCGACCGGGTCATCCGCCGGGCCCGGGAGATCCTCAGCGAGCTGGAACAGGGCGGCGTGTCTGCCCCTGCCGCACCGGCTCCGTCCGGGGAGAGCCAGATGAGCCTCCTGGACCTGGGGGCCGGGGAGGTGGCCGAGCGGCTGCGCCGGGTGGATGTGAACACCCTCACCCCCATCGAGGCCATGAATCTGATCTACGAACTCAAGCAGAAACTCTGACCGCCGGAGGGCGGTCCCGGCAAAAGGAGGGATGACAGATGAATCCAATCCCCATCTGGCAGGAGAAGCTCAGCCCGGGGGAATGGCTCCGGGGCGGGGCGCTGTCGGTCCTCTATGTGGCCCTCTTCCCCTTCCTGATGGCCTGGGTGCAGCGCAATGCCTGGGAGGAGCTCCCGGTGGCGGAGTCCAACGTGGTCTACTATCTCATTTCTGTGCTGCTGGGCTTTGTACTCTTTTCCGGCCTGTGGAAGCGGAACCTGGACCGTCTGTTCTCCTGTCCGGGCAAGAATCTGAAGTCCATAGCCGCCGCTCTGGTGGCCTGGATCGCGCTGGATGTTCTGGTCCGGCAGATCCCCCTGCCCGTACGCAACCCAAACGAGAGCGGCTATGCCCTGGAGTATCTCCTCTCCCCCGGCGCCACCGGAATGATCGTGGTGGTCCTCATGCCCATCGTGGAGGA
Organism: Clostridium sp. J1101437_171009_A5; assembly: GCF_015547905.1. NCBI lineage: Bacteria > Bacillati > Bacillota > Clostridia > Eubacteriales > Clostridiaceae > Clostridium > Clostridium sp. J1101437_171009_A5. The sequence goes on from NZ_JADMVY010000003.1 coordinate 142,087, forward strand.
GCTGCTCTTCCGGGGACTGCTCTTCGGGGGCGTCCGGCGGTACAGCCGGGGAGCGGCCTACCTGCTCTCGATGGGGCTCTTCGCCCTGTACTGCGTGTGGCAGTTTGTGTTCTCCTACGGAAGGATGGACCTGCGCTATCTGCTCCTGGCGGTGCAGTACCTGCCTGCGGGGGCCCTTCTGGCCTGGTGCTATGAGCGGGGCGGCTCCCTGTGGAGCGCGGTGCTGCTGCACATGGCCATCAACGGACTGACTCTGCTGCGCATCGTGGCGGGCTGAGCACCTGTCCGCCTTATCTCTCATTCAGAAAGTCTGGTGAATCCCTATGCCTCATATCCAACCTCTGGACCCCCATGTGGCCGACCTCATCGCCGCCGGCGAGGTGGTGGAGCGGCCGGCCTCGGTGGTCAAGGAACTGGTGGAAAACGCCATCGACGCCGGGGCCACTGCCGTCACGGTGGAGATCCAGCACGGCGGCATGACCCTCATCCGGGTGACGGACAACGGCTGCGGCATCGCCGCGGAGGAGGCCGAGACCGCTTTCCTGCGCCATGCCACCAGCAAGATCCGGAGTGAATACGACCTGGAGGCCATCGGCACCCTGGGTTTCCGGGGGGAGGCTCTGGCCGCCATCGCGGCGGTCTCCCGGGTGGACCTGCTCACCCGGACGGCGGAGGAGAGCGTAGGGGTTTCCGTAGAGCTGGAAGGGGGCGTGGTGGTCTCCCGGGAGGAGGCCGGCTGTCCCCAGGGCACCACGATGGTGGTGCGCGACCTCTTCTACAACACCCCCGCCCGGCTGAAATTCATGAAAAAGGACTCGGCGGAGGGGGCGGCCGTCTTTGCCGCCGTGCAGCGGCAGGCCCTCTCCCACCCGGAGGTGAGCATCCGCTTCCTGCGGGACGGCCGGCAGGAGCTCCTCACCCCCGGCGACGGACAGCTCAAGAGCGCGGTCTACGCCGTCCTGGGACGGGAGATGGCCCTGGGCCTGCGGAGCGTCACCGGCTCTGGGGAGGAGATGACGGTGAACGGCTTCACCTCCCTCCCCACCTGCTGCCGGGGCACCCGGGGATACCAGCACTTCTTTGTCAACGGACGCTATGTGAAGTCCCGCACCATGATGGCCGCCCTGGAGGAGGCCTATGCCAACCAGAAGATGGTGGGCAAGTTCCCGGGGTGTGTCCTCCACCTGACCACCAAGCTGAACGCGGTGGACGTGAACGTCCACCCCACCAAGCAGGAGGTCAAGTTCGGCAGCGAGCGCAAGGTCTTTGACGCGGTGTACTACGCCGTGCGGGCCGCCCTGGAGCAGGATCAGACCCGCCCCACCGCCGTGCTGGAGCGGCCCCGGGCCCACGACAGCGTCACCCCCAACCAGACCAGGTTCCAGACCATGACGGCCCAGCAGTATCGCGCCCTGACGAGCCAGGGCGCGGCGGAGGGCGCTCCGGAGCGCCGGCACCCGGTCCGGCCGGGCCTCTCGGCCCTGGAGCGGATCCGCACCGCCCCCCTGCCGGGGGAGCGTCTGCCCCTGCACGATTACACGGCGCCCCGCACCCCGGCCGCCCCGGCCCCGGTCAGCACCCCGGCGAAACCGGCATCCGCCCCCGTGGCCCGGACAGAACCGGAGGCGCGCACCGCCCCCGCGTCCCCCAGCCCCCGCCCGGCGCCCGCGGTCCCGGAGCGGGAGGAACCCTCCTCTACGGATGAACGGCCGGTTTCCCCGCCTCCGACCCATCCGGAGCCGGAGGCCAAAGCCGAAACCGCGCCCGCCGCGCCGGAGGTCCTCCCCCCTGTGGCGGAGGAGCCCGAGCCGGAGCCCTGGCGGCTGGCCGGGGAGATCTTCCACACCTATATCATCGTGGAACAGGGGGAGCGGGTGCTGCTCATCGACAAACACGCCGCCCATGAGCGGATGCACTTTGACCGGCTCAAGGCGGCGGGCTATACGCCCATGTGCCAGATGCTGCTGACGCCTGTGGTCTTTACGCCCCCTGCCGAGGAGGGCGCGGTGCTGCTCCAGAACCAGCAGCTCCTAGCCGACTTCGGCTTTGAGGTGGAGGATTTCGGCGGCGGCGGACTCATCGTGCGTCAGTGTCCCGACTATGTGGACGCCGGAGACATTGAATCCACCCTCTCCGAGCTGGCGGGCAGGCTGCTTTCCACCGGGCGGGCCGACCCGGCCGCCGCCCGGGACGGTGTGATGCACACCATGGCCTGCAAGGCCGCCATCAAGGGCGGGCAGAAGAACGATCCCCACGAGCTGGAGCGGGTGGCCAAAGCCGTCCTGAGCGGAGCGGTGAAATACTGCCCCCACGGGCGCCCGGTGGCCATTGAGCTCACCCGGGGCCAACTGGAAAAGCAGTTCAAGCGGGCCTGAGGGACCGGGAACAAAAAGTCTCCCCCGGTCGACCGATTTCGCAGGCGAGACTTCCAATAATTGGGTATTATAGTGGCATTCCGACGGCCGTCTTAGGACAGGCCCTAGAAAGAAAAGGAGTGCACTGTGATGCAAAAGACCAACAATCTTCAGGAACTGTTTCTGCTCCGGGCCCGGAGCACCCGCGCCAATGTGACGGTATTCCTCATGAACGGCTATCAGATCCGGGGACAGATCGCCGGGTTTGACGCCTTTGTGGTGGTGGTCCACAGCGAGGGCAAGCAGCAGATCATCTATAAACACGCCATTTCCACCATTATCCCGGAACGTCCGGTGGATCTGCGCCCCACGCCCCTCTCCGCGGAGGAGCCGGAGGGATAAGATCCTGAGCGGGCGGGCTTCCGGCGCGGGAAGAAAGGAACGACATGAAACAGGGACCCCTCCTCAACCGAATCCTGATGCTGGTGCTCTTTGCGGCCCTGCTCATCTACCTGGGCGTATATGTCTGGGACAGCATGAACGATCCCTTTACCACCGCCACGGCCTATGCCTGCACGGTGGACGACGCCATGGAGGCCACCGGCTTCCTGGTGCGGGAGGAGCAGGTCATCCAGGGGAACGGAGCCGTGGTGGACCAGCTTTTCAACGAGGGAGAAAAGGTGGCACGGGGGCAGACTGTGGCGGTGCTCTACGGCAGCGCCGAGGCTGCCGAGCGGCGCAATACCCTGCTGGCGCTGGAAAATGAGCGGGATCAGCTCCAGTACGCCCTGACCCAGAGCGCCGACGCCGGGGACAACGCCCGGCTGAGCGGGGAGATCATCGATGCCATCACCACCCTGCGCTCCTCGGTGGCCTCCGAGGACTTTACCCGCCTGGAGGACCAGACGCTGGAGCTCAAGAGCCTGATCTACCAGCGGGCCGACGCCTTCGGCACGGAGGAAGAGGGGGGCACCACCGTAGCCGAGATGCAAAACCGCATCCAGGAGCTCAATGCCCAGATCAGCGCCCTTCAGTCCCAGTCCAGTCAGGACACCACCCGCGTCACGGTCAGCCAGTCGGGGACCTTCTCCGGCATGGTGGACGGTTTTGAGACCCTCCTGACCCCGGACGGACTGGAAAACCTGACTCCTGCAGATCTGGACAAGCTGAGCGCCCAGACGCCCCAGCAGGACACCACTGCGGTGGGAAAGCTCATCACCAGCTCCACCTGGTATTTTGTCTGCGCCCTCTCGGAGGAGGAGGCCGCCAACCTGACCGAGGGGAAGGACATCACCGTCCGCTTTTCCCGGGACTGGTCGGGCTCGGTGGACATGGAGGTGGAGCGCCTCGGTCCGCCCCAGGGCGGACGGATGACCGTGATCCTCTCCACCGACCGCTTCCTGGCGGACACTACCCTGCTGCGCAAGCAGACGGTGGACCTGGTGTTCCGCAGCAAGAGCGGCATCCGGGTGCCCACCCAGGCCATCCGTACGGAGGAGCGCAGCGAGACCAATGAGGAGACCGGAGAGACCACGGTGCGCCAGGTCACCGGCGTCTATGCCATCGTCGGCGTACAGGCCGAGTTCAAGGAAGTGACCGTGGTGGACCAGCGGGAGGGCTACTGCGTGGTGACGCCGGTGACCACCGGCGTACCGGGGACCGATAAGAAGGCCCTGCGCTCCGGAGATGAGATCATTGTGACAGGAAAAGACCTGTTTGACGGAAAAGTAGTGCGCTGATCCGTTCAAACCAGAGAGAAACAGAGGTGCTTGTGATGTCATTGGCAGAAAAGATCCGGCAGGTAGAGGAGAACATTGCCGCCGCGGCCCGAGAGGTAGGGCGGGACCCGAGTGAGATCACCCTGGTGGCTGCCACCAAGGTCCAGACCTCCGAGACCATCCGGGAGGCCATCGCCGCCGGCGTGGAGGTGTGCGGAGAGAACCGGGTGCAGGAGATGACCGCCCACCTGGCTGACAACGCCTATGAGGGGGCCAAGCTCCACTTCATCGGCCATCTCCAGACCAACAAGGTCAAGTTTGTGGTGGGCCGTGTGGACCTCATCGAGTCGGTGGGCTCCCAGCGCCTGCTGGAGGCCATCGAGCAGCAGGCCGCCAAGGTGGGCGTGGTGCAGGATATTTTGCTGGAGGTCAACGTGGGCGGCGAGGAGAGCAAGAGCGGCGTGAGTGTGGCAGAGCTGCCCGTTCTGGCCGCCCGGGCGGCCGAGCTGCCCCATGTGCGCCTGCGTGGGCTGATGGCCATTCCGCCTGTGGCACAGAATGAGGGGGAAAACCGCCCGTTTTTTGCCCAAATGCGCCAGCTTTTTGTTGACATAAAGGAAAAAATGGACGATAATAAATCTGTTATCGACTGCCTTTCCATGGGTATGAGCCGCGACTATGAGGACGCGGTGCGGGAAGGCGCCACGCTGGTCCGGGTGGGGACGGCCCTCTTCGGGCCCCGGCCGCCCATGGGACAGCCCGGGTAAACCGGATGGAGGCACAGGCCTCCTGCCGGACCGGTCCGCGGTCCGGATAGCCCCAACGTATTGCCATGCAGGAGGGAACAAACATGGGATTTATCGATGATTTGAAGCGTCTGGCCCGTCCCTATGAGGATGAAGAGGACATGGACGGCTACGAGGACGACTTTGAAGATACCAGCCGGAACGACTTCAGCGAGCGCAAGTCCGCCCCCAAGAAGGAGAGCGCCTCGTTCAACCTGGAGCCCGAGCGGCGCAGCAACAAGGTGGTCAACATCCACACCACCACCCAGCTCCAGGTGGTGCTGGTCAAGCCCGACCGGTTTGAGAATGCCGCCGAGATCGCCGACCACCTGCGGGAGAAGCGCACGGTGGTGCTCAATCTGGAGCAGACCAACAAGGAGATTGCCCGGCGCCTGCTGGACTTCCTCTCCGGCGTGGCCTACGCCAACGAGGGCAAGATCAAGAAGGTCGCCCTGTCCACCTACATCATCACCCCGTACAATGTGGATATTCTGGGCGATCTGATCGACGAGCTGGAAAACAACGGCCTCTACTTCTAAGCGGAGAGCGGGCCGCCGGGGGCAGCCCCGGAACATGTAGAGAAGCAATAAGAGAAATGGGGTATTGGAATTATGATGACGCCTCAGGAAGTCTCCGAGCACGCCTTTGCCAAGGCTTCGTTCGGAGGTTACAACATGGCCATGGTGGACGAGTTCCTGGACGTGCTCACCGAGGACTATACCGCGCTCTATAAGGAAAACGCCGTGCTCAAGAGCAAGATGAAGGTCCTGGTGGAAAAGGTGGAGGAATACCGCTCCACCGAGGACGCCATGCGCAAGGCCTTGCTCACCGCCCAGCGGATGGCCGATGAGATGGTGGCCGAGGCCGAGGCCAAGAAGAACGAGCTGCTCCAGAATGTGGAGGCCGACGCCAAGGTCCGCCGCATCCAGCTCCAGCAGGAGCTGGCCAATGAGGAGGCCCGGCTGAGCGCCGCCCGCCAGGCCACCGCCGAGTATGTGGGCAAGCTCAAGGAGCTCTACCAGCACGAGATGGACTACCTCAACGGACTGAGCAAGCTCACGGCCGCCGCACCCAAGGCCGACCCGGTGAGCGAGACCGCCCAGGCCATCGAGCACGCGGTGGAGGAATCCGTCCGCGAGGAGGAGAAGATCACCATCGAGGTGCCCGTGGAGGACAAGCAGGACGGCGGCCTGTACGCCGAGCTCATGGAGCTGAACATGAACCCCGCCGAGGGGGAGCGCCACAAGCGCCCCATCCGTCAGCCCATCGAGACCCCCGCGCCCGCCCCCAGCGAGAGCGAGGAGGACGACACCGCCCCCACCCGGCGCATCGACTTTTCCAATCTCCAGTTCGGCAAGGACTACGAAATCAAGTGAGCCCCTCTTGACAGAACCGGGAAAAGCGGATAAGATAGTAACGCTTTATAGGAAAAACGCGCAGATGAGGACCAGTAGCGCCGTATTTGCTGCCCAGAGAGCCGCCGTTTGGTGCAAGGCGGAGAGCGGTACGGCGGGAAGATCACCTCGGAGCGGCCCGCTGAAGGACAGTAAGCGGGGACGGCCGGCGGCCGTTATCCGCCCGCCCATGGGGGTATTGCGCCCGTGGGACCGAGGGGCCGCATTGCGCGGCAAGAAGAGTGGTACCGCAGAGGTTCAAAACGCCTTTGTCTCTTGAAGTTCAGGAGACAAAGGCGTTTTTTGCTGTCTGCGGACCGCCCGGGAGAGAACTGACCAATCAAATCTGAGTATAAAAGGAGAACCAACCCATGGATTACAACCAGACCGTTCACCTGCCCCAGACCGACTTCCCCATGCGGGCGGGCCTGCCCAAGCGGGAGCCGGACATGCTCCAGGAGATGTATGACCACGACCTCTACCACAAGCTGATGAAGAAGAACGAGGGCAAGCCCACCTTCGTGCTCCACGACGGCCCTCCCTACGCCAACGGCAACATCCACATCGGCACCGCCCTCAACAAGATCCTCAAGGACATCATCGTCAAGCACCGCAACATGACCGGCTACTGCGCCCCCTATGTGCCCGGCTGGGACACCCACGGTCTGCCCATCGAGTCTGCCATCCTCAAGAACAAGAAGATCAAGCGGGATGAGCTCACCACCTCCGAGTTCCGGGAGAAGTGCAAGGAGTACGCCCTGGACTTCGTGGACAAGCAGCGGGAGCAGTTCAAGCGCCTGGGCGTGCTGGGCGAGTGGGAGAATCCCTACCTGACCCTCAAGCCCGAGTTTGAGGCCAAGCAGGTGGAGATCTTCGGTAAGATGGCCGAGAAGGGCTACATCTACAAGGGCATGAAGCCGGTCTACTGGTGCCCCGCCGACCAGACCGCTCTGGCCGAGGCCGAGATCGAGTACGCCGACGATCCCTGTACCACCATCTTCGTAAAATTCCCCGTCCAGGACGACAAGGGCAAGCTGGGCCAGTACGCCGACCTCTCCAAGGTCTACTTCGTGATCTGGACCACCACCCCCTGGACCATCCCCGGCAACTTCGCCATCTGCCTGAATGCCGAGTTTGACTATGTCCTCCTCCAGGTGCCGGGCGGGGACGTGTACGTCCTGGCCAAGGATCTGGCCGAGAGCGTCTGCAAGGCCGCCCACATCGACTTTGAGGCCTGCCAGGTCCTGGCGACCCTGAAGGGCAGCGAGTTTGAGCTGATGACCGCCAAGCATCCCCTCTTCGACCGGGAGAGCGTCATCCTCAACGGTGAGCACGTCACCCTGGACGCCGGCTCCGGCTGCGTCCACACCGCCCCCGGCTTCGGCGCCGAAGACTTCCAGATCTGCCAGCAGTACGACAAGGCCGGCCTCACCCACATCGGCGTGCCCGTTCCCGTCAACGCCAAGGGCGTCATGACCGACGAGCGCTACAACGGCCAGTTCTACGCCAAGGGCAACGACATGGTGGTGGAGGACCTGGAGAAGGAGGGCTTCCTGGTCGCCAAGGAGAACATCACCCACTCCTATCCCCACTGCTGGCGCTGCAAGAACCCCATCATCTACCGTGCCACCGAGCAGTGGTTCTGTTCCGTGGACGCCATCAAGGACGCCGCCGTCCAGGCCTGCGACTCCATCCAGTGGAAGCCCGACTGGGGCAAGGACCGCATGACCAGCATGATCACCGAGCGCAACGACTGGTGCATCAGCCGCCAGCGCGTGTGGGGCGTGCCCATCCCCATCTTCTACTGCGATGAGTGCGGCGCCGACATCGTCACCCCCGAGACCATCGCCCACATCTCCGCTCTCTTCCGGGAGCACGGCTCCAACATCTGGTTTGACAAGACCGCCGACGAGCTGGTGCCCGAGGGATTTGTCTGCCCCAAGTGCGGCAAGACCCATTTCTCCAAGGAGAGCGACATCATGGACGTGTGGTTCGACTCCGGCTCCACCCACGCCGCCGTGCTGGATGAGCGCCCCTACCTCCACTTCCCCGCCGACGTCTACCTGGAGGGCGGCGATCAGTACCGCGGCTGGTTCCAGTCCTCCATGCTGACCTCCATCGCCGCCAAGGGCGTGGCTCCCTACAAGCAGATCATCACCCACGGCTGGACCGTGGACGGCGAGGGCAGAGCCATGCACAAGTCCCTGGGCAACGCCGTGGCCCCTGAGGAGGTCATCAAGGACTACGGTGCGGACATGCTCCGCCTGTGGGTGGCCAGCGCCGACTACACCCAGGACATGCGCATCTCCAAGGACATCATGAAGCAGCTCTCCCAGGCCTACCTGAAGATCCGCAACACCGCCCGCTACATGCTGGGCAACCTCTGCGACTTCGAGCCCGACACCGATGCCGTGGCCGTGGAGAACCTGATGGAGCTGGACCGCTACGCGCTGTACCGCTTCAACGAGCTGGTCAAGACCGTGCGTGCCGCCTACGACCGCTATGAGTTCCACGCTGTCTACCGCGCCGTCTACAACTTCTGCGTTGTGGATATGTCCAACTTCTATCTGGACATCATCAAGGACCGCCTCTACTGCGGCAATGAGGCCGAGCGCCGCTCCGCCCAGACCGCCCTGTACAGCATCCTGGACGGCATGACCCGGCTCATCGCCCCCATCTTGGCCTTCACCTCCGACGAGATCTGGCACGCCATGAAGCACGCCAAGGACGTGGACGGCGAGAGCGTTCTCTTCAACGAGATGCCCGGCGACAACGCCGCCTATGCCCTGGACGAGGCCGCCAAGGCCCGCTGGGAGAAGCTGGTCAGCCTGCGCGACGCCGTGAACAAGGCCCTGGAGAACGCCCGCAATGCCGGCGTGTTTAAGAAGGCCCAGGACACCGAGATCACCCTCTCCGTGTCTGAGGCGGACGCCGCTTTCCTGGCCGGCGTGGACCTGGCCAGCCTGTGCATCGTGTCCAAGGTCATCGTTACCACCGAGGCGGTGGAGGGCGAGCGGAACGAGGAGTCCCTCATCCCCTGCACCATCGCCGTGAAGCTCTCTGAAGCCCCCAAGTGCCCCCGCTGCTGGAACCACTGCGATTCCATCGGGACCGAGGGTCACCACGCCGAGCTGTGCGACCGCTGCGCCGCCGTGGTGGAGGGTTAATCTGCCCCTTAAAATCCGATTTTATAAAAAGCCCGCTCCCGGAACCTTCCGGGAGCGGGCTTTTATCACGGATCGGTAGAGACAGGGCCGTAGAGCAATTCATACTCCCGGATATGGCTGCGCAGCACCAGGCGGACATAGCGGGACAGGGAGCGGTTGGTCTGCTTGGACAGGGCGCGGGCTTTGGCCTTGAGTTCCGGGGGGACCTGGACGGAAATGCACTGGTCTTTTTTGGAATTAGATATAGGTGTCACCTCCTTTGTATCTATATAATATCATTTAGATAGATATAGTCAATATCTATTTGTATCTATTAGAACTATTGTTGTAAAAAAGTAGAGCGGGTATGATAATAGCATCTATTAGAGTCATTAGGAGTGACGACGATGTCTGTACAGGCCAATCCGTATCCGTTGCGCTTGGAAAAAGAGCATATGGAAAAAATTAAAGTTTTAGCCAAACGGGACAAGCGCTCCATCAATATGCAGCTCTGCCTGGCGGTGGAGACCTATCTGGAGCAGTACGAGAAGGAGCACGGCAAGATCCCCGTGGAGCCGGAGGAATAATCGGCCTTTTGCCGGTGTCCTGGCTGGACAGCCACGCCTGCCCGGCGGGGGCACCGCTTTCTTTTCCGTAAGAAAGCGGTGGGAAAGAACGGGCCGGGGGATGGTTCCCCCGGCACCCCCTCCAAGTACGCCCCAACGGGCTAAGCTGAAAGTCTCAGCAATTGCAAAAGTCCGTTGAGCCAAAGGCAATGGCTTTCCGCCTATGAGGTACCTGGTGAGCCTGGTAGTTAACTGGGTGCTCTCTCCCGACGAGGGTCGAAGTTGAGCGCTACCAAAAGTGCCAGACCAAAACCTCTCGTCAGCGGCGAAAGGCTCTCACGGATATGGGCATGCACCTCTGCTGACGCTGGTCCCTCTTTTCCGCCGGGGATGCACTGAGGGGGAGGTCCGGAGGGGGAATCACCCTTGTTCCCCCTCCGGCGTTTTCTTTCCCCCCTCTTTCTTTTGGAAAAGAAAGAGGGGTTCCCGCCGAATAGGCGCGCTCCCCCCGCCGGGCAGGCGTACTCCAGTTGCCACACCGCCGGAACCGTGATAAAATAAAACGATTCTAACTTCCAAAGGAGCCTTTTCATGCTGTATGCAGTGCTTGTTGCGGCCCTGGTGGCCATCGACCAGGTGGTCAAATACCTGGTGCGGGCCAACATCCCGCTGGGGGAGTCCATCCCCTTCCTGCCCCATGTGATGGATCTGACCTATGTGCAGAACACCGGGGCGGCCTTTTCCATGTTCTCCGAGCACACCTGGATGCTCACCCTGCTTTCGCTGGTCGTGTCGGTCCTGCTGGTCCTGGTGCTGGTCAAGGGCTGGGTCACCCGGACCCGGCTGGGCCGGGTATGCGTGGCGGTGGTGCTGGCCGGGGCGGTGGGCAACCTCATCGACCGGGCCCTCTTCAACTTTGTCACCGATATGTTTGAGACCACCTTTATGAATTTCGCGGTCTTTAACGTGGCCGACATCTGCGTGGTGCTGGGGGGCATCGGCTTCTGCGCTTACTATCTCTTCCTCTATGAGAAGCTGGAGGGAAAGGAGAGCGGCCATGACGACGCTGGAACTGCGGGCTGACCGGACCGGAGAGCGGGCCGACAGCTTCCTGGCCCGGACGGTGGAGGGCCTCACCCGCTCTGCCGCCCAGCGGCTGCTGGAGGAGGGGGCGGTGCGGAAAAACGGCGCCTCCGTGAAAAAGAACGAGAAGCTCACCGAAGGGGATACGCTGATCCTCTCCCTCCCGGAGCCAGAGCCGGTGGACATCCTGCCCCAGGACATTCCGCTGGACGTGGTGTATGAGGACGACGACGTCATCGTGGTCAACAAGCCCGTTGGCATGGTAGTCCACCCGGCCGCCGGCCACCCGGACGGCACGCTGGTCAATGCCCTCCTCCACCACTGCGGCGACAGCCTCTCGGGCATCAACGGGGAGCTGCGGCCCGGCATCGTGCACCGGATCGACCGGGACACCTCCGGCCTGCTCATCGCCGCCAAGAACGACTTTGCCCATCTGGGACTGGCCGAACAGCTCCAGGACCACTCCCTCTACCGGGAGTATGAGGCCATCTGCGTGGGCAACCTCCGGGAGGACCAGGGCACAGTGAATGCACCCATCGCCCGGCACCGCACCGACCGCAAGCGCATGGCGGTGGACCCGGAGGGGCGGGAGGCCGTCACCCACTGGACCGTGCTGGAGCGGCTGAGCGGATACGCCTACATCCAGTGCCGTCTGGAGACCGGGCGCACCCACCAGATCCGGGTGCATATGGCGTCCATCGGCCACCCCCTGCTGGGGGACGTGGTGTACGGGAGCAAGCGTCCCTACCCCGGCCTGGCGGGCCAGTGTCTCCACGCCCGGCGGCTCTCCTTCGTCCACCCCCGCACCGGGGAGCGCATCACGGTGGAGTGCCCCCTGCCCGACTGGTTCCAGGCCGTGCTGGCCAAGCTGCGCCGGATGAGTGCCGCGCCTTGACAAGGGAAACGGGGCCGGTATAGAATAGGGTATAACCACAGAACAACTCCAAATCCCAGGGGTGTCGGGCGCAAGTCCGGCTGAGATCCGCGCGTAGCGCCGCGCGGGGACCCTTGACCTGATCCGGATCATGCCGGCGTAGGAAGTTGGATTCATACGGGGAAGGACCATGTCGTTTCACTCGTACCGCACTGCGCCCAGGGGCTGCGCTGCGGTACATCTTTTTAGGAGGAAAACGATATGAACCTGACCATGGAAGCCAGGCCCCGGGCCAGCCGGACCCGGGTGCGCATGCTGTGTGAGGGGGCCCTTTTGGTGGCGGCCGCCCAGATCCTCAGCTATGTAAAATTTCTGGAGCTGCCTAACGGCGGCTCCCTGACCCCGGCCATGTTCCCGGTGCTGCTCTTCGCGGTGCGCTGGGGGTGGAAGGACGGGCTGCTGGGTGGCCTTGTGCTGGGCATCCTGCAATTTATGTTTGACGGCGGCTTCGCTCTGGGGTGGCAGTCCATCCTGGGGGACTATCTGCTGGCCTTCACGGCGCTGGGGCTGGCCGGTGTGTTCCGGGGCCGCCGCTGGGGCATCTTTGCCGGGACCGTGCTGGGCTGCGCCGGGCGGTTCCTGGTGCACTATGTGGTGGGTGCCACCATCTGGGCCGAGTACATGCCGGAGGAGTTTCTGAGCATGACCATGACCAGCCCCTGGCTCTACTCCCTGCTCTACAACGGGGTGTATATGCTGCCCAACATGGTGCTGGCGCTGGTCATCGGGGCGCTGCTCTACCGGCCCATGGGGCGGTATCTGACCGGCGCGGACATCGAATAAGAAGGAAGGTAGGGTGATCCCTTGGGCAAGTTTGACGGCGTACTGCTGGTAAGTGATTTTGACGACACCCTCTACGGGACGGATCTGACCGTGTCCCGGGAGAATGTGGAGGCCATCGCCTACTTTACGGCGGAGGGCGGACGTTTTACGGTGGCCACGGGCCGGGCCCGGCCTGCCTTTGCCCCCTGCGCTTCCCTGGCCCCCATCAATGCGCCGGTCATCCTGTCCAACGGCTCGGCCCTGTACGATTTCGACCGGGGAGAGATGGTCTGTGAGACCTTCCTGCCCGAGCGGGTCCTGGGGGACCTGATGGAGCTGACCTTCGTGGTCCCCGAGATCGGGCTGGAGGCCTACCACGGGGACGACATCTATCTCCACAATCCCAACATCATCACCCGCAACCATCTGGCGCGGGTGGGCGCGCCCGGAGAGGAGAAGGCCATCCGGGACATCCCCGGCCCCCTCTCCAAGGTCCTGCTGGAGCACGACCGCCGCAGCGTGCTGGAGCGGGCCCGGGAGTACATCCTCTCTCGCTGGGGGGAGCACTATGAGGCCATCTTCTCCAACCAGGTGCTGCTGGAGCTCACCGCCAAGGGGAGCAACAAGGGCGGCATGGTGGAGGAACTGGCCCGCCGCCTGGGGATCGGGGCGGAGCACATCTACTGCGTGGGAGACAATGAGAACGACATCCCCATGCTGGCGCGCTCGGCCATCCCCTTTGCCCCGTCCAACTGCGCCCCCGTGGTGCGGGAGTGGGGAGCCCGCCTGGTCTCCTCCTGCGATGAGAGCTGCGTGGCCGAGATCATCGGCATCCTGGACGGGCGCTATCCGACCCGGCCGTGAAAAGCGTGAAAAAACTGCCCTCCGGCGCGCAATCCTGCGCCGGAGGGCAGCTTTGCCTCTCAGGGAAAGACCGCCTGGACCAGTACCATGTAGAGCACCGTCCCTCCGAAGATGGAGAGGAGCGTGTTGCGCTTCCACAGGTGGAGGAGGGCCACCACCAGTACCGACAGGAAGGCGGGGAGCCACTCCCCCGCGGCCTGGAGGGAGAGCAGATGGGGAAAGCCGTCCCGCAGGGCCAGAAGCGGACCCTTGAGACAGTAGATGATGAGCATGGCGATGATGGCGGGGGGCAGCACCCGGCCCAGATAGAGCACCAGCTTGGGCGGATGGTCTCCCCGGTCAAAGAGGAGAAAGGGCAGGGCCCGGGTCAAAAAGGTGACCACCGCCATCACGGCGATGGCGGCCACGGCCTGTATAGGGGTCAGCATGTGGTTTCCTCCTCTCCGGCGGCGGTGCCGCGCTCATCTAGACGCTGGCGCAGCAGGAGCAGCACCAGCACGATCACGCCCAGGGCGGGCAGAAGCATATTCTCCGCCCCCACCAGGAAGAGACTCAGCAGGGTCACCCCGGCCCCCAGCAGGGCGGGGAGATGGCGCTTGTAGGCGCTCCACTGGTCCACGGCGATGACCACAAAGAGGGCGGTCATGGCAAAGTCGATGCCGGTGGTGTCGATGGGCAGAAGAGCCCCCGCTACCGCGCCGATGACCGAGCCTAAAATCCAGTAGGACTGATCCAGCAGGGCGATGGAGAAATAGAAATTCCTGGGGTCCACGCCCACGGGGGGCTGCACCGAGCTGAGCAGCGCATAGGTCTCATCCGTGAGGGAAAAGATCATGTAGAACTTGCGCAGACCCATGCCCCGGAATTTTTCCAGCATGGAGAGCCCGTAGACCAGGTGGCGGAAATTGATGAGCAGGGTCATCACGGCCACGGTGCTCAGAGCGGCGGCCGAGGAGAGCAGGCTCACCCCCAGATACTGCCCGGAGCCGGCGTAGATGGTCAGACTCATGAAAAAGGCCCAGATGAAATTGTATCCGATGGCCTGGAGCATGAAGCCAAAGGCCATGCCGATGGCCAGATACCCCATCAGGACGGGGACCGTCACCGGGAAGGCGGCGGCCAGGGATTTGCGGTCCATGTGAAATCACTTCCAACTCTATGGTATCTGATACAGCATTGTACTAAAGTGGAGAGAAAAAAGCAAGTCCCGGGCCTGAGGTTGTTTTTTTGGCGGATTCTTGTATAATAATGTCTACTGTAAGAAGGTGCGCCCCACCCTGCGGTCGGGGGCGCAGGAAAGGAAGGATGTCTGCGGTGAAACGTCTGCTGTTTATCTATAATCCCCATGCGGGCAAGGGGCGGAGCAAGAGCCATATTTCCGATGTTGTGGACTGCTTTACCCGGCAGGGCTGGCTGGTGACCATCCACCCCACCCAGGGCAAGGCGGACGCCGCAGCGGTGGCCGCCGATCTGGGGGGCAGCTTTGACCGGGTGGTGTGCTGCGGGGGAGACGGGACCCTCCACGAGACCATCACCGGGCTCATGGGCCTCACCAACCGCCCGCCGGTGGGCTATATCCCCGCCGGGACCACCAACGATTTTTCCCGGAACCTCCACCTGCCCCGCAGCTTGGCGGGCCGGATGGAGACCGCCGGGGCAGGGGTGCCCCGGCCGGTGGACATAGGCCGCTTCAATGGGGAGTACTTTATCTATGTGGCGGCCTTCGGGGCCTTTACCGATGTGGCCTACGATACGCCCCAGCCCTTTAAAAACGCATTCGGACATCTGGCGTATGTGCTGGAGGGAGCGGCACGGCTGCCCTCCCTTCAGTCCTACCGCCTGCGGGTGGAGCACGACGGGGGCACCGAGGAGGGGGACTTCCTCTTCGGGATGGTGAGCAACACCGTGTCGGTAGGGGGCTTCAAGGGGGCCAACACCGAGCGGGTGGAACTGGACGACGGGCAGTTTGAGGTGGTCCTGATCCGTCAGCCCCAGAATGCCGCCCAGCTCCAGAGCATCGTGATGGGGCTGATGCAGGCCAAGCCCGAGCCGGGCGGGGCGGTGGTGGCCTTCCAGACCACACGCCTGCGGGTGACCTGTGCCGGCGAGCTGCCCTGGACCCTGGACGGGGAGTATGGCGGGGCGCCCCGGGTGGCCGAAATTGAGAATCTTCCCCGGGCGGTGGAGATCGTCTATGGAAAATAGCGCGGCCCCCTTCCCGCCCGTGCAAAGAACCGACTGTTAGGAGCGAATATGGACTATCACGCTGGAGAATATGATATCGCCGTTATCGGCGCCGGCCACGCCGGGATCGAGGCGGCTCTGGCCGCCGCCCGTCTGGGCCTGCGCACCCTGTGCTTCACCGTCAATCTGGACGCGGTGGGCAATATGCCCTGTAATCCCGCCATCGGCGGCACGGGAAAGGGCCACCTGGTCCGGGAGCTGGACGCCCTGGGAGGCGAGATGGCCCGGGCCGCTGATGCGGCCTGCATCCAATACCGGGTGCTCAACAAGGGCAAGGGACCGGCGGTCTGGTCCCTGCGGGCCCAGGCCGACCGGCGGGAATACCAGAAGGTCATGAAGCGCACCCTGGAGGGACAGGAGAACCTCTGGCTCAAGCAGGCTGAGGTCACCGACGTTCTCACGGAGGACGGAGCGGTCCGGGCCGTGCGCACCGCCTCCGGCGGGATCTATACCGTGCGCGCGGTGGTCATCGCCACAGGTACCCATTTGGGCGGGCGCACCATCGTGGGGGAGCTGGCCCGGGACTCCGGCCCTGACGGGCTGGCCGCCGCCCTCCCCCTCACCCGGAGCCTGGAGAAGCTGGGGCTGAGCCTGCGCCGCTTCAAGACGGGCACGCCCCCCCGGGTCCACGCACGGAGTGTGGATTTCTCCCGGATGGAGCGCCAGGAGGGAGACCGGACTCCAGTCCCCTTCTCCTTTGAGACCGAGCAGCCGCCGGAAAACCGGGCGGTGTGCTGGCTCACCTATACCAACGAGGAGACCCATGCGGTCATCCGGGCCAATCTGGACCGCTCCCCCCTCTACTCCGGGATGATCGAGGGGGTGGGACCCCGCTATTGTCCCTCCATTGAGGACAAGGTGGTCCGCTTTGCCGATAAGGAGCGCCACCAGCTCTTCATCGAACCCATGGGCCTGGACACCGAGGAGCTCTATATCCAGGGCCTCTCCTCCTCCCTGCCCGAGGACGTGCAGATGGCCATGCTGCGCACCATCCCGGGGCTGGAGCACGCCGAGATGACCCGGACGGCCTACGCCATCGAATACGACTGTGTGGACCCCACCCAGCTCCTCCCCACCCTGGAGAGCAAGGTGGTCCAGGGACTCTACGGAGCGGGACAGTTTAACGGTTCCTCCGGCTATGAGGAAGCGGCGGTGCAGGGCTTTGTGGCGGGGGTGAACGCCGCGCTGAAGCTGCTGGGCCGTCCCCCCATGGTGATCGGCCGGGACCAGGGGTACATCGGGGTCCTGATCGACGATCTGGTGACCAAGGGTACCCAGGAGCCCTACCGCATGATGACCTCCCGCACGGAGTACCGTCTCCTCCACCGCCAGGACAATGCGGACCAGCGCCTGTGTCCCGTGGGACACGCGGTGGGACTGGTGAGTGAGGAGCGCTACCGCCGGGTGCTGGAGAAATACGCCGCCGTGGAGAAGGAGCGCAAACGCCTGGAGCACACCGGAGCCGCCCCATCTCCCGCCCTGGACGCCATGCTGGCCGGGCATGGGGAGCCTCCCGCCCCCAATGGAGCGCGGCTGGCCGACCTGCTCCGGCGGCCCCGGATCGGATACGGGGATCTCGCCCCCTTTGACCCGGATCGCCCGTCTCTGCCCGAAGCCACGGCTGAGGCGGTGGAGATCGCGGTCAAATACCAGGGATACATCGACAAACAGCTCCGGCAGGTGGAGGAGATGCGCAAGCTGGAGGGCCGCCCCCTCCCCCCGGATCTGGACTATGAACATATGGAAGGGCTGCGGCTGGAGGCACGACAGAAGCTCCAGCGGATCCGGCCCCTGAATCTGGGCCAGGCCAGCCGCATCTCCGGCGTGAGCCCCGCCGATCTGGCGGTGCTTCTGGTGGCGCTGGAGCGGTGAGGACCGCAGAAAGGAAGGAATGCCATGCGTCCCTTGTCATTGGGCCCCGCCGGGGCCGGCTGTTACCTCTTCCCCACCCTGGCGGGGTATCTGCTGGTGGATACCGGCTGTGAGCGAACTGCGGAGGAGCTGCTGCGGCAGCTCAGCCGGCGGATCGGACTGAGCGAGCTGCAATGGATCTTCCTCACCCACGCCCATGCCGACCACGCGGGGGGACTGGAGGGGCTCCTCAAGGGCACCCGGGCCCGGGTGCTCCTCCACCCGCTGGGACTGGAGCGGCTGAGAAGCGGAAAAGACCCGGGGCTGGGCCGCGCGCCCGGCCGCTGGGAGAACTTGGTGGGCGGTCTGACCCACCTGCTGGGCCAGGAGACGGCCGCCTTCCCGCCCCTTTCCCGGGGAATGGAAAACCGCTGCATCCCGCTGGAGGGGATGCGCCGGCGGGAGCTGGAGTCCAGCCTGGGGGTCCGCTTTCTGGACACGCCCGGACACACAGCCGACTCCATGTCCCTCCTCACCGAGGACGGGACCCTCTTCTGCGGGGATGCGGCCATGTCCGGTCCCCTGATCCGGCGGCACCGCCCGGTGTCGGTGGAGTCCCTGGAGGACTGCCGGGAGAGCTGGAAGGTCCTGCGGCAGTCCGGTGGACGGATGCTCTACCCCGGGCACGGAAAGCCCTTCCCGCTCCGGCGGCTGGAGCTCGATCAAATCTGATAGGAAAAAACAGAAATGGAGTGACCCATGAGAGAAAAGCTGGTACTGGGCCTGTCGGGCGGAGTGGACTCCGCCGTGGCGGCCCGTCTTCTGCGGGAGAAGTACGACGTGACCTGCCTGTGGCTGGACATCGGCCTGGGGGGCGGCGAGGATGCCGCCGCCGTGGCAAAGGAGCTGGGCCTGCCCTTTGAGACGGCCGACATCCGGGACGCCCTGGAGGAGCGGGTCTGCACCCCCTTTGCCCAGACCTATCTGGCGGGCAAGACCCCCCTGCCCTGCGCCCTGTGCAACCCCACGGTGAAATTCCCTGCCCTGCTGGCCCTGGCCGACCGCCTGGGCGCGCCCTATGTGGCCACGGGCCACTATGCCCGCCGGGGCACAGGGGCGGACGGAAGGGCCCTGCTGCGGAAGGGACGGCCCGCCAACGATCAGTCCTATATGCTCTCCCGCCTGCCCCAGGACATCCTGCGCCGGGTGGTCTTTCCCCTGGGGGAGTATGAGAAGCGGGAGGTCCGCGCCCTGGCCGGGGAGGCCGCCCTGGCCGTGGCGGAGAAGCCCGACTCCATGGAGATCTGCTTCATCCCGGGCGGAGACTATGCCGCCTGGCTGGACCGCCGGGGAAACACGCCGCCCCCCGGCAACTTTGTGGACCGGGAGGGCCGCGTCCTGGGCCGGCACAAGGGCATCCACCACTATACCCTGGGCCAGCGGCGGGGCCTGGGGGTGTCGGGCCCCCACCGGTATTTTGTCTCGGCCATCCGGCCGGAGACCAATGAAGTGGTGCTCTCCGACGGAACCGACCTCCACGCGGACCGGACCCGGTGCACCGACCTGAACTGGATCGCCATAGAGGGCCTGGAGGGGGAGCGGGCATGCACTGTGCGCCTGCGCCACTCCAAGGTGGAGACCCCCGCCATCCTCTGTCCCGACGGGGACGCGGTGGAGATCCGCATGCTCACCCCGGCCCGGGCCCCCACGCCGGGGCAGCTGGCGGTGTTCTACGACGGGGATATTGTGCTGGGCAGCGGATGGATCTGCTGACCCATGGAACCCTGCATACCTGCCCGCCCCGGAGCGGGGCGGGAGATTTTGAGATAAAGGAGTTACCATCCATGGATGAAATCATTCTGCTCAAGCTGGGCGAGATCGTGCTCAAGGGCCTCAACCGCCGCAGCTTTGAGGACAAACTCATCGGAAACGCCCAGCGCCGCCTGCGGCCCTTCGGCAAGTTCCGGGTGTACACCAAGCAGTCCACCCTGTATGTGGAGCCCCAGGAGGATTCCTGCAATCTGGACGGGGCCTATGAGGCCATGAAGCGTCTCTTTGGCGTGGTGGGCCTCTCCCGGGCCCGGGCCTGCGCCAAGGACAAGGACGCCATGCTCAAGACCGCCCAGGAGTACCTGGGGGACCGGCTCTCCGCCGCCCGGACCTTCAAGGTGGAGTCCAAGCGGGCCGACAAGACCTTCCCCATGACCTCCATCCAGCTCTCCCAGTATGTGGGCGGGGAGCTGGACGAGCTCTATCCCAACCTGAAGGTGGACGTGCACCACCCGGAGCTCACCGTCTATCTGGAAGTGCGGGATTACGCCGCCTATGTCCACGCCGACCCCGAGCCCGGTGCGGGCGGTCTGCCCGTGGGCATCAACGGCCGGGCGGTCAGCCTGCTCTCCGGCGGCATCGACTCCCCCGTGGCCTCCTGGATGATCGCCAAGCGGGGCATCGCCCTGGAGATGGTCCACTTCTTCTCCTACCCCTATACCTCTGAGGAGGCCAAGCAGAAGGTGCTCACCCTGGCCAAGCTCCTCACCCCCTGGTGCGGACGGCTCATGGTCCATGTGGTGCCCTTCACCGCCATCCAGGAGGAGCTGCGCCGCAAGTGCCCCGAGGAGCTCTTCACCATCCTCATGCGCCGCTTTATGATGCGCATTGCCGAGAAGGTAGCCGAGCGGACCAAGTCCGGGGCCATCGTCACCGGCGAGTGCCTGGGCCAGGTGGCCAGCCAGACCATGGAGGCCATGAAGGCCACCAGCGCCGTGTGCTCCCTCCCCATCCTGCGCCCGGTGGTGGGCATGGACAAGGAGGAGATCGTCACCATCGCCCGGAAGATCAACACCTTCGAGACCTCCATCCTGCCCTATGAGGACTGCTGCACTGTCTTTACTCCCCGCCATCCCCGCCTGCGCCCCCTGCCCGGGGAGATCGAGGCCGCCGAGGCGGAACTGGACATCGACGCCATGGTGGCCCAGGCCGTGGAGAGCATCGAGCGCATCAAGATCGACCCGTAAAGTCACAAGTCAAAAGTAACAAATGCTGGAAATGATGAAAATATATTTCCGTATCTGTAAAAAATGAAAATTTCTGTTGGAATAGAGTGACAAATATTGCGCTAAGTCATTGCTTTTTTCCTTTTGAGAGTTATAATGAGTGCCTGGAGCGTGCGGGGATGTGTTGTGGTCCGCACCTCCAGGCATTTATTTATGATGACTGCAAAGGAGAGAGGATTTGACATGAAGCGCACAGACATCCGCAGAGGACTGGCCGCTGTGCTGGCCACCCTCACCCTGGTGCAGGGCACGTCCCTGGCCGCGCTGGCTGCCGAGGCCGATCTGACCAAGGTCACGGAAGCTGCAGAGGAGGCCGTGGCTTTCGCTGCGCCCCAGCTTCAGAGCGGCGAAGCCGTGATTCCCGAGGACGCAAGCCTTGAAGAGGTCGAGCAGATTCTTTTTAACACACTGGTTGCCAACAAAGACCAGGTGGAAGATGAGAGTTTGGAGTGGGAGTATTACTGCACCGGCAAAAACGGTCTCCTGACCAATGACGCCTGGGGCTCTGTGAATGGCTTTACCAGTGAAAAGAAAGTCGTGTTTGTTCCCACTACGTTTACCCACCCGGCCCTGTCCGCGAACGAGGACGGAAACTACCAGGTCCGTCTGGCCGGTACTACCGCTGAGGTCACCCTGCACAAGGTCGCCAAGCTGTCCTCCTCCATTACTTTGAACGAGGGCTGCACCGTAGGCCTGCCCTACAACGAGGATGCCACGGTTGACTTTGAAACCCTGTATCAGAGTATCTTCAACACCGTGGTGGAGTCCACTGACCCTGTGCTGACCCTGAGCGATGTGAAGATCGAGTATTATGCCACCGCCACCACCGGCTCCGTCGGCGAGCAGGGCAAGGACTGGATGCCCCTGGAGGGCGGTAAGGGCACTGTGCTGGGCATTCCTGTGACCTACCCCGCCATCTCTGAGGGCAGTCAGAAGATCCGTGTCTCCTACGCCGGGACCGACACCATCTATGGCACTTCCGCTGAGATTGACGTTACCTTTACCGACCGCGAGCAGGTTCAGTTCAACCTGAACCCCGCTCCCTACGAGGTGGGCTTAGTCTTTGACGCTGAGCAGGGCTATGACTATGACGCCACCGCCGCCGCCATCTATGACGCCGTGGTAGCTTCCATCACCCCTGCCTCCGATGGTCAGGTGTCCGTGGAATACAACGTGGACAAGACCAGCATTACCGACAGCTTCAAGCCCCTGAACGAGACCGATCTTACCGGCCTGATAAAGTTCGGCACCGGCGAGTGGGAGATCAAGATCTCCGTGGGCGATACGAAGGTGTACAAGGGCAACTCCACGATCGTGACAGTGAACATGACCGACAGTCGCCCTGCCAGCATCGTGGCCCTCAAGCCCGGTGTGTCCTTCACCTACAACATGGACGCCTCCGTCATGGAGCAGGCCATCTTCGATAATGCCATTGACTGGGAGAACTCCACCCTCCCCGCCAAGGAGACCCTGAGCGCCGACGATTTTGAAATCACATACTACAGTGAAGCCATTCTTTTTGACGGCGGCATCGACTCCGGTATCAAGAGCTGGGTCCCTCTGGAGGGCAAGAGCTATGACCTGGGCAATGTAAACCTGGGTACTTATCCTCAGATGGGTGCCGGTGAGCAGTCCATTCACGTCAGCTACAAGGGCGACGCCAACTTCCGTCCCAGCGAGAATGCCGAGGGCACTGTCACCGTCAACAAGGCCAAGGTGTCCGTGAAGGTCAACTCCACCAACATCTTTGCTGGAGACGAGCTGCCCGAGAACTTCATCACCACCAGCCCCGCTGACCAGTTCGACCTCTACACCATCTACGCCGGCGTCACCAGCAACGTCACCACCGGCCTCTATCTGGACCTGCCTGAGCGCTACACCGACAACTCTCTGCTCATCCAGACCATCGACAAGGCGCTGGAGGCCATCGGTCAGAAGACTCTGACCCAGATGATGCGGGAGGGCATCACCGTGGGCGAGCTGCGGGAGCTGCTGAGCACCCAGGAGCTGCTGGACCTGCTGGACAAGCTGAACATCGACACCGGCACCTTCGGCCAGATCCTCACCGTCATCAACAAGCTGCCCGGTATCCTGGACAGCGTGCGCATCTCCTTCGGTACCCCCAACCGGGCCGGCCTGTACACTGTGGCCGTGGTCACCGACAACAAGAACTATGAGACCGGCGTGGGCATGGGCTTCCTGCTGGTCAAGATGCGCCTGAGCGGCACCCACCTGACCTGGAATCGGGAGATTCCGAACGGCAAGCTCTCCGCCGCTGATGCCAAGAGCTTTGATTTCAAGGCCACCCTCACCTGTGATGGGGAAGCTGTGGAAGATCAGAGCAGCGTCCACTACCTCTATTCCGGCATGACCAGCAAGTGGCGCATTTACTCTTCCACCACCACGCCTCCCACTGAGCCGGGCCGCTATGTGGTCACCGTCTGCATCCTGGGCGGAAACTACATGGCCGCACCCCTCACCCGCTCCTTCCAGATCACCAAATAATCTCCCTTGACGTACAGGACCCCCGGTATTACACTCCATACCGGGGGCCCTTTTTGTCCCCATCCAAGCCGTGAGGAGGTCTTTTGCCATGTCACACACCGCCGAATTGATCGCGGTCGGTACAGAGTTGCTGCTCGGCAACATCGCCAATACCGACGCGCAGATGCTTTCCCAGGGGCTCTCCGCCCTGGGCATCAACGTCTACTACCACACCGTGGTGGGGGACAATCCCGGACGGCTCCGCGCCGCTGTGGAGCTGGCCAAATCCCGGGCCGACCTCATCATCACCACCGGAGGGCTGGGACCCACCTGTGACGACCTGACGAAAAATGTCCTGGCGGAGTGCTTTGGCCGCAAGCTGGTCTACAACGCCGAGGCCGAGGCGCGCTGCCGCTCCTTTTTCCAGAGAATCGGGCGGGAGATGACCGCTAACAACGCCCAGCAGTTCTATGTGCCCGAGGGGGCCGTGGTGTTCCAGAACGACTGGGGTACCGCCCCCGGCTGCGCCTTTGAGGAGGGCGGGGTCCACGTGCTTATGCTGCCCGGCCCGCCCCGGGAGTGTACCGCCATGTTCCGCCACCGGGCGGTTCCCTATCTCCGAAGCCTGTCCGAGGGGGCCATCGTCTCCCGCACCCTCAAGCTCTTTGGGATCGGCGAGTCGGGCATGGAGGAACTCTTGCGGGAGAAGATGAACGCCATGGAGAATCCCACCCTGGCCCCCTATGCCAAGGAGGGGGAGTGCGAGCTGCGCATCACCGCCAAGGCCCCTACCGAGGCCGAGGCCCGGGCTCTCATTGCTCCGGTAGAGGAGGAGCTGCGCGCGCTCTTCGGCCACAAGATCTACGGTGCGGACATCTCTTCCCTGGAGGAGGCGGTGTTTGCCCTGCTCCGGGAGCGGGGCTTTACCTTGGGCAGTGCCGAGAGCTGCACCGGGGGCCTGATTGCCAAGCGCATGACCGATCTGCCCGGTTCCTCCGCCGTATTCCGGGGCGGCGTGGTGAGCTACACCAATGCGGTCAAGGAGGGGGTCCTGGGTGTGCCCCATGCCCTGCTGGAGGAGTACGGGGCAGTAAGCGAGCCGGTGGCCCGCGCCATGGCGGAGGGAGCCCGCCGGGTCCTGGGATGCGACATCGCGGTCTCCACCACCGGCGTGGCCGGGCCCGATTCCGATGACCGGGGGAACCCGGTGGGGCTGGTCTATGTGGCCATCGCCACACCGGAGGGGACCCGGCTGCGGGAGCTCCACGCGGGCAGTGGCCGGGAGCGGGTGCGTACCGCTGCCGCCCACAATGCTTTCGACCTGGTCCGCCGCTATCTGACCAAATAAAGAAAAATGCTCTGTATTTTGAGTTTATCAAAATACAGAGCGTTTTTACATGTGGCATCAGCGGCGGAAATAGGGGCTCTCTCGGTACTGCACTGCTTCGGCCAGGTGGTGGGGCTGGATCGCCTCGGTCCCGTCCAGATCGGCGATGGTGCGGGCCACCCGCAGAATGCGGTCATAGCTCCGGGCAGTGAGGCCCAGCCGCTGGAAGGCCCCCCGCATGATCTCCTGCCCCGCCTGGTCCAGGGGGCAGAAGCGCTGGATCTCCTGGGGACCCATGTGGGCGTTGCAGTCCGGGCCGTCCGGGCCGAAGCGGGCGCTCTGGCGTGCCCGGGCGGCCTCCACCCGGGCGCGGATGACGGAGGAGCTCTCCCCCTGTGCGCGGCGGGAGAGTGCGTCAAAGTCCAGGGCCGGGACCTCCACATAGAGATCCACCCGGTCCAAAAGCGGGCCGGAGAGCTTCCCAAGATACTGCTTGACCTCCCCCTCCGAGCAGCGGCACCGGCCGCCGGGCTGGCCGTACCAGCCGCATTTGCAGGGGTTCATGGCGCACACCAGCATGAAGCGGCTGGGGAAGATCTCGCTGGCGGCGGCCCGGGCGATCTGCACCCGTCCCTCTTCCAGGGGTTGGCGGAGGGACTCCAGCACGTCCTTGTGAAATTCGGGCAGCTCATCCAGGAAGAGTACCCCGTTGTGAGCCAGAGAGATCTCCCCGGGCCGGGGAATGGGAGAGCCGCCCCCGGCCATGCCGGTGGCCGAGATGCTGTGATGGGGGGAGCGGAAGGGCCGGCGGGTTACCATGGGGGCCTCACGGGAGGTGAGTCCCAGGACGGAGTGGACTTGGGTGGCCTCCAGGGCCTCCCGCTCGCTGAGTCGGGGCAGAATGGAGGGCAGCCGGCGGGCCAGCATGGATTTCCCCGAGCCGGGCGGGCCGATCATGGCCAGGTTGTGCCCTCCGGCCGCGGCGATCTCCAGGGCCCGCTTGGCCTGGTCCTGTCCTTTTACGTCGGCAAAGTCCAGCTCCGCACCTGTGGGATCGCCAGGGACCCAGCGGGGGGCGGGAACAAGGGCCTCCTCTCCCCGCAGATGGCGCACCAGCTGGCCCACGTCTTCCACCGGATAGACGGTGAGACCGCCGGCCAATGTGGCCTCGGCGGCCGAGTCGGCCGGGACATAGAGGTCGGTGATCCCGACACGGCGGGCGGCCAGGGCCATGGGGAGCATGCCGGTCACCGGGCGCAGCGCCCCGGCCAGGGAGAGCTCCCCCACAAAGGCGGCACCTGCCGGCAGGGGCGGAAGCTGTCCTCCGGCCGCCAGAATGCCCACCAGCATGGGCAGGTCGTAGACCGTACCCGCTTTCCGCCGGTCGGCAGGAGCCAGGTTGACCGTGATGCGGGAGACAGGAAAGGAAAACCCACAGTTTTTCGCGGCGGAGCGCACCCGGTTGCGGGCCTCCTTCACCGCCGCATCGGGCAGGCCCACTACATCAAAGGCAGGCAGGCCATTGGAGAGGTCGCACTCAGCCAGGACCTCATATCCATTGAGCCCCTGAAGACCCAGGGAGCGCACATGACAGAACATTTTGACTCCACCTTTTTCCAAAACAGTAACGGTATGAAAGAACCGTGCTTAGCAAATCATAGAAGAAATGTCCCCCGGGGATGGGGGCGGCGTGGAAAAACGCTGTCCACGATTCCCATTTGTTAAAAAGAAAAAACCCGCGTTTATCATATCGTATTTATATGCTTTTTTCAATTGAAACAGTGAGTTTAATTAGCTAATACGGGCATTATAATTTATAATCGTGATTTTTTAATGAAAAGCGTTTTTTCTGCGGGGAGGGCGATTTACAAACAGAATGGTTGGTGATAGAATAAGGACGCTGCTGAAAAGGAAAACACACAAGGAGGAATCGTTTCATGGCTCGTAAGCTGAAAACGATGGACGGCAATACAGCGGCCGCCCATGTATCCTACGCCTTTACCGAGGTTGCGGGTATCTACCCCATCACCCCCTCCAGCCCCATGGCCGACAATGTGGACCAGTGGGCCGCCGCGGGTCGTAAGAATATCTTCGGCACCACCGTCAAGGTGATCGAGATGGAGTCCGAGGCCGGTGCCGCCGGTACCGTTCATGGCTCTCTGGCCGCCGGTGCCCTGACCACCACCTATACGGCTTCCCAGGGTCTGCTGCTGATGATCCCCAACATGTACAAGATCGCCGGCGAGCTGCTGCCCTGTGTGTTCCACGTGTCTGCCCGTACTGTGGCCAGCCACGCGCTGAACATCTTCGGTGACCACTCCGACGTCATGGCCTGCCGCCAGACCGGCTTTGCCATGCTGGCCGAGGGCAATGTGCAGGAGGTCATGGACCTGGCTGCTGTGGCCCATCTGGCTGCCATCAAGTCCCGTGTTCCCTTTATCAACTTCTTCGACGGCTTCCGTACCTCCCACGAGATCCAGAAGGTCGCCATCTGGGATTATGACGATCTCAAAGAGATGGTGGACATGGATGCTGTGGAGGCGTTCCGCAAGCGCGCTCTGAACCCCGAGCACCCTGTCATGCGCGGTTCTCACGAGAACGGCGACGTGTTCTTCCAGCATCGCGAGGCCAGCAACAAGTACTACGACGCCGTTCCCGGCATTGTCGAGGAGTACATGGGCAAGGTCAACGAGAAGCTGGGCACCAACTATCAGCTCTTCAACTACTACGGCGCTGCCGACGCTGACCGCGTCATCATCGCTATGGGCTCCATCTGCGACGTGGCCGAGGAAGTCATCGACTACCTGAACGCCCACGGCGAGAAGGTGGGTCTGGTGAAGGTCCGCCTGTACCGTCCCTTCCGGGCCGACAAGCTGCTCTCTGCCATCCCCGCCACCGCCAAGAAGATCGCCGTTCTGGACCGGACCAAGGAGCCCGGCGCTCAGGGCGAGCCCATGTACCTGGATGTGGTCACCGCTCTGGCCAACGCCGGTATCACCGACAAGACCGTCATCGGCGGCCGTTACGGCCTGGGCTCCAAGGACACTCCCCCCAGCAGCGTGTTCGCTGTCTATGAGGAGCTGGAGAAGGCCGAGCCCAAGCGTCAGTTCACCATCGGCATCGTGGACGATGTGACCAACCTGTCCCTGGCCGAGCACGACTGCCCCAACACCGCTGCTGAGGGCACCATTGAGTGCAAGTTCTGGGGTCTGGGCGGCGACGGTACTGTCGGCGCCAACAAGAACTCCATTAAAATCATCGGCGACCACACCGACAAGTACGTCCAGGCCTACTTCCAGTATGACTCCAAGAAGACCGGCGGCGTGACGGTGTCCCACCTGCGTTTCGGCGACAAGGCCATCCGCAGCCCCTACTATATCAACAAGGCCGACTTCGTGGCCTGCCACAACCCCTCCTATATCATCAAGGGCTATCCCATGGTCCGCGATGTGAAGGACGGCGGTACCTTCCTCATCAACTGCCAGTGGAGCGCTGAGGAGCTGGACAAGCATATGCCCGCTGTGGCCAAGCGCTACATCGCTGCGCATAACGTCCAGGTCTACACCATCGACGCCATCGACCTGGCCGCCAAGATCGGCATGGGCAAGCGTACCAACACCATCCTGCAGTCCGCCTTCTTCGCCCTGGCCAAGGTGATGCCCGAGGCCGAGGCTATCCAGTATATGAAGGACGCTGCCACCCACTCCTACCTGAAGAAGGGCCAGGACGTGGTGGATATGAACCACAAGGCCATCGAGGCCGGCGCCACCGCTTTCAAGAAGTTCGACGTGCCCGCCTCCTGGGCTACTGCCGAGGACTGCGGCTGCACCGCCGAGCTGAGCGGCCGTCCCGCCACCGTGAAGATGGTGAAGGACCTGCTCACCCCCATCAACAAGATGGAGGGCGACTCCCTGCCCGTCTCCGCCTTCGAGGCCCATGTGGACGGCACCTTCGAGCAGGGCGCTTCCGCCTACGAGAAGCGCGGCGTGGCCGTCAATGTTCCCACCTGGGATCAGAACAAGTGTATCCAGTGTAACCAGTGTGCCTATGTCTGCCCCCATGCCACCATCCGTCCCTACGCCCTGACTGAGGAGGAGGCCGCCAAGGCTCCCGCCGCCACCAAGGCTGTGGAGATCAAGGCCGGCAAGGGCAAGGGCACCTACAAGTTCGCTCTGGCTGTCTCTCCCCTGGACTGCATGGGCTGCGGCGTGTGCGCCAAGGTCTGCCCCGTGCAGGCCCTGACCATGGTGCCCCAGGAGCAGGAGGCCGAGCAGCAGAAGGTCTTCGACTACATGGTGGCCGAGGTTGCCTCCAAGGCTGACATGGAGGGCACCTCCAACATCAAGGAGAGCCAGTTCAAGCAGCCCCTGCTGGAGTTCTCCGGCTCCTGCGCTGGCTGTGCCGAGACCGCCTATGCCCGCCTGGTGACTCAGGTCTGCGGCGAGCGGATGTATATCTCCAACGCCACCGGCTGTTCCTCCATCTGGGGCGGCCCCGCTGCGACCTCTCCCTACACCGTCAACAAGTGCGGCCAGGGTCCCGCCTGGGCCAACTCCCTGTTTGAGGACAACGCCGAGCACGGTCTGGGCATGTACCTGGGCCAGAAGGCCATCCGCGAGCGTCTGATCGCCAAGGTCCGCGAGCTGGAGGAGGTCACCACCATCGACACCAAGCGTGCCGCGTGCCACGAGTACCTGGCCACTCTGGAGGATGGCGTGGCCAACCAGGCTGCTACCGCCAAGCTGGTGGAGGAGCTGGAGAAGGATCCCGGCTGCCACTACTGCCAGGAGATCCTGGCCGAGAAGGAGTACCTCTCCAAGAAGGCCGTCTGGATCTTCGGCGGCGACGGTTGGGCTTACGACATCGGCTACGGCGGCCTGGACCACGTCCTGGCTTCCGGCGAGGATGTCAACGTCTTCGTCTTCGACACCGAGGTGTACTCCAACACCGGCGGTCAGGCTTCCAAGGCTTCCAACATCGGCCAGGTGGCTCAGTTTGCCGCTGCCGGTAAGCGTGTGGCCAAGAAGAGCCTGTCTGAGATCGCCATGCAGTACGGCTACGTCTATGTGGCTCAGGTGGCCATGGGCGCCAACCCCTCTCAGACCCTGAAGGCCATCAACGAGGCTGTCAACTACCACGGTCCCTCTCTGATCATCGGCTATGCTCCCTGTGAGATGCACTCCATCAAGGGCGGCATGACCAACTGCCAGAGCGAGATGAAGAAGGCTGTGGAGTGCGGCTACTGGAACCTGTTCCGGTTCAACCCAGCCGCCAAGGCCGAGGGCAAGAACCCCTTCACTCTGGACTCCAAGGCCCCTGCCGGCGGCTATCAGGAGTTCCTGATGAACGAGGCCCGCTACTCCTCCCTGACCCGCTCCTTCCCCGAGGAGGCCAAGGAGCTCTTCGCTCAGAACGAGGAGGCCGCTAAGGCTCGTTACGAGCACCTGGTGCGCCTGACCGAGCTGTACAAGTAAGCAGAACCCAAGAGACCCCCAGACACAATGTGTCTGGGGGTCTTTTCATAGGCGGCCTCCTCCCCCGCCGGCGGCGGGGCGGCACGCCGTACAAGCATTTTGCTGGAGGCAAAATCTTGGCGCAGGGGCAATTTACTTGCCCCGAGCAAGTCAAATTGTTCTCTGGGGGCCCGGCAGAGCATGGCTCTGCCGGGAACTGGCCGCCAAGGCTCGTTACGAGCACCTGGTGCGTCTGACCGAGCTGTACAAGTAATCCAGATCTGCAAGATCCCCGGGCACCATGTGTCCGGGGATCTTTTTATCCTTTTTGAAAATAATTAGTTGACCGGTCAACAGGATTGACAACCCATATCCAATCGTATATCCTAATAGAACAGCCATTTTTTTGAGAGAAAAGAGAGAAGAAAGGAATATGTCTATGCCGGAAGAAAAACAGCGGCACAGCCGCTACGAGCGGGACCTGACCGAGGGGCATGTGGTAAAACAGCTCATCCTGTTTGCCCTGCCTTTTTTGGCCTCCAACCTGATCCAGTCCCTGTACAGCGTGGCAGATATGCTCATTGTGGGTAATTTTGCGGGCAATATCAGCATGTCGGGCGTCAACATCGGCAGTCAGATCACCTTTATCCTGACCAACATCGTGGTGGGACTCTGTACCGGCGGAACCATCCTCATCGCCCAGGCCATGGGGCGCAGGGACCGCAAGGCCATTGAAGAGGTGACGGCCACTCTGATGACCACCCTGCTGATCGCGGGCGTCATCATCACGGCGCTGATGATCTTTCTACGGGTGCCCATCCTTCGGCTGATCCAAACGCCGAAGGAGGCTTTTGACGAGGCAAACTGCTATCTGGTGGTGACCTGCGCAGGCATCCTCTTCATTTTTGCCTACAATGTGCTCAGCGCGGTGCAGCGGGGCATGGGAGACTCCAAGCGCCCCTTCTACTTTGTGCTCATCGCCTGTGTGACCAATATCGTGCTGGACTATGTGCTGGTGGCCATTTTCCACATGGGAGCGCTGGGCGCCGCTATCGCCACGGTGTTCTCCCAGGGGCTGAGTGTGGTGCTCTGTATGGTGACCCTGGCCCGGGACAACTTTGTCTTTGACTTTAAACCCAAATCCCTCCGGGTGGACCGGCACTATGTGGGCCGGATCTTCCGCCTGGGCCTGCCCTCTGCGGTGCAGAATGGAGTGACCAGCTTCTCCTTCCTGATCATCACGGTACTCACCAACTACATCGGCGGAGTCAACGCCTCGGCAGCTGTGGGTGTGGTGTCCAAGTTCAACGGCTTTGCCATTATGCCTGCCGTGGCGCTGGCGGCCTCTATCTCCACCATCTGTGCACAGAACATCGGCGCCGACCGCTGGGACCGGGCGGTCAAGACCTGCTGGATCGGCACCGGAATTGCTGCCATCATCAGCGTGCTCATCTTCCTGGTGACCCGGATCTTCCCGGCCGAGATCATCGCCCTCTTTAACCGGGACCCGGAACTGGTGGGGTACGGTGTGGTCTATATGAATACCTTCTGCTTTGATTATCTGTTCGTGCCCTTCTGCTTCTGCATCAACGGCCTGTTCATTGCCAGCGGGCACACCACCTTCTCCCTGACCAACAACCTCATGTCCTCTCTGATCCTGCGCATCCCGGCGTGCATCCTGTTCTCGCTGGTGCTGGACTGGGGCATGATGGGCGTGGGCGTGGGCGCCCCGGTGGCCTCCGCCGGCTCCCTGTGTGTGATCATCGGCTACTATCTCTCCGGAAAGTGGAAAGAGAATCGAGCCGGCCGATAAATAAAATGTACCCCCGGCCATCCATTCGGATGGCCGGGGGTGCTGTTCTGTTGGGAGCGATTCAGAAGAGCAAGGCGCGGTAGAGCGCCTCGTCCCGGGGGGTAAAGACGTTGAAGATCACCTGCCGGATTTGTGGGAGATGGTCCAGCTCCTCCCGAACGGTGGCCACAGCCAGCGCGGCGGCCTCTTCCCCGGGAAAGCCATATACCCCGGTGGCGATGCAGCAGAAGGCCACCTGCTCGATCTGGTTTTTGGCCGCCAGGGACAGGCAGGAGCGGTAGCAGTTCTCCAGCGCGGTCCGGTCTGCCGGGGTGACCTCCCCCTCCACCCGGGGGCCCACGGTGTGGAGCACATATTGGGCGGGCAGGTTGTAGGCCGGGGTGAGCTTGGCCTTTCCGGGCGGCTCGGGGTGGCCCTGTGCCTCCATCCGGGCGTGGCAGGCCAGGCGGAGCTGAATGCCTGCGGCCGAGTGGATCACATTGTCAATGCAGTTGTGCAGGGGACGAAAGCAGCCCAGCAGGGCGGGATTGGCCGCATTGACCACGGCCTGGCATCGCAGGGCGGTGATGTCTCCACGCCAGAGAGAAATGCGGCGGTCCAGGGGGACCGGCGGGAGCGTATCTGCGTCGGTGAGCACGCGGCGGGAGAGGTCATCCTGGAGGATCTGGTCCTGCAAAACCAGCAGCTCTGGGGCAATGGGTTTTGGCGGGCGGGTGTTCATCAGCGCGCGCAGGAGCTTTCGCCGCTCCTCTGGCCCGGCGGGGAGAGACGCGGTTTTCCCCTGTTCCTCCAGCAGGGCGGTGAGCAGCACCCGGAGCGCAGCGTCGTAGGTCATGGGAAGGCCCCCTTCCAGATGGATTTTTCCCCAGTATAGCACAATTTGGGGGAGAAATGGCAGCCACAAGGGGATCTTTCCTGCTGACAGGGGGGTCGGATGGTGCTATAATGACACCATCCGACCATATGTCCTGTGAAAGGGACAAAAAGAAAGGAATTGTATGGATCAGACGATTTTACTGCCCAACGGCGTGCGCATCTGTACCGAAGCGGTGCCCGGCGTGCGCTCGGCGGCGCTGGGCATCTGGGTGGGCACCGGCTCTCGCCATGAGAAGGCGAGCGAGAACGGGGCGGCCCATTTTATTGAGCACATGGTATTCAAGGGGACCCAGCGGCGCACCGCCGCCGCCCTGGCCGAGGAGATGGACGCCATCGGTGGACAGGTCAACGCTTTTACCACCAAGGAGTGCACCTGCTTCCACGCCCGGGTACTGGACACCCACCTGCCCCTGGCCACCGATATTCTCTGTGATATGTTCTTCTCCTCCCGCTTTGCCGAGGAGGATGTGGAGACCGAGCGGGGGGTCATCCTGGAGGAGATCGGCATGTATGAGGATAACCCCGAGGACCTGTGTGCCGAGCGGCTGGCCCTGGAGGTCTACCGGGGCTCCTCCCTGGCCCGGCCCATCCTGGGCCGGAAGGCCACCCTCAGCAAAATGACGGGCGAGTGGCTGCGGACCTATATGCGGGAGCACTACCGTCCGGACCGGATCGTGGTCTCCCTGGCGGGAAGCTTCCGGAGTCAGGATGTGGAGGAACTCAAGGAGCGCTTCTCGGCGCTGGAGCCGGGCAAATCCCCCGCCTCCCGGCCGGGAGCCTACCAGGCGGCCTTCACCCTCAAGAAAAAGGCCATCGAGCAGAACCACCTGACCCTGGCCTTCCCGGGCCTCCCCTACGGCGATGACCGGCGCTTTGCCCTTCAGCTCCTCTCCACCACTCTGGGAGGCGGAATGTCCTCCCGGCTGTGGCAGGAGGTGCGGGAGAAGCGGGGACTGTGCTACTCGGTCTACTCCTACACGGCGGGCCACGCCGAGACCGGCCTCTTCGCCATCTATACCGCCCTGGGCCGGGAGATGGAGGAGGAGGCCCTGCGCACCATCTGCGCCGCGGTGCGGGACTATGCCGAGCACGGGATCTCGGAGGAGGAGCTCTCCCGGGCCCGGGAGCAGGCCAAAGCTAATATTCTCATGGGACTGGAGTCCACCCAGGCCCGTATGAGCCATATGGGACGGGGGGAGCTGCTCTACGGCCGGGTCCTCACCCCGGACGAGATCATCGGGGGCTATGACGCGGTGGAGCGGGAACAGATCCGCGCCCTGGCCCAGGAGCTCTTTGACTTCCAGCAGGTCTCCCTGTCCGCCGTGGGGCGTGTGGGGAGCGAGGAGATGTACCGCAGTATCATCCACTGACGCGGAAGGGGCCGCGTCCAATCCAAATAAGGAGGAGCAAGCGATGGGTATCTGTGATGTGTTGATCCGTGGAGCGACGGTGTTCGGCGTGGGAAAGGGCCTGGACATCGCCATTTCTCAGGGCCGGATTCAGGCCGTGGGCGAAGGGCTGCCCGATACGGGGGCCATGGAGGTGGAGGCGGCCGGTAAGCTGGTCATTCCCAGCTTTGTGGAGTCCCACACCCACCTGGACAAGGCTCTGACCGCCGTGGAGGAGGACACCCCCAATCTGGAGGAGGCCTACGGGATCTTTGCCCGCTACCTGGCACGCATTCCCGAGGGGGGCATGGTGGAGGACATCAAGGCCCGCTCCCGCCGGGTGCTGGACTGGGAGCTGGCCTCCGGCACCGGCACAGTCAAGACCCATGTACTGGTCTGTCCCGAGTGGGGCATGGCCTCCCTTCAGGCCCTGGAGGAGCTGAAGGAGGAGTACCGGGGCAGACTGGACCTGCTGGGCATCGTGCAGTACCGGGAGGAGTATGACGCCGAATTCCGGGCGGCTGCCCGGGCGGGCCGGGTGGATTTCCTGGCTGGCTATCCCCTCTTTACCCCTGACCCCATGGGGGAGATCGACCGGCTCTTTGCCCTGGCCGACGAGTACGGCCTTCCCCTGGACCTCCACATCGACGAGCATGACCGGCCCAACATCGACTGCTTCCTCCAGGTACTTCAGCGCGCCCGGGAGTATCACATGGCCGGCCGGGTGACCTGCGGCCATGTGACGGCCCTGAGCGCGGTGGACGACGACCTGGCCCGCCGGGCCATCGGGGAGTGCGCCGAGGCCGGCGTCCATGTGATCACCCTCCCCTCCTGCAACATGTACCTGATGGGCCGCAAGGACCATCAGCCCATCCGCCGGGGTGTGACCCGGGTGGACGAGCTGCTGCGGGCGGGCGTCAACGTGGCGGTGGCCTCGGACAATGTGCGGGACCCCTATCGCCCCTTTGGAAACGGCGATCTGCTGGAGGAGGCCCTCTTTGCGGCCCAGGTGCTCCAGTACGGCACGGGGGAACAGCTGGAAAAGGTCATGGAAATGGTGACCTTTGGTCCGGCCCGCAACGCCCTGCTCCAAGACTACGGGCTCTCCCAGGGGTGCCGGGCCGACCTGGTGGTGCTGGACGCGCCCACTGCGAAGGAGGCCATCATCAGCCACTCCAGACGGCTCTATGTGTTCAAAGAGGGACGCCTGGTGGCGAAAGACGGCCAGATCCTCTCCTGACAGAAAAAAGCTTCCCTTCCGGCCATTCGGCCGGAAGGGAAGCTTTTTGTTCAGATGGGACGCTGCTTGCGCAGCAGGCGAATGTCCTCGCCGTAGAAGGGCAGGACCCGGTACTCCCCCTCCAGACGGGAGGCGGTCTGACCGGAGTAGCGGCGGCGCACCTCGTCCATGGACAGGTTGGAGGAGATCACGGTCCGCCGTCCCGCCGTGAGGCGGGTATTGACCAAGGTATAGAGGGCGGACTGGACAAAGGGCGTGGTCATCTCACTGCCCAGGTCGTCCAGAATGAGCAGGTCACAGTGGAGGTAGCGCCGGGTCTCATCCCGGGCATCCCGGATATCCAGCTCATCCCGGGAGAACTTCTGCTCCTCAAACCGGGCAAAAATGTTCACCGCCGTGTCGTACACCACAGAGTACCCTTTCTCAGCCACCGCCCGGGCGATGCAGGCCGAGAGAAAGGTCTTGCCCAGACCGGGGGCGCCGGTGAGGAAGAGGTTGCGGTAGACGAATTTGGGGAAGCGGCTGGCATAGTTGTAGCACACGTCCCGGATGAACTCCATCCGCTCCCGGGGAGACTCCAGCTCACCGGGCCAGGGACGGTCGCTGTAATAGTCCAGGGAGAAGGTGTCAAAGGACTGCTCCCCCAGGTCCAGGAGTTTGGAGAGCTCCCGGATCTGCTCCTGGGCGCAGAGCTTTTTCAGGCAGGAGCACATATTGGCACCCACCCAGCCGGTATCCCCGCAGGTGGGGCAGGCGGGACGGGCGTCCAGGGCGTCGGCGGGATAGCCGTTTTCCAGAAGCAGCTGGGTCCGGCGCTCCTGAAGGGCCTGGTTTTTGCGCTTGACCTCCCCAATGGCGGGGGCGGGGTCATCCCCGCTGCGCAGGGAGGCGGCGATGATGTCCACGATGGTGCGGCGCAGCTGCTGGTCGATCTGGGCCACCTGGGGGAGCTTTTGATAGATCTCAGCCCGGCGGCGGTCCTGCATTTCCTCCCGGAGCCGCCGCTCCTCGGAGAGCCGCTGGGTGGCCCGGCGGAGCACATTGGAGTCGTATGCCATGACTTAACCTCCCTTGGGATCGTCGCTCTGCTGGCGCAGGTATTCCCGCATCCGCTCCAGGTCCTCCCGCACCCGGCGGTCGGCCTCGCCGGGGGGCGTGGGCATGGGCTGGGGCGCGGAGGAGACCCGGGGCCGGTCGGAATCTCCGGCCTGGACCTGGGCCACGGTGTGCAGCCCCTTCTGGTGCCAGCTCTTCAGGATGGAGTTGAGATAGGGCCAGTTCATATTGCCCTTTTGCAGGACGGTGCGCTCATAGGCCAGGCGGATGGCCCCGTCCTCAAAGCCCATGTCCAGCCAGGCGGCGATGTATTTGCGCTCGGCCTCCACCGGCGCGCGGCCTGTGATGCCCAGCAGGGGCAGGACGGCGGCGGTGCGGGTGCGCAGAGTGGCCTGTTTGCGCAGATAGGCGTCGGCCGCTTCAAAGGTGTCCACCCCCAGACGCCGCCAGACAAAGCCCTCCTTGCGGATCTGGGAGAGGCGGGGCTTGCGGCCTGGCCCATATTTGTG
Source organism: Clostridium sp. J1101437_171009_A5 (assembly GCF_015547905.1). Taxonomy (NCBI): domain Bacteria; kingdom Bacillati; phylum Bacillota; class Clostridia; order Eubacteriales; family Clostridiaceae; genus Clostridium; species Clostridium sp. J1101437_171009_A5. The sequence continues at coordinate 178,990 of NZ_JADMVY010000003.1, forward strand.
CTCCATCTCCTCCACACAGTAGTTGACCAGCAGAAGGATGACCTCCGCCGGGAGGGAGAGGAAGTCGTAGAGGGTGTAGAGCATCTTCAGATCGGAGGCGGAGAGGATCTTGCCCAGGCGGCGCTGGACCTCGCCCACCAGCCCGGGGAAGGGGGAGGAGCCGTCCTCCAGCTCCCGGGTGAGGTCGGCGGCGGTGTACTCGGGGGGCTCTTCAGGCTCCTGGGGGGCGGCCGGCGGGGAGACCTTCTCACTCCGGTCGGCCAGACCCAGCTTCACCAGGGCCTCAAAGGCCTCCTCCACCCGGTCGGGGGACCAGTGGAGCAGGTGGGCGGCCCGGCGGGGATCAAACTCACCCGCCCGGCGCAGCAGATGGAGATAGAGCAGCGCGGCGTCTCCGTTTCCCGCAGAGCAAAGACGGTCGGCGCAGTCAGCCGAGAGCGACAGGATGGCGCCGGGATAGAGCAGTTTTCCGGCCATGGAGCCTCCCCCCTTTCCAGTACAGAATTACACATTATCATACCACAAAATCCACCGGGGGGAAAGGCGGGGGTGGGAGAAATCTTTTCCTTCCGCCCGGTCGGAGGGCCTGCGGGCCGGAAAATTCACAATATCAGGCTTTTTAGTTGGGGCGGCGTGTGTTATACTATTGACAAGTCTGAACACCCGAGTTATTGGGTTGACATAATTATAACGAGAGAACAGGCGGGAGGACACAGCTATGAGGAACCACATCACAGTCACCATTGCGGGACAGGAGTATACCATCGTGGCCGCCGAGGAGGAAAACTATGTCCGCCGGGTGGCCGGTCATGTGGACAATAAAGTACAGGAAGTGCTCTCCAGCGGCCGGGCTTCCCTGGTGGAGAGCGTGGTGCTGGCGGCACTGAACATTGCCGATGAATACTATAAAGAGCAGGAGGCGTCGGAGAATCTGCGCCGCCAGCTCAAGGAGTACCTGGAGGAGGGCACCAAGCTGAAAATGGAGCTCTCCGAGGCCAAACGGGAGATCTTCAAGCTCCAGAACCGGAAATAAGACGCCGGGCAGGATGCGGGGCGGTCTCCGGCCGCCCCGTGTTCTGCCTTTATCCATCCCAGATACCACAAAGGAGGACGTATGCTGGAATTGCTCTCACCCGCCGGCTCCATGGAGGCCGTCCATGCTGCCGTACAGAACGGCGCCGACGCCATCTACATGGGATACGGCGATTTCAACGCCCGCCGCAACGCGAAGAACTTCACCCGGGAGGAGTTTGCGGCGGCGGTTTCTTACTGCCATCTCCGGGGCTGTAAGGTCTATCTGACCCTCAACACCCTGCTGGGAGACCGGGAACTGCCCGCGGCCGCCGAGTGTGCCGCCGACGCCAGCGACATCGGCGTGGACGCCATCCTGGTCCAGGACCTGGGGGTGCTGCGCATGGTGCGTCAGGCCGCCCCCGATGTGCCCATCCACGCCTCTACCCAGATGACGGTGCACAACCTGGACGGCGTGAAGAAGATGGCCGATTTCGGCATGACCCGGGCGGTGCTCTCCCGGGAGCTGTCCCGGGACGCCATCGCCTACATCTGTGAGCACTCCCCCATCGAGATCGAGGTCTTTGGCCACGGCGCCCTGTGCATGTGCTACTCGGGACAGTGCTTCATGTCCTCGGTCATCGGCGGGCGCAGCGGCAACCGTGGCCTGTGCGCCCAGCCCTGCCGCATGCGCTATGGCTGGAACGGGAAGGCCGACGGCAACCCCCTCTCCCTCAAGGACATGTCCCTGGCCGGACACCTGCGGGAGCTGCGGAAGATGGGCGTGGCCTGTCTGAAGCTGGAGGGCCGGATGAAGCGGCCCGAGTATGTGGCCGTCATCACCCGGGTCTATGCCTCCGCCATCCGCGAGGGGCGGGAGCCCACCGCCGAGGAGGTGCGGCAGCTGACCGAGGCTTTCTCCCGCCAGGGCTTTACCGAGGGCTTCTATCAGGGTAAGACCGGACCGGATATGTTCGGTATCCGGGAGGAGCAGAAGGAGCCCCGGGAGCTCTTTGCCCTGGCCCGGCAGACCTATGAGGACGGGGAGAGCCAGCGGGTGCCCATCACCTTCTACTCCCTGATCCGAAAGGGTGAGCCGGCCCAGGTGGGCGTGAAGGACGACCGGGAGAATGTAGTCACGGTGGAGGGCCCCGTCCCCGAGGCGGCCCGCACCAAGCCTCTCACCCCGGAGGGGGTGGAGAAGCAGCTCTCCCGCACCGGCGGCACGCCTTACCGCTGTGAGGGGGTGCGCTCGGTGGTGGACGAGGGACTCTCCCTCCCGGCCGCCGCCCTCAACGCCCTGCGGCGGGAGGCACTGGAGGAGCTCTCTGCCCGGCGTATGGCGCCCCCTGTCCGGCGGAGAGGGACCTTCCAGCCCGGTGTGCGCTATGAGAACCGGCGGGAGGAGCCCCTCCTCACCGTATCGGTGAGCCGGGCCGAGCAGGTGACGGGCGCCCTCCTGGCCCTCTCCCCCGCCCTGATCTATGTGCCGCTGGAGGAGCTGGCCGCCCATCCGGAACTGGCCGGGCGGGGCAATCTGGCCGTCACTCTCCCCCGCATCGCCTGGGACCGGGAGTGGAAGACCATGACCGAGCAGCTCCGCCGGGTGCGGGATATGGGCGTGGAGGATGCCCTGGTGGGCAATCTGGGCATGCTGGATGTGGCAAAGGAGATGGGCTTCGGCCTGCGGGGCGACTTCGGCCTGGAGATCTTCAACTCCCAGGCCCTCAAAGAGCTGCGCCACATGGGGCTCAAGTCGGCCGCCGTGTCCTTTGAGCTCAAGCTGGCCCAGATCCGGGATCTCTCCAAGGCGGTGGACACTGAGATCATCACCTATGGCCGCCTGCCCCTGATGATCATGGAAAACTGCATCATCCGCAACCGCACCGGCGGCGTGTGCCGCCACGCCTGCGAGGGGGAGGAGAACCTCCTCACCGACCGCAAGGGAGCTCGTTTCCCGGTGGTGCGGGCCTACGGCTGCCGCAATGAGATCCTCAACTCCAAAACCCTTTTCCTGGGGAATAAACAAAACGACGTCCGCCGCTGCGGGGCGTGGGCCCAGCGGCTCATGTTCACGGTGGAATCCCCCGCCGAGTGCGTCCGTGCGGTGGAGCGCTACCTGGGGCGGAGCGACTGGGAACCCAGGGAGTATACCCGGGGCCTCTACTACCGGGACGTGGAGTAAGCGTCCCCACCCTATGACAGGAGAACGATACGCATGAATCTGAAAATCAAAGCCGTGTCCCCCAAGATCGGGACCGATATTCCCTTTCCCTTTTACGCCAGCGCGGGCGCGGCCGGGATGGACCTGTGCGCCTGCATGGATGAGCCGGTGACCATTGCGCCCCGGCAGATCGTGTCCCTCCCCACCGGCATTGCCATTGCCCTGCCCTCGGCGGACTATGTGGCCCTGGTGTTTGCCCGGTCGGGTCTGGGCATCAAGCACGGAGTGGCCCTGGCCAACGGAGTCGGGGTCATCGACAGCGACTACCGGGGGGAGATCCGGGTGGGATTGGTAAACCAGTCGGACGTCCCCTATACCATCCAGCCCGGCGACCGGGTGGCCCAGCTGGCCGTGATGCCGGTGGTGCAGGCCCAGCTGGAGCGGGTGGAGACGCTGGATGAGACTGAGCGGGGAGCCGGCGGCTTCGGCTCCACCGGAAAGTAAAGGAGTTTACAAAAGATGAACATCATTCTGGCTTCCCAGTCCCCCCGGCGCAAAGAGCTGCTCTCCCGGATGGGGCTGAGCGGATTCAAGACCATGTCCCCCGACATCGACGAAAATCTGGGCGGCGGACTCTCTCCGTCGGAGCTGGTCAGCCGCCTCTCCGCCCTCAAAGCCCAGGCGGTGGCCGAGCGGGCGGGCGGAGATACCCTGATCATTGCGGCCGATACCGTGGTGGCGGTGGACGGCGCCGTCCTGGGCAAGCCCTCCGACGCGCTGGAGGCCTTCAAAATGCTCTCCACCCTCTCGGGCTGCCGCCATCAGGTCTACACCGGCGTCACGGTGCTGCGGGGGGAGGAGCGGTACACCGAGTATGAGGTGACCGATGTCTCCTTCCGGGAGCTGTCCGAGCGGGAGATCGAGGACTATATCCGCACCGGGGAGCCCATGGATAAGGCCGGCGCCTACGGCATCCAGGGCTATGGCGCCCTCTTTATCCAGGGCATCCAGGGGGACTATTACAATGTCATGGGCCTGCCGGTGTGCCGCCTGGGCGGTATGCTGGAGCGGCTGGGGGTCCACTGTATGGCCCTGGCCGCTGAGCGGGATGGCTAAGAGAGGAACGGTGCGGCGATGAAAGATTTTCTGCGCAACAACGGTGTGCTCATACTGATCATTGCCGTGCTGCTCACGCTCATCGTGGCGGTGACCTCCGCGCTGATGGGCGGGGTGGCCGATCCGCTGTCCAATCTGGTGGGGATCGTGACCACGCCGGTGCGCAACGGCGTCAACGCGGTGGCTAACTGGACCGAGGGGCAGTACCAGCGCCTGTTCCTCCAGGATCAGATGCAGGCCGAATATGAGCAGCTCAAGCGGGACTATGCCAAGCTGGAAGAGCAGCTCCGGGAGGCTGAGAGCGACGCGGAGGAAAATGAGCGCCTGCGCAATCTGCTGGGCCTGCGGGAGAAGCGGCGGGACTTTGAGTTTGAGTCGGCCACGGTGACCTCCCACGGCTCCTCCAACTGGGATTCCACCCTCATTCTCAGCAAGGGAAGCTCTGTTGGTGTGGAGGCCGGAGACTGTGTGGTGGATGAATACGGCAACCTGGTGGGTATCATTGATGAAGTGGGAGTCAACTGGTCCCAGGTGATGACGGTGGTGGACTCCGACCTGGAGATGGGCGGCCTCATCGCCCGCACCGACAGCGCCGGTATCCTGGAGGGACAGTTCGATCTGATGGGAGAGGGCAAGCTCAAGCTCTCCTACCTGCCGGAGAACAGCGAGTTCATGGCGGGCGATCAGGTCCTCACCTCCGGTCTGAGCGGCATCTATCCCTCCGGCCTGGTGGTGGGCCACGTGGAAGAGGTCCTCACCGATGCCTCGGGCATGACCCGCTATGCGGTCATCGTACCGGAGACCGATCTCAATTCGCTGGAGCAGGTCTTTGTCATCAAGAGCTTTGATATTATTGAGTAAGGGGGGAGCCATTTGACCCGCCATGATTTTCTGGTGAAATGGGGCGTGTATGCCCTGGCCCTCCTGCCCGTCTGGTTTTTTGAGGGGTATTTCCTCACCCGCCTGCCGGTGACGGCGGTGCAGCCCATGCTTCTGCCCCTGGCCGTGGTGGCGGTAGCCGTACTGGAGGGCTGTGTCGGCGGGGCCGGGTTTGGCCTGGGCGTGGGTCTGCTGTGCGCCTGCTTCTATCCAGGGATGGAGGAGTGGATGCCCCTGGGCCTGGCCCTGGTCGGCCTGGGCGCTGGCCTGCTGGCCCAGTATGTGCTGCGCCAGAACCTGTGGGGCTGCCTGGTGTGCGCCCTGCTGGCCCTGGCCTTTGTGGACGGCGTGCGGATTTTGCTGCGCCTGGCCTGGGGGGAATATGCACTGGGGCCCATGCTCCGTCTGACCGGGATGGAGATCGGCTGTTCCCTCCCCTTTGTGATCCCGGTGTACGCGGTCTTTTTATGGGTGTATCGCCGGGTCCCCAAACGGACCCACTTCTGAGCCGCGTCTGTCCCTGCGTTTTATTTGGAGTTCCCGTAACAGAAAGGTTGCCCTATGGACAAAAAACAATTTCAACGGCGTGTATATGTGGTGTCGGGTGTGTTGGGCCTGCTGTTTTTCCTGTTTGTGGGCGTGCTCTATCAGCTTCAGATCATCCAGGGCCCCTATTACCGGGCCCAGGCTACCAAGCGAAACGCCCAGACCGAGACGGTGGAGGCCGTCCGGGGCGAGATCCTGGACTGCAATGGCCGGGTGATGGTCTCCAACCGCTCCACCTACCAGGTGCGCCTCAACACCAGTGTGATGGGCACGGAGGAGGAGCGCAACGCCATTCTCACCGCCTTGCTTCAGATCTGCCGGGAGCAGGGTGTGACTTGGACGGACACCCTGCCGGTCACCGGCGCACCTCCCTTTGAGTACACGCTGGGTACCGCCACGGGGACCAACCGCCGGGCCTTCCTCAAGCTCATGGATATCCTGAGCGAGAACAACAGCAGCTGGGAGACCGCGTCAGCCTCCGGCGTGGCGCTGGGCGAGGAGTGGGAGGCCTACCGGAAGGCGGTGGATGCCGCCTCCCAGACCACCGAGACCGGGACCCAGGCGGCGGAGACCCCCGCCGCGCCGGAGGATACGGTTTCAGCCGCCCCTCTCATCGCCAAGATGAAGGATCACTTCGGCATCGATCCCACCATGCCCGATGAGGAGGCCAGGGACCTGATCGGCGTGCTCTATGAGCTCACCCTGCGCAGCAAAGGCGCGGCCACCAGCGAATATATTTTTGCCCAGGATGTGGATATCCGCTTTATCACCGCTGTCAAGGAGCAGGGCCTCAAGGGCGTCAAGATCGAGCCCACCACCACCCGGGTCTATGAGACCTCCTACGCCGCCCACATCCTGGGGCGCGTGGGGCCCATTTTTGCGGAGGAGTGGAACGAGGAGGACTCCTATTACAAGAATAACGGCTATAAAATGGACGACATTGTGGGAAAGGAAGGCATGGAGAAGGCCTTCGAGTCCTATCTCCGGGGCGAGGAGGGCACCCAGATCGTGGAGCTCAACAGCGAGGGGAAGGTGGTCAGCGAGACCTGGAAGACCGACCCCGAGACCGGAGAGCCCATGGCCCCCAAACCGGGCAACAATGTGGTCACCACCATTGACCTGCGCCTTCAGGAGGCGCTGGAGCAGTCTCTGGCTACCCGGGTACCCGGACTCTCCGACACGGTAGAGGGTGCGGCAGGCGTGGTCATCGACATGAAGGGCGGAGTGAAGGCTATCGCCTCCTATCCTACCTTCGACATATCCCAGGCCTATAAGGACAGCAGCCTCTACAACGAGCTGCTCAAGGACCCCCTGCGTCCCCTGTATAACCGGGCCACCATGGGACTCTACTCCCCCGGCTCCACCTTTAAGATGATCACCGGTGTGGCCGCCCTTCAGGAGGGGCTGACCACCCCCTATGAGGAGATCCTGGATACGGGTTATTTCCGCTATCCGGAGGGAGAAAAATACCCCTACGGAGACTACCATCCGAAATGCTGGATTTATCGCCAGCAGGGAGGCACCCATGGCTGGGAGGATATGGCCCATGCTATTGAGGACTCCTGCAACGTCTTCTTCTTTACCCTGGCCGACCGGCTGGGGATCGACCTGCTGGATGAGTACGCCGCCATGTTCGGTCTGGGTCAGTCCACCGGCATCGAGGTGCCCGAGTATACCGGCTATGTGGCCGGACCGGAGACCAGTGAGCGTCTGAATCAGGAATGGTATGGCGGACTACTCCTCTCGGCTGCCATCGGACAGGGCAATACCCTGTGTACCCCCCTCCAGCTGGCCAACTACATCGCCACGCTGGTCAACGGCGGAAACCACTATCCTGCCCACCTGCTCCAGACGGTCAAGAGCAGCGACTACTCCCAGGTGGTGCTGGAGAATGAGCCGGAGCCCCTGGACACCATCAACATCAGTGAGGAGAACCTGGAGGCGGTCAAGTACGGCATGTACCTGCTGGGCACCGAGGGCAGCGTATCCAAGTACTTTAAAGACCTGCCCGTAGAGGTGGGTGCCAAGACCGGTACCGCCCAGGTAGGCTCGGAGACCACCGAGGCCAACGCCGTCTTTGTGTGCTTTGCCCCCTATGATGACCCGGAGATCGCCATCGCCCTGGTGGCCGAGCACGGTGACTCGGGCGGCGGACTGGCAGCAGTGGCCGCCGATGTGCTCTCGGTCTACTTCGGACAGTCGGGCACTTCCCAGGCCGTCAATGGCGAGGGCGTGCTCATCCGCTGAGCGCAGTTCAACTTTGGAAGATTGGAAGGAATGCCCATGACGAACCCCTTTATCTTCGACCCCCGGGACCCGGAGAGTAAGTTTCCCTACGGCGCGGTCCCGGCGGGGACCCAGGTACGCTTTACCGTCCGCCCGCCCCGGGCGGGGGGATACTCCCGCGTGATCCTCACCGCCCGGTTTGAGAGCCGGGACAATGCCGTGGTGGAGCGCATCTTGCTCTGGCATGGGATCGAGGGCGCCCGGGATGTCTTCACCGGCACGCTGGAGACAGGGGAATACGTGGGGCTGGTCTGGTATACCCTGCGCCTGGAGGGATTGGACGGACGCAGTGCGGAGCTGGGCAAGTATCAGCTCACCGTCTATGACGACTCTGAGACGGTCCCCGGGTGGTTTGGAGAGGGGCTCACCTACCAGATCTTTCCCGACCGCTTCCGCCGGCGCGCCATTCCCGACCCGACCGGCATGGTGGGCGGACGTACCGTCCATCAGAGCTGGGAGGAGGAGCCGGTCTACCTTCCCGATGAGCACGGAGAGATCCGCAACCGGGACTTTTTCGGCGGGAGCCTCGCCGGGGTCCGGGAGAAGCTGACCTATCTGCGGCGTCTGGGGGTGGAGACCATCTACTTCTGCCCCATCTTTGAGGGGGTGGAAAACCACCGCTACGGCACTGGCGACTATGAGAAGATTGACCCCATGCTGGGGGACGAGGCCCAGTTCCGCCTCCTATGTGAGGAGGCCCACCACCTGGGGATGCGCATTATGCTGGACGGTGTGTTCAACCACACAGGCTATATCAGCCGCTATTTCAACGGGGACAACTCTTATCCCTCAGAGGTGCCCGGTGCGGCCCAGTCCACGGAGAGCCCCTATTATCCCTGGTATCATTTCACCCACTGGCCAGACCGGTACGACTCCTGGTGGGGGATCTACTCCCTCCCGGCGGTCAATGAGAGTGAGAGCACCTATCTCGACTATATCATCCGGGGGGAAAACAGCATCGTCAAGCGCTGGCTGCGGGCCGGGGCGGACGGCTGGCGGCTGGACGTGGCCGACGAGCTGCCCGACTCCTTTGTCCACGCCCTTCACACCGCTGCCCGCGAGGCCAAGAAGGACGCGGTGGTCATCGGCGAGGTGTGGGAGGACGGCTCCAACAAGATCGCCTACGGGGTGCGGCGCAAGCACATTCTGGGGGGACACTGCGACGGACTGATGAACTATCCCTTCCGCAACGCGGCCATCTCCTATCTGCTGGGCGGGGACGCCCGCTGGTTCCGGGAGACCATGGAGGGGTTACGGGCCAATTATCCGCCCACCGCCTACTATTCCGCCATGAACGCCCTGGGGACCCACGATACCCCCCGTATCCTCACCCTGCTGGGGGTGGGCTCCCCCTGCACGGAGTACCCCAAATCCTGGCGGGCCGACTTCCGCATGAGCGAAGAGGAGTATGCCCGGGGCAAGGCCCGGCTCAAGCTGGGCGCGGTGCTGCTCTACGCCTTCCCGGGCTCCCCCACCCTGTATTACGGGGATGAGGCCGGGATGGAGGGCTTTGAAGATCCCTTCAACCGCCGTACCTTCCCCTGGGGACGGGAGGACAGTGAGCTGGTGAGCTGGTTCACCGCTCTGGGCTGCATCCGCAGCTGGTCCCAGGCCCTGCGAAAGGGAGATATTTCCTATGTAGAGGCCGACGGACCGGTGCTGGCCTTCCGGCGTACCTGGGAGGAGGAGAGCGTGCTGGTGGCTCTGAACGCCGGAGCGGAACCGGCTTCCCTGCCTCTTTCCGGTCCTATGAAGGATCTGCTCACCGGAGAGGTCTTCCCCGCCCCCGGTGCCCGCACCATGGAGGCGGCCCTGCCCCCCCGTACGGCACGGCTGCTGGTTCCCCTGCGCCTGCATCTTGCCTGCCGGGCGAAGGAAACGATTTGAAAGATGATGCAAAAAAGGAGCGCGGAATCGCCATGTACCGTCCCATCTGATGCCAACTGATCGGATACCGGAGGCGCCCTCCCATGGGAGGGCGTGCTTTGGCATGTGTAAAACATCCGGATCAGGAGGAATCGGTATTGGAACGGAACAGACGAAACCGGACGCTTCTTTTTTTGGCCTATGCCCTCCAGGGCATGGTATTTTATAACCCCATCGCCACCCTCTACCGCTTGCAAGCGGGGGTGACCCTCACCCAGATGCAGGTCATTGAGGGGATCTCCCTGCTGGTCATGCTGGGGCTGGAGGTGCACTGGGGCCGCTGGGCTGACCGGATCGGGCACCGGCGGTCCATGGTACTGTGCTTCGGCGTGCTGGCCCTCTCCAAGGTGGTATTCTGGCGGGCCGAGACGGTATGGGGCTTTTTGGCGGAACGGCTGCTGCTTTCCTTTGCCCAGGCCGGGCTGAGCGGCTGTGACACGGCCTATCTCTATGCCTGCTGCCGGGACCCGGAAGAGCACCGCCGGGCCTTTGCCCGCTGGCAGGGCGTGCAGGTGGCGGGATTGCTGCTGGCCTCCCTGGCATGGCCCCTGCTGGGCGGGGATTACCGCCTCTCCGCGCTGCTGACCGTGGGGAGCTATACCCTGGCCCTTGGAGTCACCTTACTGCTGCGGGAGCCGGAGGGACAGCGGGCCGAGGAGCAGGCCCGGGAACCCCGCCGCCTCTGGGCGAGATGCTGCGGGAGAGCCGGAGGATGCTGGCCTTTCTGCTGGGGGTGGCCCTCTTCGATCAGACGGCCCAGGCGGCAGTCACCTTTTTCAGCCAGCTCCAGTACGGGCGCTGTGGGATTGCAGAGGGGGCCTTTGGAGTCCTGGCGGCCCTGAGTGCCGGGGCCGGGCTGAGCGGCGCTCTGGCCCACCGGATGGTGGGGCCGGGCGGGCCGGAGCGGGTCTGTCGGCGGCTGATTACGGTGGGGGGCGCAGTCTGTCTGCTGCTGGCCGTCACCACCGCGCCGGCCGTCTCCGCCCTGGGTATCCCCCTGCTGGCTGCCCTGCGCTCCTGTGCAGCGCCCCTGGCCCTTGCGGTGCAGAATGAGCGGGTGGGCCCCGGTGGACGGGCTGCCCGGCTCTCCTGCAATGCCATGGTGCTGGAATGTACCGGGGTTTTGCTGGCCCCGGTCCTGGGCTGGACAGCGGAACAGTGGCTGCCCGGAGGTTTTCTGCTGGGGGCGGTCTTCTGCTGGGCGGGAAGCCTTCTGCTTTGGCAGGATGAAAGACGCCGTTGACTTGTATTTTTGGGGTATATTTGATATAATAAAGGGTAATTTTTACCGTCTTACCGGAAAGGAGGGCGAAGCCAATGAAATATCAGCAGTGGAAGCGCCCCGCCGGAGACGGAACGGGCCGGGCGGCCCTGGAGGAGGCGGGCATCCCGGCTCTTCCCGCCCTGGTCCTCTCGGCCCGTGGCATTGACACGCCCGAGAAGGCCAGGGAGTTTCTGGCGGGCGGACCCGAGCGCCTGGAGGACCCCCTCCTGCTCCGGGACATGGACCGGGCAGTGGAGCGCATCCGGCGCGCGGTAGAGCAGGGAGAGTTGGTGGCTGTCTACGGAGACTATGACGTGGACGGCATTACCTCCACCTGCCTCCTCACCAGTTTTCTGCGCAGCCGGGGGGCGGATGTAGTGCCCTATATCCCCGACCGGATGGAGGAGGGCTATGGACTCAGCTGTGCAGCCGTGGACACACTCCACGCCCAGGGAGTCACCCTGATCATTACCGTGGACTGCGGGATCACCGCGGTGGAGGAGGCTCGCCACGCCGCGGAGCTGGGCATGGATCTGGTCATTACCGACCACCACGAGTGCAAGGAGGAACTGCCCGCCGCTCTCGCGGTGGTGGACCCCCGGCGGGGCGACTGCCCCTATCCCTTCAAGTCCCTGGCCGGCGTGGGGGTTGCCCTCAAGCTGGTGCTGGCCCTGGGAGAGATGGAGGAGCGGCCCACGCTCCTGCGGCAGTATGCCGACCTGGCCGCCATCGGCACGGTGGCCGATGTGATGCTCCTGACCGGAGAGAACCGCTCCATCGTACAGATGGGACTCTCCTCCCTCCGCCATACCCGCCGCCCCGGACTGGCCGCCCTGCTGCGGGAGGCGGGACTGAGCGAAAAGCCCCTGACCTCCATGGCCATCGGATACACCCTGGCCCCCCGCATCAACGCCGCCGGGCGGATGGGATGCGCCCGGGTGGCGGCCGAGCTGCTCCTGACCGCCGACCCGGTGCGGGGCGAGGAGCTGGCCAAGGAGCTGTGCAGCCTCAACCGGGAGCGGCAGTCCATTGAGGCGGATATCTTTACCCAGTGTGCCCGCCTGGCCGAGAGCGCGCCGCCGGAGGAGCGAAGCGCTCTGGTCCTGGCCGGAGAGGGGTGGCACCAGGGCGTGGTGGGCATTGTGGCCTCCCGCCTGTCGGAGAAGTACTCCTGCCCCACCTTCATGATCTGCCTTCAGGACGGGCACGGAAAGGGCTCCTGCCGGTCTTTTGGAGGGTTCAACCTCTTTGCCGCGCTGGAGTCCTGTGCCGAGCTGCTGGAGGGCTTCGGCGGGCATGAGCTGGCCGCCGGCTTTACCATCCGGGAGGAACAGATCCCGGCCTTCCGCCGCCGGATGAACGAGCTGGTGCGTCTGCGCACCGGCGGAGAGGAAATGGTCTCCGAGCTGGAGATTGACGCGGATATTCCAGACCCCTCGATCCTCACCCAGGAACAGGTGGAGGCACTGGACATCCTGGAGCCCTATGGCGCGGGAAATGAGAAGCCAGTTTTTTTCCTGGGGGGCTGTACGGTCTCCTCCCTCAATGAGGTAGGCGGCGGACGCCACCTCAAACTCCGCCTCCTGGCGGGTGGAAAGCCCTTTGACGCTATCTTTTTTGCCGCCACCGCCGCCGAGGCGGGGGTGCGGCCCGGGGACCGGGTGGATATCGCCTTCTGTCCCCAGATCAACGAGTACCGGGGCTGGCGCTCGGTGCAGCTCCAGATCACGGATCTGCGTCCCGGGATGACCCGGGCCCAGAGTGAACAGGCCCTCTATGAGCGCTTTGCCCGGGGGGAAGATCTGAGCCCACAGGAGGCCGCCTTTCTCCTGCCCAGCCGGGAGGAGTTCGTCACCCTCTGGCGCTATCTGAAGGTCCGTTCCGGCGGCGCAGAGCTGGAGGAGACGCCCCGCCGTCTGACCCGGAACCTGTCCCGGGATTTCGGACGCCATGCCCCCCTGCCCCGCACCCTGGTGTGCCTGGAGGTCTTTGACGAGCGGGGGCTGATTTCCCTGGAACAACACGCCGGCTGCTTCCGGATCTCCCTCCAGAAGGTGGAGGGAAAGGTGGATCTGGAGCAGTCCGCCATTCTGCAACGGCTCCGACAGCTGATGAGCGGCTGAGGGCCGCCCATCTCAACGAAATGTGGTGATCGTATGGACCCTATTTTAGAGCGATATCAGGCGCTGGAGGATAAGATCAAAGCCTACAACCCCGGGGTGGATACCAAGCGGCTCTATGACGCCTTCTCCTATGCCGACAATGCCCACACGGGGCAGATGCGCAAGGATGGATCCCCCTATATCACCCATCCGCTGGCCGTGGCCGAGATCGCCGCGGAGCTGGAGCTGGATACCGACTCCATCATCGCATCGCTCCTCCACGACACGGTGGAGGACACCAACGCCACCTATGACGACGTGGCCAAGCGCTTCGGCAAGAGCGTGGCCGATCTGGTGGACGGTGTGACCAAGCTGACCCAGGTCAAGTATGTCTCCAAGGAAGAGGAGCAGATGGAGAATCTGCGCAAGATGCTCATGGCCATGGCCAAGGACATCCGGGTTATCCTCATCAAGATCTGCGACCGCCTGCACAACATGCGTACCATGCAGTACCAGTCCCCCAAGAAGCAGCGGGAAAAGGCCCTGGAGACCATGGAGATCTATGCCCCCATTGCCCACCGCTTGGGCATGCAGCGGGTCAAGTGGGAGCTGGAGGACACCTCTCTCCAGTACCTGGACCCGGTGGGCTACAAGGAGATCAGCGACGAGCTGGCCACCCGGGCCGCCGCCCACGAGGAGTTTATGGCCACCATCCAGCGGAAGATCGAGGAGCGGCTGGCCGAGGAGGGGATCAAGGCCACCGTCTACGGGCGCATCAAGCACGCCTACTCCATCTACCGCAAGATGTACGGGCAGAACAAGACCATGGATGAGATCTTTGATCTCTACGCCTTCCGGGTCATCGTGGACGACATTCCCTCCTGCTACAATGTGCTGGGCTGTATCCACGACATGTTCAAGCCGGTGCTGGGCCGCTTTAAGGACTATATCGGCACCCCCAAGCCCAACATGTACCAGTCCCTCCACACCACCGTCATCGGCCGGGAGGGCCTTCCCTTTGAGGTGCAGATCCGCACCTGGGAGATGCACCACACGGCGGAGTACGGCATCGCCGCCCACTGGAAGTACAAGCAGGGCATGGCCAACCAGAATCTGGGCAGCGAGTCGGCCTTCGAGTGGGTGCGCAAGCTCCTGGAGGCCCAGCAGACCACCGACGCGGAGGAATTCCTGCGCTCCATGCGGGTGGACCTCTTTGCCGACGAGGTCTTCGTCTTCACTCCCAACGGCGACATCATCAACCTGCCCGCCGGGGCCACCCCCATTGACTTTGCCTACTCCATCCACTCGGCGGTGGGCAACCACATGACAGGGGCCAAGGTCAACGGCCGCATGGTGCCCTTTGATACCCAGCTCCAGAACGGCCAGATCGTGGAGGTCATCACCTCCAAGTCGGCCCACGGCCCCAGCCGTGACTGGATGAAGCTGTGTAAATCCAACGAGGCCCGCAACAAGATCCGCCAGTGGTTCAAGAAAGAGCGCCGGGAGGAGAATATCGCCACCGGCCGGGCCTCCTTCGAGTCCGAGCTCAAGCACGCGGGGATCTCTCTGGCCTCTATTACCACGGAGGAGATGCTCCCCCACATCCTCAAGAAGGTGCGTTTCGGCTCTCTGGACGAACTCTATGCCGCCATCGGTTACGGCGGTATGAGCGCCCAGAAGGCGGTGGTGCGCATCAAAGACGAGATCAGCCGCCTCAACCGGGTGCAGGCCGAGCGCAGCGCCGCCCTCCAGGCGGAGCAGACCCCGGTCATCCTGCCCGGCCGGAGCACACCGCCCAAGCAGGAGCCCGCCGCGGCCAAGACCCCCAAGCGCTCCTCCAACGGCATCGTGGTGGAGGGACTGGACAACTGTCTGGTCAAGTTTGCCAAGTGCTGTACCCCCGTGCCCGGGGACCCGGTGGTGGGCTTTATCACCCGGGGCTTCGGCGTATCGGTCCACCGCGCCGACTGTCCCAACTGCGCCCCGGAGAAGCGAAAGCCCGAGGAGGCCGGGCGCTGGGTCAAGGTCTCCTGGGTGGCGGGAGATCAGACCACCTACCAGACCGCGCTGGACATCTCGGCCAAGGACCGGGACGGCCTGACTCTGGATGTGGCCATGGTCCTCTCCGCCGCCAAGGTGAAGGTGAACGGACTCAACGTCCACGCCACTCCCGACGGCTACGCCATTGCCTCCATTCTGCTGGAGGTCAAGAACCAGGACGAGCTGACCAGCGTCATCAACAAGCTGGGGCAGATCCAGGGGGTCTATCAGGTCAAGCGTACCACGGGCTGAGCCAGTCCGTTATACAATCATTATTCCAGGGAGTACCGCCGTTGGAGGGGCTCCCTCCGCTGTGGAGGCGTGTTCAATGGAAAAGCGTTTTGTGCCCCTTCTGCTGGGGGCGGATATCAATGTGTACAGCATGGCCCGGGCCTTTCATGAGGCCTACGGCGTGCGTACCGTGGCCTATGGGATGTATCCCTCCGGCCCCTGCGTAGGCAGCGACATCATCGACTACCGGGTGTGCGCCAACAACGACGCCCCGGAGGTGGTGCTGGAGAATGTGAAGAAGGTGGCCGCCGAGTTCTCCGACCGGAAGGTCATCGTGCTGGGCTGCGGAGACAACTATCTGACCTCCATCGCCTGCAATCTGCCCCATTTCCCGGAAAATGTCATTGCGCCCTATATCGATCTGGCCACCATGGAGGTCCTGATCCACAAGGAGAAATTCTACGAGCTGTGCGATCAGCACGGCATCGACCACCCCGCCACCTTTGTCTACAAAAAGGGCATGGGGCACGACTTCACCCTCCCCTTCTCCGGCCCCTTCGTGGTGAAGCCGGCCGAGTCGGCCACCTACTGGGACCATCCCTTTGACACCCAGAAGAAGGCCTATATCCTCCAGACCCGGGAGGAGGTAGACCGGGTGCTGGACGAGATCTATGAGCACGGCTATGAGGACTCCCTCATCATTCAGGACTTCATCCCCGGGGATGACAGCTTCATGCGGGTGGTCACCAACTACTCCGGCGAGGACGGCAAGGTGCGTCTCATGTGCGTGGGCCACGTGCTCCTGGAGGAGCATACCCGCCACGGCATCGGCAACCACGCCGTCATCATCACCGAGCCCGAGCCCGAGCTGTGCGAGAAGCTCCGCTCCTTCCTGGAGGCCATCGGCTATACCGGCTTCTCCAACTTCGATGTGAAGTACGACCAGCGGGACGGCAAGTTCAAGGTCTTTGAGATCAATACCCGCCAGGGACGGAGCAACTACTACGTCACCGGCGCGGGCTACAACCTGGCCAAATATCTGGTGGAGGACCGCATCGAGCACAAGAGCTGCGAGCTGACCATCACGAAGAACCGCCATATGTGGCGGGTCATTCCCCGGAGTGTGGCCTACGACTACATTCCCAAGCGCTTCCACGGGGAGATGAAGGCCCTGGAAGAGCAAAACGCGGTGGTCAACCCCCTCTTTTACAAGGCCGACCGCAATCTGATCCACAAGCTGCGCATCATCCGGGATCAGTGGCGCTACAAGAAGCGCTATGCCAGCTCCATGGAGAAAGCCAACTGACCGACCGAGAGGAGGAGCCCATGGCAAACGACCGACCGAAGCTGGGTATCCTGGGCGGCATGGGCCCCCAGGCCACGCTGGAGCTGTGCCAGCGCATCGTGGACTATACCGACGCCGACCGGGACCAGGACCATATCCCCACGCTGATTTACAACGATACCTGGATCCCCGACCGTACCGGGGCCATTCTGGGCGGCGATGCCCAGCGGTGCTATGAGGCCCTCCTGTCCGGGGGCCGGGTGCTGGAGGGGGCGGGCTGCTCCATTCTGGCCATTCCCTGCAACACCTCCCACTACTTTGCCGCCCGGCTCCAGGAGGACCTGGGGGGCATGAAGCTGCTCCACATGGTCCGGGAATCGGCCGCTGTGCTGGCCCGGCGGGGATGCCGCCGGGTGGGCGTTCTGGCCACCGACGGCACGGTGCGCACCGGTGTCTATCAGCGGGAGCTCCAGGCGCTGGGGATCGAGTGTCCCCCGCTGCCGGAGGAGATCCAGCGCCGGGTCATGTCCATCATCTACGATGAGATCAAGCGGGGCCGGCGAGGCACACCGGAGGACTTTGTCCCCATTGACCGGGCCGTGCGGGAGGAACTGGGATGCGACGGCGCGGTGCTGGGCTGTACCGAGCTGTCGGTCTTCCGGACCTTCCACGGCCTGCCGGAATTCTATCTGGACGCCCTGGATGTACTGGCCCGTCATTGTGTGACCGCCTGCGGTTATCCACTGCGGGAGTGCTAAATGTGGAAAACCCCCGCCGTTCCAATTGGAACGGCGGGGGTTTTTGCTGTTTATTCCTCTTCGTTTTGGAAGAGCAGGCGGTACTTCCCGCTTCCCTCCACGGCGTAGACCGCGTCCAGGTCCTCGTCGGCCATGGCAGGGTCAAAGTCCATACCGAACTTGACACAGGTGCCGCAGGAGGCGGACAGTGCCCGGGGCACCGGCATCATGGCGGCGCTGTCTCCCAGCGCCCGGAGTTTCTTCTGAAAGGTCAGGGCGCCGAAGTGGGTGTGAAAGGTGGCGATCTGTTCCATCTTACTTGGTAATGGTCAGCTCAAAGTCCTCGCCCACGGCCCGGTGGCTCACCTGATAGCCGGCGTTGGAGGCAAAGCGGGTGATGTTCTGCACGGGAGTCATGCTGTCCACCAGCACCTTGAGGGGGGTGCCCTTCTGAAGGGCCTTCTTGGTCATCAAAACGGGTTCGGGGCAGGAGTAGCCCCGGGCGTCCAGTTCATTCATGGTTCTATGCTCCTTTCCGAAATCAGGCTTTCTTGCGGTTGAGGTTGGCAGCGCCGATGGCGGCCACCACAATCAGACCCAGGATCACAGCGATCTGGCCATTGGCGGTGGGACCCTTGGCAGAAGAGGCCAGACCGAAGTTGTGGCAGAAGGCGGCGCCCACGACCATGCCCAGAACGGCCACGGAGGAGTCACTGTTGCCGCTGCCGGAGAGGATGAGCTGCCGCAGGGGGCAGCCGCCCAGCAGGACCGAGCCGAAGCCCACCAGGACCATGCCCAGCAGGTTCCACAGGCCGTCGTTATAGGCCACGGGCTGATCGGTAAACGAGAAGTTGACCGGATTGCCCAGGATCAGGTTGCCCACCAGGGCGGCCACAAAGATGGCGATGAAGCCCAGCAGCAGGTGGAAGTCCTGGAACAGGATGGCGTCGCGGATGCCGCCCACCATGCACAGGCGGGTCTTCTGGGCCAGAGCGCCCACCACGAGGCCGGCGATCAGGGCCAGGGCGATGGGAGCGGCCTTGGAGCCGGGAGCCTCCGAGGAGAAGAAGATGAAGGCGGGACGGAGCACCAGCAGCACCAGCAGACCCAGGGAGATCAGGGGCATCACGAAGCCCTCAGCCTTGGGCTGGGGGGTGGATTTCTTCAGGGTGAAGCCGGCGCGCAGGAAGAAGGTGCCCACCAGAATGCCCAGAGCGAAGCCGATGAGGCCGAGCACCGCATTCAGGTCACCGCCGCCCAGGCGCAGGACCATACGCAGGGGGCAGCCCAGGAACATCAGGGCGCCCACCATCACACAAAAACCGAGCACAAAGCGCAGGACCGGAGACGAACCGCCGCGGACGTTGAATTCCTTCCCCATCATGGCCATGCCCATAGCGCCCAGAACCAGGCCGATGATCTCAGGCCGGATGTACTGAACTGTCTCTGCACGGTGGAGTCCCACAGCGCCGGCGATGTCCCGCAGGAAGCAGGCAATACAAAAGCCCATGTTGTAGGGATTCCCCTGCCAGGAGAGGATGGCGGCGATCAAGCCCACCACCGCGCCGGCCACGATAATGAGGCCGTGCTGTTTCAGCTTTGACATAAAAAGTTCCTCCTTTACCCTTGCACGCCACACAATGCGTACTTACTCGTTTATTATAGCCGCCCTTTCCGCAGAATGGAAATTGAAAACAACGATATAAATATGGTGGTAATATTGAGAAAATCAATAAAGAAGCATGTGGAATAATTACAATATAATTTATTTTATTTTTAAATAAAATATTTCCAAGTGCAAACGGAAGGTGTATACTGAGGGGGAACAGTATGGGGAGGAGCATCCTGTGAGATCCGCGCAAAAAAACGGACCCCGGCTGAGCCGGAGTCCGTCTTTCTATCGCGTGAAGCATAAAATCAATAGCCGGGACGCAGACGTACCAGCTTGTCCCCGCGCGCTTTTACCATGCCGATGGCAGCGCCGGGCACGCCCAGGTCCTTCAGACGCTGGAGGAGTTCACCGGAGCGGGATTCGGGCACCGTGATGAGCAGGCCGCCTGCCGTCTGGGGATCGTACATGGCGTCGGACCGCTCCAGCGCCACACCGGGCTCCACCACCACATCATCGGCCAGATAGCCCATGTTGTTGTAGGCGCCGCCCGGGATGATGCCGTCTTTCGCCAGCTCCAGAGCCTTGGGGACGATGGGCACCGCGTCGGCCCAGAGTTCAAAGCTCAGGCCGCATCCCTTGGCCATCTCCTGCACGTGGCCCAGCAGGCCGAAGCCGGTGATGTCGGTACAGGCGGTGGGATGCACGGGGAGCATGGCCTCCTGTCCCTTTTTGTTGAGGGTGGTCATGATCGCGAGCATCTCGTCATACTCCGCCTGGGTGAGAAGCCCAGCCTTAGCGGCGGTAGAGAGAATGCCGGTACCAAGGGGCTTGGTGAGGACAAGGATATCGCCCTCTTTGGCCCCGTCATTGGTGAGAACCTCGTCCGGATGGGCAAATCCCATCACGCACAGCCCGTATTTGGGCTCCTTGTCCTCAATGCTGTGGCCGCCGACGATGACGGCACCCGCCTCCATCACCTTGTCATATCCGCCGGCCAGGATGCCCTGCACCACCTCCAGAGGCAGGCAGTTGGGGAAGGTGAGCAGATTCATGGCGATTTTCGGCGTGCCGCCCATGGCCCACACATCGGACAGGGCATTGGTGGCGGCCACCTGACCGAACTGGAAGGGATCGTCCACAATGGGAGGGAAGAAATCCACCGTGGCGATCATGGCCGTCTCATCGTTGACGCGGTAGACCGCCGCGTCGTCGCTGGAGTCAAACCCCACCATCAGATTCGGATCATAGATGCGGGGCAGATCGGCGAGCAGTTTTCCAAGGACACCCGGTCCTATTTTGGCCCCTCACCCACCGGCTGAGGTCATCTCGGTCAACTTGATCTTGCTTACATCCGACGACATATTCCGCACCCACTTTCTTGTGTTATGGCTCTCCGGGGGAGAGCGTGTTCTATTCTAACCCTGTTTCCTGCAAATAGCAACCACAACCCGAGAAGAAGAGAGAGGAACGATCATTATGCAACTCAAGCAACTGGAGGTCTTTGTGCAGGTGGCCCGCCTCAAAAGCTTTTCCAAGGCTGCCGACGCCCTCTACCTGACCCAGCCCACCATCAGCGCCCACATCAGCGCACTGGAGGGGGAATTGGGCAGTAAGCTGGTGGTCCGCTCCACCAAGGAGATCCAGCTTACCGCAACCGGCAATATCCTCTACGGCTATGCCAACCAGATCCTGGGCCTGTGCGAGCGGGCGGAGCAGGAGGTCAAGACGGCCTCCTCCGACATCCAGGGTGCCCTGTCCATTGCGGCCTCCACCGTGCCCTCCCAGTACCTGCTGCCCCGCATTCTGCCCCATCTGCGCAAGCGCTATCCCAAGGTCTTTTTCCAGGTGTTTCAGGGGGACAGCAGCCAGGTGGCCCAGCGCATCTTTGAAAACGGCGCGGAGATGGGAATCATCGGCTCGCCGGTACAGAAGGCGGGATGCGTCTGTACGCCCTTCTTTTCCGAGCGCATGGTGATCGTTACGCCCAATACGCCGGAATTCCGGGAACTGGACGGGACCATTTCCGGACAGGTGCTGCGCGCCAGTCCCTTCCTGGTGCGGGAGCCCGGCTCGGGTACCCGCAAGCGCAGCGAGGAATTCCTGCGGGGCATTGGAATCGATCCCCGGGAGCTGACCCTGGCGGCCCAGCTTCAGAGCACGGAGAGTATTTTGCAGGGGGTCAAGAACGGCCTGGGGATCTCCATTGTGTCTGGGCTGGCGGCGGCGGACTATGTACAGATGGGCAGTATCCTGTCCTTCGACTACGATAGTCCTCTGCTGGACCGGCAGTTCTATCTGATCCATCACCGCACCCGGCCCCACTCCCCGGCCGCATCTATGCTGCTGCAGGAGCTCCCCCGGTATTTTCAGGGGGAGATTGAGGCGGGCAGCCTCAAAGCGGAACCGACATCGTAAAAAACGGCCCTGCCGCAGCTGCGACAGGGCCGTTTCCGTTCGCTTCTCAGGGGCGAAATTTAGTTGAAATACTCGGTAATACCGGTCTCGCCGATGTCGTACTCGTTGGGGATATCGATCTTACCGGCCTTGATGTCTTCCACGGTCTGCTCGACCTGAGCCACCACATCCTCAGGCAGGGTGGCCTTGAAGTCCTCGTTCCACTGGAAGGAGATAATGCCCTCCTTCATGCCGAGATACTGGATCTCGCCGGAGGCCTCACCGTTCATGACGGACTCAAACGCAGCCACATAGGCGCCGGGGGCGTCCACCATCATGTTGCCGGCCACCTGCTCAGGAGCACCGGAAATGTAGTCGCCAAAGACGCCGAAGGCATACACACCCTCGGACTCAGACACGGCCTTGATGGCGCCGCTGTTGCCCTCGTCGGCATTGGGGAAGATCACGTCGGCGCCGCCCTGAATCTGGCTCTGGATGGTCTCATAGGCCTCGTTGGAGTTGGAGGCGCTCAGGACGGAGAACTTGACCACGTTGTTGGGGTCCACGCTCTTGGCGCCCAGGGCAAAGCCCACGCCGGGCTTGGTAAAGGAGGGGTAGTCGCCGCTGACGATGGTGCCCATGACGCCGCTCTGGGTGAGCAGGCCGGCCAGAACGCCGCAGACATAGCCGCCCTCCTCGGTGCTCATGCACATGGGGAACTGATTCTCACCGGTCACGGCACCGCCGTTGGTAATGAACCAGGTGTCGGGGTAGCCGGGAGCCACTTCGGAGAAGTACTCGGCAAACTGGCCGCCCTGGCCAAAGACGATCTTGTAGCCCTCAGCAGCCATATTTTCGGCCTCGGCCCGGGCGTCGTCAGCCGTGGTGACCGAGTCGATGATGGCCACCTGGCAGTCGTACTTCTCCTCAATGGCACGCACGCCGTCGGCGCCCTGCTGGCAGTAGCCGCCGTCGGTGGGAGAGCCGGAGAGCATGACGCCGACTTTCCAGGTAGAGGGGTCGTCAGAAGCAGCCTGGGTGGGTTCGGTCCCGCCGCCGCCACAGCCGGAGAGAGCCGCTGTGAGAAGAGAGCAGGACAGGAGCAGAGAAAGTGCCTTTTTCATGTGGGTATCCTCCTCAAAATGAATCAGTGCGCGGGGTCATCAGAAGAATTTTCCGATACCACTATCATAATCAAAAAGGATTCCGCCGTCAAGGGAAACGGCGGTAAAATGGGCCCGTTTGGTCATCCAAACGGGCCCATTTTGATGGTGTGATTTAGTTGAAATAGACCTCGGTTCCGGTCTCGCCGATCTCATACTCGTTGGGGATGTCGATCTTGCCGGCCTTGATGTCCTCGATGGTCTGCTCCGCAGCAGCCACCACATCCTCGGGCAGGGTAGCCTTCAGGTCCTCGTTCCACTCGAAGGAGATGACGCCTTCCTTCATGCCCAGGAACATAATGTCGCCCGTGGTCTCGCCGTTCATGATGGCATCAAACACGGCCACATAGGCGCCGGGGGCGTCGGGCAGGCTGTTGCCGATGACCTGGTTGGGGGCGCCGGAGATGTAGTCGCCGAACACGCCGAAGCCATAGACCTCGGGGTTCTCAGACACGGCCTTGATGGCACCGGAGGTACCCTCGTTGGCGTTGGGGAACAGGAAGTCGGCACCGCTCTGGATCTGGCTCAGCGCGGTCTCATAGGCCTCGTTGGTGTTGGTGGCGCTGAGGACGGCGGATTTGACCGTCACATCGGGGTTGACGCTCTTGGCGCCCAGGGCAAAGCCCACGCCGGGCTTGGTAAAGGAGGGCCAGTCACCGCCGGCAATTACGCCCAGCGTATTGGTCTTGGTCATCATGCCAGCGATCACGCCGCAGACATAACCGCCTTCCTCCGTGCTCATGCACATGGGGAACTGATTTTCGCCCACCACGGAACCACCGTTGGTGACGAACCAGGTGTCAGGATAGTCGGGAGCCACTTCGGAGAAGTACTCGGCAAACTCGCCGCCCTGACCAAAGATGACTTTGTAGCCCTCAGCGGCCATGTTCTCAGCCTCGGAGCGGGCCATGTCGGCCGTGGTGACCGAGTCGATAATCGCGACCTGGCTGTCATCCAGACCGTATTTTTCCTGAATGGCACGTACGCCGTCGGCGCCCTGCTGGCAGTAGCCGCCGTCGGTGGGAGGGCCGGAGAGCATGACGGCAATCTTGATGTCATCATACTCAGAGCCGCCGGAAGCACCGGAATCGCCTGTGGGAGCAGTGGACGGCTCGGCCGAAGAGCCGCCGCAGGCGGACATCCCCACCATGAGAGCGCCGGCGAGGAACAAGGGAATCAGCTTTTTCATTACATTATCCTCCTTTTGATTGGCATGACTGGGTGCATCCAGTCTATGCAGTGGGATACGCGCCCATGAGAGCGGGCTGATTCGCCGGTGTGACAGACACCGCCGGATATGCCTCCTGTATGCACCTCCAGATGGAAGATGCGGGCACAGGCTTGGAGAACCTCTGAGACCCTTCGGCATGGGGACAGAGTTGCGTCCGTCCAAGGTCATACCCCCGTGGGTGAAAGGAATGGCTCACCACAGTGATATCGTCAAGAATCACAAAAAGATTATATCATATGAAGACTATATGTGGTGAACTTGCCACTATTCTAAAGGACGAATGAAAAAAAGTCAAGAGGAAATGGTCTATTTAAATAAAATAAAGGTGATTATTTAAAAGGTATTTGTCAAAATAGACAAAAATGAAATGAGGAGTTTACCTTATGGAACTTCAAAAAGGCGGCGTGCAGTTCATCTGCACGCCGCCTTTCGGTCAGGGTAAAATTTACTTTTTGCGGGAATAGGGGGTGTTCTCCAGGGGGAGGGTGGTACGGAACTGGCCGTCCATCTTATAATAGGCACCCTGCACCGCGGGAGGGGTGGGGATGGATGTGATCTCACCGATGCCGACGGCGCCATAGCCCAGTTCAGAGTCCTGGTTGGCCTCCACGATGATGGCCTCCACCGGGGGCGTCTTGTTGGCGCGGAAGAGTCCCAGGGTACCAAACTTGGCGGTGGGCTTGCCTTCCACCAGGGGGAAGTCCTCGGTCAGCGCATAGCCAAGGCTCATGACCACGCCGCCCTCGATCTGGCCCTCCACGCTCAGCGGGTTGATAGCCCGGCCCACGTCGTGAGCGGCCACGACCTTTTCGATGGTGCCGTCCTCATTGAGGCAGACCACCTGGGTGGCATAGCCGTATCCCACGTGGGATACGGGGTTGGGCTTGTCGGCGCCCATTTTGTCGGTGGCGGCCAGATACTCGCCATAGAACTCCCGGCCATTCAAATCGGCGAGGGAATTGCCGGCGTCCAGGACCTTCTTGAGTTCCAGACAGGCCCGGCGGCAGGCCTCACCGGTGATGAGGGTCTGACGGGAGCCGGAGGTGGTACCGGCGTCCGGGGCATTGTTGGTCTCGGCCTGGGGATAGACCACCACGTCCTGATGCACGCCCAGCGTCTCGCAGGCGATCTGCGTGAGAACGGTGCCCAGGCCCTGTCCGATGCAGGAGGCACCGGCCCGCAGCCAGATCTTTCCGTCCTCCACCGTGATGCGGCAGCGGCCCCAGTCGGGGAGTCCCACGCCGACGCCGGCGTTCTTCATGGCGCAGGCAATGCCGGCTCTGGGATGGTTCTCATAGACCTCTTTGACGGCCTCCAGAGTCTGCGCCAGGGCAGTGCCGGGGAAGGCGATCTGACCGTTGGGCAGGACCTGGCCCGGACGGATGGCGTTGCGGTAGCGGATCTCCCAGGGAGAGATACCCACTGCTTCTGCCAGCAGGTTCAGGTTACACTCGGTGGCAAAGCAGCTCTGGGTCACGCCGAAGCCGCGGAAGGCGCCGGCGGGCGGGTTGTTGGTGTAGACGGCGGTGCCGTCGATGTCGATGACCTGATAGTTATAGGGGCCGGCGGCGTGGGTGCACAGGCGCTGAAGCACGGGGCCGCCCAGGGACGCATAGGCGCCGGTGTCGGTGACCACCACGGCCTTCATGGCGGTGAGGTAGCCGTTCTCATCACAGCCGGTGGTGAACTCCATCCAGGCAGCGTGGCGCTTGGGATGGATGAGGATGCTCTCATCCCGGGTCAGCTTGACCTTGACCGGGCGGTGGGTATGGTAGGCCAGCAGCAGGGCGTGGTGCTGTACGCTCACGTCCTCCTTGCCGCCGAAGCCGCCGCCCACCAAGGCGTTGATCACGTGGATCTGCTCCGGCTTCCAGCCCATCATGAGAGAGCACTCATGCTGGGTATCGTAGGTGCCCTGGTCGCTGGAGTAGATGAGGGCCTCCTGATTCTCGTCATCCACCATGGCCACGGCGCACTCGGGCTCCAGGAAGGCGTGCTCGGTGGGAGGCGTGTAGTAGGACCGGGTGACCACATGGGCCGACTTGGCCAGCACCTCGTCGGCGTTGCCGCGGACCAGATGCTCATGGGCCAGGATATTGCTGCTGCTGCTCTCGTGGACCAGCGGGGAGCCCTCTTTCAGGGCCTCCCGGGCGTCGAAAATGCCGGGCAGCACCTCATACTCTACCTTAATCAGGGCCTTGGCCTGCTGGACCTGCTCCCAGGTCTCGGCAGCCACCAGGGCCACGGCATCGCCCAGGTAGTGGGTCACATGGCCCACGGGAACCAGAGCGTCCCAGTCCTGCTTCAGATGGCCAACCTTAAAGGAACCGGGGATATCCGCCGCCGTGAGGACGGCATGGACGCCGGGCACGGCCTTGGCCGCGCTGGTGTCGATGGAGAGTACCCGGGCCCGGGGATACTGGGCGCGCAGAGCGGAGCCCACCAACATGCCGTCGATCTGGATGTCATTGGTATACTGGCCGTAGCCCAGGACCTTCTCGGCCACGTCCACCCGGTGGGCCCGCTGACCCACGCCGGTGACCACCGGAGGCTTGAGATCTCGGCGGTCCTCCCGGATCAGGCGGGCGGCCAGCTCGATGGCGTCGATGATCTTCTTATAACCGGTGCAGCGGCAGATGTTGTTGCGGATGGCAAAGGCGATCTCATCCCGGGTGGGATTGGGATTGCGGTCGATGAGGGACTTGCCGCACAGGACCATGCCGGGGATACAGAAGCCGCACTGGACGGCTCCGGCCTCGCCGAAAGCGTAGACATAGACCTCACGCTCCCGCTCGCTCAGTCCTTCGACCGTGAGGATTTCCTTCCCTTCAAATTTGGAGACCTTCTGGACGCAGGCCTTGATGGGGGCGCCATCCACCAGAATGGTACAGGCGCCGCAGGCGCCCTGGTCGCAGCCGTCTTTGACGGAGGTGAGTTTCAGGTCCTCGCGCAGGACATCGATAAGTTTGCGGTCCTGCTCGACGGTTACGGTCTTGCCGTTGACGTTCAGAGTGAACATCTGAGTTGCCTCCTTTAAATCCTTTGAGATGGTTCTTACCGTGCGGGAGTGGGGTGTAGATGCGGATCGAACGTATCCGGCGGGGGCGATACAGCCCATCTGCATTTTGCACATTCCAATCTCAAAATAAGCCTATTTTCCTTCTTGTTTATAGCTTAGCACTAATTTTTTGGAAAGGCAATATTGGGCTTGTAGGTAAAATAAACAAAATTCAAAAATAGTTTTAGTTAAAATAAAAAATTTTTAGGATACCACTTGACTTATCAGTATAATATGGTATTATGGTTGCGGAAAGCGGGAGAAATTCCGCGAGGTAATCTCTCAAATTTTTACGGAGGCGAATGAAGTAAAATGGAGATGGAACAGATTAAGTGGGTACCCAATCGGATGCCCAAGAGCGACGACAAGTGGCTGGAAGTCATGTCCCTGGAGAACGTGGCCAAGGCCCGCGCGTTTCACAGCAGCTTCCCTCAGTATTCCGTGACCCCTCTGGCCAACCTGAAGCGGATGGCCACCTACATGGGCCTGGGCGGCATCTATGTTAAGGATGAGTCCTATCGCTTTGGCCTGAACGCCTTTAAGGTGCTGGGCGGCTCCTTTGCCATGGCCCGGTACATCGCGCAGAAGACCGGCAAGGACGTGTCCGAGATGACCTATGACTACCTGACCAGCGAGCAGCTGCGCAAGGAGTTTGGTCAGGCCACCTTCTTCACCGCCACCGACGGCAACCATGGCCGCGGCGTGGCGTGGGCTGCCAACAAGCTGGGTCAGAAGGCTGTTGTCCATATGCCCAAGGGCAGCTCCATTGCTCGTTACAATAACATTGCCAAGGAAGGCGCCAAGGTCACCATCGAGGACGTGAACTACGACGACTGCGTGCGCATGGCTGCGGCTGAGGCCGACGAGTGCGAGAACGGCGTCATCGTGCAGGACACCGCCTGGGAGGGCTACGAGGACATCCCCTCCTGGATCATGCAGGGCTACGGCACCATGGCTTCTGAGGCGGCCGAGCAGCTGCGTCAGATCGGTGTGAACCGTCCCACTCACGTGTTCGTGCAGGCGGGCGTGGGTTCTCTGGCCGGCGCGGTGCAGGGCTTCTTCCACAACCTCTTCCCCAATGATCCTCCCAAGGTGGTCATCATGGAGACTTCCGCGGCCGACTGCCTGTTCCGCGGCGCTCTGGTGGGCGACGGCAATCCCCGCATCGTCACCGGCGATCTGAAGACCATCATGGCCGGCCTGGCCTGCGGTGAGCCCAACATCATCGGCTGGGACATCCTGCGCAACCACTCCAGCGTCTTTACCTCCTGCCCCGACTGGGTCAGCGCCAAGGGCATGCGTATGCTGGGCGTTCCCTGCGACGGCGACCCCGTGGTCATCTCCGGCGAGTCCGGCGCCGTGGGCATGGGCTGCCTGGATGCCATCATGAACAACCCCGATTACAAGGACCTCAAGGATTATCTGGGCCTGGACCGCTTCAGCCAGGTGCTGATGATCTCCACCGAGGGCAACACCGATCCTCAGAAGTTCCGCCGCATCATCTGGGACGGCGAATATCCCACCACCAGCACGCCGCTGGCTGAGTACGAAGGTTATCGACTGAACAAGTAAGACTGGTTCCTGCGATACAAGCGAACAGACGTCTCTCAGCAAACGGCGGCCCCGTGGCCGCGGGGCCGCCGGATTGCTTACCCATTGTTTACAAAAAAAGTCATATATGTAATTTGGAGGATTAGTCATGGATTTTGAAAAGATCAAGGCCGCAGCCGAGAGCTACCGCGCTGACATGAGCCGCTTCCTGCGGGACATGATTTCCCATCCCAGCGAGAGCTGCGAGGAGAAGGAAGTCGTCATGTGCATCAAGGCCGAGATGGAAAAGCTGGGCTACGACAAGGTCGAGATCGACGGCCTGGGCAACGTGATCGGCTGGATGGGCGAGGGCGACAAGATCATCGCTTTTGACTCCCACATCGACACCGTGGGCATCGGCAACATCAACAACTGGGAAGCCGACCCCTACAAGGGCTACGAGGATGACGCCGTGATCTTCGGCCGCGGCGGTTCCGACCAGGAGGGCGGCATGGCTTCCGCCACTTACGGCGCCAAGATCATGAAGGATCTGGGCCTGATTCCTCCCGGATACAAGATCATGGTGGTGGGCACCGTTCAGGAAGAGGACTGCGACGGCATGTGTTGGCAGTACATCGTCAACAAGTTCTTCCCCGCCAACGGCATCAAGAAGGAGCAGGTCGAGTTCGTGGTCTCCACTGAGCCCACCGACGGCGGCATCTACCGCGGTCACCGCGGCCGTATGGAGATCCGCGTGGACGTGAAGGGCGTTTCCTGCCACGGCTCTGCTCCCGAGCGCGGCGACAACGCCATCTACAAGATGGCCGACATTCTTCAGGATGTCCGCGCCCTCAACGAGAACGACGACGCCGACTCCACCGAGATCAAGGGCCTCGTGAAGATGCTCAACCCCAAGTACAACCCCGAGCACTATGAGGATGCCCGCTTCCTGGGCCGCGGCACCTGCACCACCTCCCAGATCTTCTACACCTCTCCCAGCCGCTGCGCTGTGGCTGACTCCTGCGCCATCTCCATCGACCGCCGCATGACCGCCGGCGAGACCTGGGATTCCTGCCTGGAGGAGATCCGTCAGCTGCCCAGCGTGAAGAAGTACGGCGATGATGTGAAGGTCTCCATGTACATGTACGACCGTCCCGCGTGGACCGGCGAGGTCTATGAGACCGAGTGCTACTTCCCCACCTGGATCAATAAGGAGACTGCCGCCCACGTGCAGGCTCTGGTGGACGCTCACCACGGCCTGTTCGGCGACAAGCGTCTGGGCCACACCGACGCCGATCCCAAGCGCGATGCCATGCATCTGCGCGAGGGCCGTCCTCTGACCGACAAGTGGACCTTCTCCACCAACGGCGTGGCCATCCAGGGCCGTTACGGCATCCCCTGCGTCGGCTTCGGCCCCGGTGCTGAGAGCCAGGCTCATGCCCCCAACGAGATCACCTGGAAGGACGATCTGGTCCGCTGCGCCGCCCTGTACTCCGCCGTGCCCGGCCTGTACAAGGAGGAGAACAAGACCGACGACGTGACCCAGTTCCGCGCCACCCTGACCGACAACGACATTAAGTAAGTTTTTCCTGTGCATACAGGCGGAGGACCGCCGGAAGGTCCGGCGGCCCCCTCCTCCCTGTTCCATCTGAATCTGTGACGACCCGATTCGCCTCCGGTCCATACAGAACTGAACTGAAAACTCAAATATAAAGGAGAACAAGATTATGGATGCCAAACTGCAGGCTTATATTGACAAGCTCAACAAGCTCAACTTCAAGGAGATGTACGAGGGTGACTTCTTCCTGACCTGGGACAAGACCGACGACGAGATCGAGGCTGTCTTCACCGTGGCCGACGCCCTGCGCTACATGCGTGAGAACAACATTTCCACCAAGATCTTTGAGAGCGGCCTGGGCATCTCCCTGTTCCGCGACAACTCCACCCGTACCCGTTTCTCCTTCGCCTCCGCCTGTAACCTGCTGGGCCTCGAGGTGCAGGATCTGGACGAGGGCAAGAGCCAGATCGCCCATGGCGAGACCGTCCGTGAGACTGCCAACATGATCTCCTTCATGGCCGACGTCATCGGTATCCGTGACGACATGTACATCGGCAAGGGCCACACCTATCAGAAGGAAGTGGTCGAGGCCGTGACCCAGGGCAACAAGGACGGCGTCCTGGAGCAGAAGCCCACTCTGGTCAACCTCCAGTGCGACATCGACCACCCCACTCAGGCCATGGCCGACATGCTGCACATCATCCATGAGTTCGGCGGCGTGGAGAACCTGAAGGGCAAGAAGATCGCCATGACCTGGGCTTACAGCCCCTCCTACGGCAAGCCCCTCTCCGTGCCCCAGGGCATCATCGGCCTGATGAGCCGCTTCGGCATGGACGTTGTCCTGGCCCATCCCGAGGGATATGAGGTCATGCCCGAGGTCGAGGAGGTCGCCAAGGCCAACGCTGCCAAGAGCGGCGGTACCTTCACCAAGACCCACTCCATGGCCGAGGCCTTCAAGGATGCCGACATCGTGTATCCCAAGAGCTGGGCTCCCTTTGCCGCCATGGAGAAGCGCACCAACCTGTACGCCGAGGGCGACAGCGAGGGCATCAAGGCTCTGGAGAAGGAGCTGCTGGCTCAGAACGCCAACCACAAGGATTGGTGCTGCACCGAGGAGCTCATGAAGACCACCAAGAACGGCAAGGCTCTGTACATGCACTGCCTGCCCGCCGACATCAACGACGTCTCCTGCAAGGACGGCGAGGTCGAGGCTTCCGTGTTCGACCGCTATCGTGACCCCCTGTACAAGGAGGCTTCCTTCAAGCCCTACATCATCGCCGCCATGATCTTCCTGGCCAAGGTGAAGGATCCCCAGGCCACTCTGAAGGCCCTGGAGGAGCGCGGCATGGCCCGTTGGTTCCAGAAGTAAGTCTTTTTTGGAGATACCTCACGGTTTTTCTCAATAGTATGGCGCGACCGGTTTCGCCTCCGGCCCTCACGCCTGCTATATAACCCCTTTGCGCAAGGCAAGGCCCGCTTGACGAATCATGGTTTGTCGGGCGGGCCAAACCAATTTCTGGGTGCTGCGCGGCGGGAAAGAGAAAAGAAATTAGAAGAGTTTACAATTTTGTCTGAAATACCATTTGACATCTGAAGACTTTGGCTTTATGATAGCTTTATCAAATTAGACTGCGTATTTTAATAATACGGAAAAATGAGGTGCGACTAATGGGTAAAAAAATCGTCATCGCCCTGGGCGGCAACGCGCTGGGCAATAACCTTCCCGAGCAGATGATCGCGGTGCAGCAGACCGCCAAGGCCATTGCCGACCTGATCGAGGAGGGCCATGAAGTCATTATTGCCCACGGCAACGGTCCCCAGGTGGGCATGATCCAGAACGCCATGACCGAGCTGACCCGCTCCAATCCCGAGAAGTACATCCCCTGCCCCCTGTCCGTGTGCGTGGCCATGAGCCAGGGCTACATCGGATACGATCTGCAGAACGCCCTGCGGCAGGAGCTGCTGGACCGGGGCATCAACAAGCCCTGCGCCACCGTGCTGACCCAGGTCATCGTGGACAAGAACGATCCCGCCTTCGAGAATCCCACCAAGCCCATCGGCGCCTTCATGACCAAGGAAGAGGCTGAGAAGCTGGCTGCCGAGCGCGGCTATGTGGTGAAGGAGGACGCTGGCCGCGGCTACCGCCGTGTGGTGGCCTCTCCCAAGCCCCAGGCCATTGCCGAGATCGATACCGTCAAGGCCCTGGTGGACGCCGGCCATGTGGTCGTTGCCTGCGGCGGCGGCGGCATCCCCGTGTTCCACGGTGAGGGCAACCGTCTGGACGGCGCTGCCGCTGTGGTGGACAAGGACTTCGCCTCCTGCGTGCTGGCTCAGCAGCTGGACGCCGACTGCCTGATCATCCTCACCGCCGTGGAGAAGGTGGCCATCCACTTCGGCAAGCCCGATGTGAAGTGGCTGGACGAGCTGACTCCCGCTGAGGCTGAGAAGTACATCGCTGACGGCGAGTTTGCTCCCGGCTCCATGCTGCCCAAGGTGCAGGCTGCTCTGCAGTTTGCCGAGTCCAAGCCCGGCCGTACCGCCCTCATCACTCTGCTGGAGAAGGCTAAGGACGGCGTTGCCGGCAAGACCGGTACCAGCATCCACTGCTGATTTTCCGTATTTACCGGGCCGGGGCGTAACACGCCCCGGCCCTTCCGTAGTTTTATCCGGGAGAGAAACTCCCGCATCTGAATGGAGGTTTTCCCATGAACAAGACCATTACCGCTGCCGCCGCCCCTACCGCGACCGGCCCCTACTGCCACGCCAAGCAGGCGGGCAACATGCTCTTCATCTCCGGCCAGCTGGGCGTGGATAAGGCCACCGGCACCCTGGGCAAGGATGTATCCGAGCAGGCCACTCTGGCCCTGAAGAGCATGGGTGCGATTCTGGAGGAGGCCGGCATGAGCTATGCCGATGTGGTGAAGACCACGGTCTTCCTGGCCGACATCAACGATTTTGCCACCATCAACGCCATCTACTCCGGCGTGTTCCACACCGATCCCCCCGCCCGCTCCTGCTATCAGGTGGCGAATCTGCCCAAGGGCGCGCTCTTTGAGATCGAGGCCATTGCGGTAAAGTAAGCGGCATCCTTGACGTTGTACAATGGATCCCATTCCCGTCTCGGGAATGGGATCTTTTTTTATGCGCTGATCTGGTACTACCATTGTGATTATCCACAAAATGGAAGGTTAGAATTTTTGACAATGAGCAATGGTTTTTTCTTGCGGGCAATTGTGCAATGTGTTATAGTGATATAGTCATCTGATGTATTAATCGCGTTACCCCTCCCGTACATTGGATACAGAAGAAGAGGAATTAGGAGGTAACCAAGTATGAGTAAAGCACAAGGTGTCTCAAAACCGGTGGCGGCAGCAGATCCACTGTTCCAGTGGAAGGCAAAAGCATCTCTCCCCAAAATACTGCCCATGGGCATGCAGCACGTGGTGGCAGCTGTGGTCAGCACGGTGGGACCGGCCCTGATGGTGTCCAAGAACTGCGGACTGGATGATGCCACCACCACCCTGCTGGTGCAGATGGCCCTTCTGATGACCGCGTTTTCCACCATTTTGATGCTCTTCCCCGTTACCAAATACATCGGCTCCGGCCTGCCGGTCATTATGGGCGTAGGGTTTACCATCCCCACGCTGATGAGCAAGACCTTTACCCTGCCGGAGATCCTGGGGGCCCAGATCATTGCAGGCGTGGTGGCGATTCTCTTTGGACTGTGCATCAAGCCCATCCGGAAGCTCTTCCCGCCTCTGGTGACGGGTACCGTTATTCTGGCGGTGGGCATGAACCTCTATCCCGTGGCCATCAAATACATGGCGGGCGGCGCAGGTACCCCGGATTTCAGCTCCCCCAAGAACTGGGGCGTGGCCATTTTTACCTTTGCACTGGTGCTGGCCTTCCAGAATTTCGGGAAGGGCTTTCTGAAGCTGGGCGCCGTGTTGTGGGGCCTGGTGGGAGGCTATCTTCTTGCCCTGCTCCTGGGAATGGTGGACTTTAGCAGCGTGGGCGGCGCCGGATGGTTTGCCGTGGCAACGCCGGTAAAATCCTTTGGCCTGGAGTTTAACGGCTCCGCGATCCTGGCCATGGCCATCCTCTACATTGCCAACTCCCTCCAGACCATTGGAGATATCAGCTCGACTACCATGGGCGGCATGGAGCGCATGCCCACCGATCAGGAGCTTCAGGGAGGTATCATCTCCCAGGGTGTCACCTCGGTGATCGGCGCTCTGTTTGGAGGACTGAGCACCTGTTCTTACAGCCAGAACGTGGGCATCGTGACCATGAACAAGGTCATTAACCGCAGTGTGTTCGCCTTTGCAGCGGTGGTGCTGGGTGTGGCCGGATTGGTGCCCAAGTTCTCGGCGGTGCTCACTACCATTCCCAATGCCGTTCTGGGCGGCGCCACTATCTCGGTGTTCTCCATCATTGCCATGACCGGCGTCAATATGATCGTCTCTGCCGGCCCCTTCACCATGCGCAACCGCACCATCGTGGGACTGGCGGCGGCCCTGGGGATCGGTGTGACCATGGCCCCTGGCTGCCTGGAGCTCTTCCCCATGTGGGTGCAGAATGTGTTTGGCTCCTTTGCACCTGTGGGGGCCGCGGTGGTGGCTGTGATCCTCAACCTGATCCTGCCGAAGGACCCTGACCCTGAGACAAAGTGATTTTATCTTGAGTTTGGACAAAATCCGTCAATATATCGCTCTGGTTGGATTGACCAGGGCGATATATTGTTTTTTGCACAAAAAGATTGGGGATAATTTGATGATCTGCCGGACATATTTTTCTTGAAAATGAAAAAGAATGGGGGTATCATTTTATTAAAGAAAATATTTTATGAAAACTAAAAAAAATTAATGAGGTGATTTGGATGAAGCAGACTTCCCGTGAGGGGCGGGCGTCCGTATTCCAATATGAGGGCATACCTGCTCCAGGTCAATTGGTCCCTCTGGGACTTCAGCATGTGGTGGCCGCGGTAGTAGGAATCGTGACCCCGGCCATTCTGGTGGCCAATACCTGCAACATTACCGGATCGGACCGAACACTGTTGATCCAGGTCTCTCTGCTGGTGACGGCGCTGGCGACCCTGATCCAGCTTTTCCCCATTTTTGGGCGCATCGGCGCGCGCCTTCCGGTGGTTATGGGCATCAGCTTTGCCTATGTCCCCACACTGCTGGCCATTGGCGGGCAATTTGATCTGCCCACTATTTTGGGCGCGGAAATCTTTGGCGGTATCATTGCCATCCTGTTTGGTATTTTTGTCAAGCAGATCCGGGTCTTTTTCCCGCCTCTGGTGACCGGTACGGTCATCTTTACCATTGGCCTCTCCCTGTACCCCACGGCCATTAAGTATATGGCCGGCGGCGCAGGCACCGAGGGCTTTGGTTCCATGAAGAATTGGCTGGTGGCCATTGTGACCTTCCTGGTGGTGGTCATCCTCAACAACTTCTCCAAGGGCGTGCTCAAGCTGGGCGCCATTCTCTGGGGCATGATCATCGGCTATGTGCTGGCCTTCTTCCTGGGCATGGTGAGCTTTGACGCGGTGAGCGAGGCGGGCTTCTTCCAGGTCCCCATGCCTCTGCACTTTGATATTTCCTTTAATGTGAGCGCCATTATCTCCCTGGGTATCGTGTATGTGGTCAACGCGGTGCAGACCATCGGAGATCTCTCCTCCACCACCATGGGTGGTATGGACCGTATGCCCACCGACAAGGAGCTTCAGGGCGGCATCATTGCCCAGGGTATCGTCAGCATCGTAGGCGCGCTGTTCGGCGGCCTGCCTGCGGCCACTTACAGCCAGAACGTGGGTATTGTGACGGTCAACCGGGTCATTAACCGGGCCGTGTTTGCCTTTGCCGCCATTATTCTGGCGATTGCGGGTTTTGTTCCCAAGTTTTCCTCTCTGCTCACCACCATTCCCCAGAGCGTCATCGGCGGCGCGACGGTGTCTGTATTTGCTATGATCACCATGACCGGTATGCGCATGATCACCTCTGAGAACTTCACCATGCGCAGCAGCACGGTAGTCGGTCTGTCTGTGGCACTGGGCGTGGGCATCACGCAGGTGCAGGACTGCCTCCAGGGTTTCCCCCAGTGGGTCACCACCGTATTCGGCAGCAGCCCCGTGGTAGTCACCGCCATCATGGCCATCATCCTCAACCTGGCGCTTCCCAAGGATGCTCCGGTGCAGGAGAGCAAGAGCGTATAATTGTCTGCATGAAAAAAGGCGCGCACCTGTTTTATCAGGTGCGCGCCTTTCTGATCTGTCACTTTACAGAGCTGGGAAGAGAATCGTCTTCCCGGATCCAGTCCTCCACGTGGACCACGGAGTAGTCCTCTTTCGTGCGGCGGATCACCACCCGGTCGATCCCGGCGTTGATGATGAGGCGCCGGCACATGGAGCAGGAGGTGGCATCGGAGAGCAGCTCTCCCGTCTTGGCGTCCCGGCCGGCCAGATAGAGCGTGGCGCCGATGGACTGGCTGCGGGCGGCAGAGATGATGGCATTGGCCTCCGCGTGGACCGAGCGGCACAGCTCATATCGCTCGCCCGAGGGGATATTCATAGCCTCCCGGGTGCAGTAGCCCAGATCCCCGCAGTTGCGCCGTCCACGGGGGGCGCCATTGTACCCGGTGGAGACAATCTCATCATTTTTGACGATGATGGCGCCGTAACAGCGGCGTAAACAGGTGGAGCGCTCCAGTACGGTCTCCGCAATGTCCAGGTAATAGTTTTCTTTGTCAATACGAGCCATGATAATTCCCTCCCGAGGGATCTATTTTTTTTAGTATAGCGGTTTTGTCCGCCCCACGCAAGCACAATTCACATATTGTTTACGTTTGATTTCTTGACGATTGGGGGGTCAGGCAGTATCATTAGAACAGAAAATAATTCGGGGACGCATCTGCGTCCCCATACTTCACAGCAAAGGAGACGACCGCACATATGAACTGGCTTCGGAGATTCATGTATGGGCGATATGGCGGCGATCAACTCTCCTGGTTTCTTCTGGCGGTCTATGTGCTCCTGGTAGTTCTGTCCGGACTGCCCCATCTGGAGCTCTTGTCCTGGCTGGCGCTTGCGGTGCTGTTCTGGTCCTTTTACCGCATCTTCTCCCGGCAGTATGCCAAGCGCCGGGCGGAAAACGCCCGCTTTCTTACCCTGGCTGGACCGGCCATCCGTTGGTGTAAAATGCGCCGGACCATCTCGCGGGATAAGGAACACCGCTATTTCAAGTGCCCCAATTGCGGACAATATCTGCGGGTCCCCAGAGGAAAAGGAAAGATCACGGTCAATTGCCGCAACTGCGGCGTGAGCTTTGAGGAAAAAAGCTGAGTGAACGCTGTAAGGCGCGTCCCCGATCGGGGACGCGCCTTGTCTTATGTCCGGGATTACAGCAGGCCCAGCAGATGCTGCATGCCCAGGCTCACACCCGTGATACCGGCCCAGCAGCACACGCCCATGAAGATGGGCTTGCCGCCGGTGCGCACCAGTTTGACGATGTTGGTGTTCAGACCGATGGCGGCCATGGCCAGGATGATGAAGAACTTGGACAGCTCCTTGAAGGGCTGGAAGAAGGCGGAGGGCACACCGCAGGAGGTGGAGAGAGTCGTAATGACCGAGGCCAGCACAAAGAAGAGGATGAAGAAGGGGAAAATCTTCTTCAGATCAAAGGTGCCGCTGGAGGTATTGCTGCCCCGCTTGACCTGCCAGGTCCGCCAGAAGGCGAGGGCCAGCGTGATGGGGATGATGGCCAGGGTGCGGGTGAGCTTGACGATGGTGGCGTACTCCAGCACCGCGCCGTTGGTGCCGTGGAGGGTATCCCAGGTGGACGCGGCAGCGGTGACCGAGGAGGTGTCGTTGATGGCGGTCCCCGCAAAGAGGCCGAAGCCCTCGTTGCTCAGGCCAATGGCCCCGCCAAAGGTGGGAAAGAGCAGGGCGGCCAGTACGTTGAAGAGGAAGATTACCGAGATGGCCTGGGCGATCTCCTCATCGTCGGCTCCGATGACCGGAGCGGTGGCCGCGATGGCGGAGCCGCCGCAGATGGAGGAGCCCACCCCAACCAGGGTGGAGATGTTGGCGGGCATCTTCAGCAGCTTATAGAGCACAAAGGAGATGATGAGGGAGGTGGCGATGGTGGAGCAGATGATGGGCAGGGATTTTGCCCCTACCTTGGCGATCTCCGAGAGATTGAGGCCAAAGCCCAGCAGGATGACCGCATATTGCAGGATCTTTTTGGAGGTGTAGGCGATGCCCGGCTGGAACCGGGTCTTATCGGTCAGCAGCAGGGTGATGATCATGCCGCAGAGAATGGCGAAGACCGGTCCGCCAATGACCGGGAAAAGCTTGCCCAGCCACCAGGAGGGCAGCGCGATAACCAGACAGAGCAGCAGGCCAGGTCCTTTCTGTTTGACAAAGTTCATATCAGAACGCCCCTTTGTTTTCGTTTTCCCCTTGATTATAGTACGGCCTGACGATAAAATAAAATGATGATTTTTTATCTTTCCATAATTTTCTGTAATGGGTGATTGTATGCTGGATCCCAAACTCCATACCTTCCTGGTCCTGTGCGAGACCATGCACTATACCCGGGCGGCCCAGCGGCTGTGCGTGACCCAGCCGGCAGTCACCCATCAGATCCGCGCGCTGGAGGAGCACTATGGCTGCCGGCTCTTCTCCTATGAGGGAAAGACCCTGCGCCTCACGGAGGCGGGCGTGCGCCTGCGGGAGATGGCCCGTTCCCTGGCCTACAACAGCCGGAAGATGGAGCAGGCCATGGCCGTTCCAGCGCCCCGGATCCTGCGGGTGGGGGCCACCAAGACCATCGGAGAGTTTGTCATTGCCCCGCTCATCAGCCGCTTTCTGCGCCGCCATCCGGAAGGGACGGTCTCCCTGACGGTGGAGAATACCCGTGCTCTGCTGCGGGCACTGGAGGAAGGACGGCTGGATTTCGCGCTGGTGGAGGGCTTTTTTGACCGGGAGCGGTATGCCGTGCGCCTCTACCGGAGGGAGTCCTTTTTCGGCGTGTGTGCGCCCGAGCATCCCCTGGCGGGTCGGACGGTCCCCTTAGCGGAGGTCCTGGGCGAGCGCCTCCTGGTCCGGGAGGCGGGGTCGGGTACTCGGGCCATTTTGGAGGCCGCCCTGCGGCAGAACCACTGTACCCTGCGCAGCTTTTCCGGCGTGGTGGAGATCAGCGACTTTTCCACCATCAAGGCCCTTGTGGTGGAAAACCTGGGGGTCTCTTTCCTCTATGCCCCGGTGGTGGAGCGGGAGCTGGCCGCCGGCAAGCTGGCCCGCTTTGATCTGGCCGGGCAGGCCCTGAGCGGGGCCTTCCACTTTGTGTGGTTGCGGGACAATCTCTTTGCCGGGGAGTGGGAGGACTGGATGGCGTAAGGCCCCGGAGCGGTTGTCTTTTTTCTCCCGTTCGTGTATACTGGTGTGACCTTTTGTGATGCACCGAGCAAAGGAGCGTTTGTATGCTGTTATCCGCAGAATCCATTACGAAGACCTATGGGACCCGGGTCCTGCTGGACCGGGTGTCCTTCTATCTGGAGCCCGGGGAGCGTGTGGGCGTCATCGGCGTCAACGGCGCGGGCAAGTCCACCCTGCTGCGCATTCTGGCCGGGGCGGAGGAGCCTGAGACCGGCTGTGTCACCCGCTTCCCCAATGTGCGCCTGGAGTATCTCCCCCAGAATCCGGAATTTGCCCCGGGGACCACGGTGCTGGAGCAGGTGCTGCTGGGCCTCTCCACCGATGCCCGTGCCCTGGCGGAGTACGAGGCCAAGACCATCCTGACCCGGTTGGGGATCACCCGCTTTGAGCAGCGGGTGGAGGAGCTCTCGGGCGGGCAGCGCAAGCGGGTGGCCCTGGCGGCTGCTCTGGCCCGGCCCTGTGACGTGCTCATCCTGGACGAGCCCACCAACCACCTGGACAGCGAGATGGTCACTTGGCTGGAGGAGTGGCTCCAGCGCTTTGCCGGCGGGCTGGTGATGATCACCCATGACCGCTACTTCCTGGAGCGGGTCACCAACCGCATGGCCGAGGTGGACGGGGGAAAGCTCTACTTCTACGAGGGCAGCTATGAGGACTTCCTCCGCCGGAAGGCAGAGCGGGAGGAGTCGGCCCGGGCCAGTGAGCGCAAGCGGCAGTCCATCCTCCGGCGGGAGTACCAGTGGGTCATGCAGGGCCCCACCGCCCGGGGCACCAAGAGCCGGGAGCGTCTGGAGCGCTACGAGGCCCTGAAAAATCAGAGCGGCCCCACCGAGCGGGCCGGGCTGGAGCTCTCCTCGGTGGCCAGCCGCCTGGGGAAAAAGACGGTGGAGCTCCGGGGGGTCTCCAAGTCCTTTGAGGGGCGGCAGGTGCTGCGGGACTTTGACTGCATGCTCCTGCGGGATGACCGGATCGGCATCGTGGGGGTCAACGGCAGCGGCAAGTCCACTCTGCTCAATCTGATCGCCGGGCGCCTCTCGCCTGACCAGGGGGAAGTCATCGTGGGTGAGACGGTAAAGA
Source organism: Clostridium sp. J1101437_171009_A5 (assembly GCF_015547905.1). Lineage (NCBI taxonomy): Bacteria > Bacillati > Bacillota > Clostridia > Eubacteriales > Clostridiaceae > Clostridium > Clostridium sp. J1101437_171009_A5. The sequence goes on from NZ_JADMVY010000003.1 coordinate 219,639, forward strand.
TCGGCTACTTTTCCCAGGAAAACCCGTCCATGGACGGCGAGACCCGGGTCATCGACTATGTGAAGGAGATCGGGGAGCGCATTGAGACGGTGGACGGCGTCATCACGGCCAGCCAGTTGCTGGAGCAGTTCCTCTTCCCCGCCGATGTCCAGTGGAGCCCCATCGATAAGCTCTCCGGCGGGGAGAAGCGGCGGCTCTTCCTCCTCTCTATCCTGGCCTCCGCTCCCAATATCCTGCTGCTGGACGAGCCCACCAACGACCTGGACATCGAGACCCTCACCATTCTGGAGGACTATCTGGAGACCTTCCCGGGGGCGGTGGTGGCGGTCTCCCACGACCGCTATTTCCTGGACAAGGTGGCCCGCCGCATCTTCGTGGTGGAGGGGGACGGCCGGGTCACCCCCTATGCCGGAGGCTACACCGACTATCTGGCGGCCCTGGCCGAGCGGCGCCGGGCGGAGAAGAAGGCCGAGAAACCGGCCCCCAAAAAGGAAGAGTCCCGGCCCTCCGCGCCCAAGAAGCTGAAGTTCAGCTACAAGGAGCAGCGGGAGTACGAGACCATCGATGCAGACATCGCAGCGCTGGAGGAGCAGCTGGCCGACAATCAGGCCCAGCAGAGCGCATGCGGCAGCGACTATGTGGCCCTGCAGCGGCTCCAGGAGGAGCAGAGTCAGCTGGAGAGCGCGCTGGAGAAAAAGATGGAGCGCTGGGTCTATCTCAACGATCTGGCCGAGCGCATCGCCGCCCAGTAGGGCACAAAAAAACGCGGGCAGCCTGAAGAGGCTGCCCGCATTTTTATTACAGTTGGAGCGATTTATCCGGCATTTTGGGCTTCCAGTCCCCGGATGCGCTTCATTTCCCGGGAGACCAGACATACCGTGGTGAGAAAAGCCATGGTGTCGGCCACCGGTCCGGCAAAGAGAATGCCGTCGATCCCGCCCATCAGGATGGGCAGAAGGAGCAGCAGCGGAATCAGGAAAAGGACCTGCCGGGTCATGGAGAGGACCAGGCCCTTGACCGGCTTTCCAATGGCCGAGAAGAAGCTGGAGGAGAGCATCTGTACCCCGTTGACCAGCACCATAAAGAGGAAAATACGCATAAACCGGACGGCAAACTCAAAATAGAGCGCGTTGCCGCTGCCAAAGATAGAGATGATCTGACGGGGACAGAACTGGAAGAGAAGGAAGCCGACCAGGGAGACCACCAGATTGCATCCGATGGCCAGGCGATAGATTCCACGGACCCGGTCGTACTGCTTGGCGCCGTAGTTGAATCCAATGATGGGCTGGGAGCCCTGGGAGATCCCGATGACGACAGCCAGCAGGATGGCGTTGGTCTTCATCACGATGCCGCAGGCGGCCAGGGGGATGTCGGTGCCATAGATCGAGCTGGCGCCGTAGTGGGTCAGAGAGTTGTTGATGACGATCTGTACAAAGGTGATTGCCACCTGGTTGAGGCTGCTGCTCATGCCGAGAGAAGCGGTCTGAAGGCTCTCACTCAGGCTCAGGCGCAGGTGTTCCCGCCGCAGGTTAATGTGCTGGAAGCGGAAGGCATAGCGCGCAGCCAACAGGAAGGAGAAGAACTGACCAATGACCGTGGCCAGGGCAGCGCCGGCCACCCCCTGGTGAAACACGAAAATGAAGATAGGGTCCAGGATCGTGTTGATAACCGCGCCCACCAGCATACAGGTCATGGAGTATTTGGGACTGCCGTCGGCCCGGGCCAGGTTGCTCATGGCATTGGTCACGATGAGCAGGGGCATGCCCAGAGCCGTGATCCGGGTATACTCGATGGCATAGGGCATGACATCGGGCGTGGCACCGAAGGCCAGGAGAAGCGGGTGCAGAAAGAGCTCTACCAGCAGCGCATAGAGGATGCCCAGGACCGCCATCATGGCGATGGCGTTGCCCACCACCCGGGCGGCCTGCTCCGGCTCCCCTGCGCCCAGGGAGAGAGAAAAGCGGGAGGCACTTCCGATGCCGATGAGCAGGGCGATGGCCAGACAGATGGTGGTCAGGGGATAGGCCACATTGGTGGCCGCATTGCCCAGATAGCCCACACCCTGCCCAATGAAGATCTGGTCCACAATGTTGTACAGAGAGCTGACCAGCATGGCGATGACGCTGGGGACGGCGAAGCTGCGCAGCAGTTTGGGCAGCGGCTCATACCCCAGTGGATTACTGAGATGATTCTCCATATTCCTCTTCCTTTCCGATCAGACTGATGGGGGCCAGGGCATAGTCGGCCCCGGCGAGGGAGACGGACCGCTCCCCCACACGCTGGAGGAGGGTCAGAAAGATCTCCCGCTCCTCCGGGGAAAAGGGCTCCATGACCTGCTCCTGCCACTGGCGTACCAGAGAGAGGATCTGGGGGCGGGCATCCAGGGCCCGCTGGGTGGGAAAGAGCCGGCAGGTGCGCTTGTCTTCCGGGTTGGACTCCCTCCGGAGAAAGCCGGCCTTTTCCAACGCGGAAAGAGCCCGGGTCACATTGCTGGGGTGGACATAAAAAAAGTGCATGAATTGATCTTGTGTGACCCCCGGCATCTCGCAGATTTTCACGACGTACATATGCTGGCTGCTGTTTAACCCCAGCGGAGCCAGCGAGCGGTCCAGGTACATCTTGGTGTGCCGGTCGGAAATCGAGAGCCATTTGATCAGTTTCATCCCGGTTCACCCCCTTCTCCCTGTTTTGGCAGGCTTATTATAGCAAAAACTATTTGCTTGCGCAAGCAAATAGTAGGCAAAAAAACCTCCCACGCAGCTGCGTGGGAGGTTGCAGGATAGAGTCTGCAAAGGGAATTGGAGAGAATCAGCCCTCCAGGCCAGCCAGTCCGCGCTCAAAGGCGGCCACAGCCTCATCGGCGTTCTCGGCGATTACAAAGAGGAAATAGCCGTCCTTCACCACCGTGCGGGCGTCCTGCACCTTGGGGAGGTTCTGGGAGAGATACCAGGAGAAGGTGTCCTCCTGCTGCTGGCGATAGGCCTCCAGATCCGCCTTGGCCTGCTCCTCCTTACCCTCGGCCAACTTGCCGATGATGATGGTGTCGGGGGAGGTGATCATGGGGAAGAAGCCGGCCGCCTCCGTGAAGCTGTCGCTGTGGATGCCATAGGTGTCCAGGCTCTCGGCGTCCACGGCCATGCCGTAGCCAACTCCGCCGGCATCGGCCACTTCATAGGCCAGCTTGACCAGGGGGGAGTTGTTGGGGGTAGTGATGCTCACACCGGCCTCGGTCTCCTCCAGCGTGATGCCGTCCAGACCGTCCAGCACGGTGGTGGGGACAAAGGTCACGCCGTCCACGACCTGCGCCACGGCATCCTCCACCAGGTTGTCGTCCACGGTGATGGAGCCGTCCTGGAAGGAGACCTCCACCCGGTGCTTGCTGAAATAGAAGGAGCTGGAGTTCTCCTCGGCGAACCAGGAGGCGGAGCCGTGATCGGCCTCAGCCACCAGCCGGAGCGGAAGCCCCTGGGCCTCAGGAAGCGCGGAGGTGTCCAGCGCGGTACCGTTGACCGTGATGGAGGTCGCATAGCCTGCGGCCAGGGCGGGAGTGAGAAGGCTGCCAGTCAGGGCGGCGGCCAGAGCAAATGTGCCGAGCTGTTTCATACCGTTATATCTCCTTTGTGTCCTCCGGCAGAGGGGCCGGAAAAGTTGGTCGCAGGGTTAGACGGGGACGGGACAAAAAAGTTCCCTGTTCGCTGCAGAAATATGTTAAAATAATTTTATCAGGTTTTGAAAGCAGGGGGCCAGTCCCCCAGTCAAAAGAAGGAGATTGTGATGCGGGAAATCTATCCGATTCTATGGTATTTTTTTGTGTACGCCTTTCTGGGGTGGTGCAGTGAGGTGTGCTATGCGGCCCTGCGGACCGGGAAATTTGTCAACCGCGGATTTCTCAACGGCCCCCTCTGCCCGATCTACGGCTTTGGCGTGGTGTTGGTGACCTCCCTGCTGGCCCCGGTGCGGGAGCGCTTCTTGCTGCTCTTCCTCTGCTCGGTGGTGCTGTGCAGCGCGCTGGAGTGGGTGACCGGGTTTGTGCTGGAAAAGCTCTTTCATCAAAAGTGGTGGGATTACTCCGACCAACCCTTTAATCTCAACGGCTATATCTGCCCCCTTTTCTCTCTGCTGTGGGGCTTTGCCTGCCTGATCATCATGGATATGATCCACCCGGCGGTGATGGGGATGGTGCGGCACATCCCCCGTCCGGTGGGGCTGGTGCTTCTGGTGCTGTTCCTTGTGTTGACGGCGGTGGATCTGTCCGCCACGGTGGCCTCCATGATCGGCCTGAACAAGCGTCTGCGTCAGCTGGAGGAGATGGCGGCCCGGATCAAGGCGGCCTCCAACGAGCTGGGCGAGAACCTGGCGGATGCCACCCTCTCCCTCTCCGAGCGGGGAGCCGACCTGAAAGAGGACCTGAACGACCTGCGGGATGACCTGGCCGAGCGGGGTGCCGATCTTCGGGAGGACCTCACGGAGCGTCTGGCGGCCCGGGAGGCGGAGCAGACCGCCCGGCGTATCGCCCGGGAGGCCGCTCTCAAACGGCGGGAGGCCGCGCTGGCCGAGCTCAAGGCCGCCAACGAGGAACTGCTCTCCACCTATGGCTTTGGCCAGCGGCGTCTGCTGCGGGCCTTCCCCCATATGACCTCCACCCGGTATGCCGCCGCGCTGGAAGAGCTGCGCAGACGGGCCCGCGGCATGCGGAAAAAGGACGAAGAGGATACATAGGAGAAATATACGTACTTATAAAATACGCCCGGTCCCTCAGACGAGGGGCCGGGCGTATTTGCTGTGTCGTTTTGCGAGATCAACGCTCCATCAGGCGGCAGAGAAGAGCGGCAGCCTCGCCCCGGGTGGCATTCCGGGTCCCGGACCAGGGGCCGCTCACCAGACCTAGGCCCTGGGCCAGGGCGGCATAGCCCAGATCGGCGGCAGGGATGGCGGCGCGGTCGGGATAGGAGCAGGTGAAGATCCCCTCCAGACGGGCCACGGGACCGTATCCGGCGCCGTCCAGCAGACAGCGGATGAGGTCGGCGCGGGTGAGGATAGCTTCCTCGGAGCGCTGTTCCCGGGTGAGGAATCCCAGTTCGTAGGCGGCGGAATAGGCGGTGTCTCGCTCTTCCGGGGTGGCATTTGCCGGGTCCAGGGGACGATAGCGGAGACTGAACAGGAGACAGACCAGATCCCACTGGGTCAGAGTCTGGGACGGGCGGAAGGAACCGCCCTCGTACCCCACTCGGTACTGGGCCAGACGCTCAATGCTGGCGCGGGCCCAGTGGCCCTCCAGATCGTCATAGGTGAGGGTGTCGCTCGAACTGGTGTAGTCGAAGCGGATGAGCTCGCCGGTCCCGGCATGGACGCCCTGATAGGCCTCCTCCTGGTCCATGGTATAGCCCAGGCGCAGGGTGTAGTAGGAGGTCCACCCCATCTGGGACAGCCGCAGGGCGGCGGGGTCAGACGGATCCAGCGTCTGGGGCACCAGCAGATAGCCCAGGGTCACCGGATAGGTCTCCGCCCAGATGGCCAGGGCCTCCTCCATCGTGCAGAGATCCTCGGGAAGCGGGAAGGTGACCGCCTCGTCATAGCGGAAGGACAGGCCGCACACCGAGCCGTCCTCCCCGTCGATCTCCAGGGCGTAGAAGTGTTCCGGGAAGAAGTATCCATTTTCCTGACGGGCAAACTGGAAGGAGTAGACGGCTTGTGCCTCCTTCCCGGCCTCCTCCGGCTGGTAGAGGGCCAGATGATCGGCCCGCTCCCCGCAGAACTCGCCCAGGAAGGCCTCGGCCCGGCGGAGGGCCTGCTCCTGAGAGAGGGCGGGGCTGGACTCTTCCTCCCAGGGGCGGGAGGAGAAGAGAGACTGCACCGCGCCGGTACGGGCGTCGACCACAAAGGTGCGGGAGTAGACGCCCGCGTCGGCAGAGCGGCTGTACCGGAGGACACAGCGGACCGCGGGCTTTTCCGGGTTCTCCGGTGCTTCCTCCAGGGAAAAGACGGCGGAGACCAGCTCATAGCGATCCAGACCATAGGCGGGAACAGAGCGCAGCTTCTGGTCCAGCGCGTCGGAGGAGAGAACCCCCTCCAGTTTGCGGATGCCCTCCTGTTCGGCCTCGGAGAGCCCCTTGTCCGGAGCGGCCTCCGGGGCGGCGGCATCGCCGTTGCTGCCGCCGCCGGCGGTAGACATATCCCGCTCCAGCTCCGTGAGATCGGTGAGCCGGCCGGTCTGGGCGTCTACGTAGAAGCGGTGGCTGGACTCGGGCAGGTAGACCAGTGTAGCGGCGGAGTCCTCTTCCTGGAGGCGCACATATTCCAGACGCAGTTCCAGGGTATCATGGAGGGCCTGGGTTGCTTTGTCCAGATCGGTCCGGGAGACGGGAGAGGGCACATTGCCCAGGAAGAGGGTCTCAGGCACATCCCGGTAGAAGCGGGTGACCGTACTGTCCTCCGCCCGGACGGTCAGAGAGTAGTGCAGCGGAGAAGGCAGGTCGTGGAGGAGGACCGAGCCGGAAAAGCGGTAGGAATCGCTGTCCAACCGGTCCGGGGCGGCCGGGTCCTCCAGCGTGACTGACTCCGACGTGGGGTCCAGCACCCGGTCCAGGAAGGCCTGGGCGGAGGCTCGGGCCTCTGCCGGATCTCCAGCGGGAAAGGCGGGCAGGGAATTCTGGGAGAGGGGCTCTGCTTCCGGGGTGTCCAGCCGGTACTCCACAATGGTGCCGTCCTCCAGGGCGCTGACGGCGAGAGAGCCCTCCTCCCCCTCCCAGTAGAGGGACCAGAGGGTGGCGAGGGTCTGTTCCTGCCGTTCCCCGTGGAAGGATGTGTAGCATTCCGTGTCCGGATCCAGTGTGGACTTGACGGCCTGGGTCACCCGGGCCAGCTGGGCGTCGGCAGAGTCCTCCGCCGCCAGCGCGGGCAGGGCAGCTCCGGTCAGCAGTGCGGCACAGAGCAGCAGAGAGAGCAGCTTTTTCATAAGTACCTCCTTTTTCCGTTGTCTGCCGTTTTTGCAGGGGTTTTCACCTCCATGCTATCATAGAGATAGACGAAAAGAAACCCAAAGAGTTCCAAATTATGAAAAAGTCCCGGACGACAGGTCCGGGACTTCAGGCGGGGGTATACTATTTTGCCACGGGGGCGAACTGGGCCCGGGCCAGCCGGGCCAGCTCCGCGGGCGGGAGCTCCACCTGCGCGCCGATCTTCCCGGCGCTCACCACCATGGTTTCCAGGCTTTGGGCGCTTGCATCCAGCACGGTGCGAAACTGCTTTTTCATCCCCAGGGGAGAGCAGCCGCCGTGCACATAGCCCGTAAGCGGGAGAAGCTCCGCTTGCCGGAGCATGGCGATGGACTTCTCCCCCACCGCCTTGGCCGCGGCCTTGAGATCCAGCTCCCGGAGGACGGGGACCACAAAGACATAGTGGGCGCCGGAGGGGGCGCAGGTCACCAGGGTCTTGAATACCTGTTCCGGGGCGCGGCCGATGAGCCCGGCCACGGTGACGCCGTCCACCGCGCCGTCGGGAGAGGCATAGTGGTGCGGGGTATAGGGCACCTTCTTCTGGTCCAGAAGGCGCATGACATTGGTCTTTTCTTCTGCCATGATGGATCGCTTCCTTGCTTTTTCGTTGGAATAGGGGTATGCTGGAACTGCTTTTTACCATACCACAAGCAAGGAGACGTTTCAAATGGATTTTCAGCATATGATCCCCTGTCTGAAGGAGACCGCCCATGCCATCCTGGGGGTGGACAGCCCCACCGGGTTCACCGCCCGGGCGGTAGAGACCGCCGAGCAGATGGCCCGGGCCATGGGATATGAGACCCGCCGGAGCAAGAAGGGAAACCTCACCATCCTGGTGGAGGGCCGGGACCAGACCCGTACCGTCGGGATCTGCGCCCATGTGGACACCCTGGGCCTGATGGTGCGCGCCATTACCCCCGCCGGAGAGCTGATGTTCACCAAGGTGGGGGGCGCGGTGCTTCCCTCTCTCCACGGGGAGTACTGCAAGATCTACACCCGGGACGGGCGGATCTACACCGGTACTATTCTCTCCCTCTCCCCGGCGGCCCACGTCTTTGACGACGCCCGCACCCGGCCCCAGGACGAGCAGAATATGTACGTCCGGGTGGATGAGAAGGTGCACTCTGCCGAGGATGTACGCGCCCTGGGCATCGAGGTGGGGGACTATATCTGCTACGATCCCAAGACGGTCTTTACCGACAGCGGCTTCCTCAAGTCCCGCTTCATCGACGACAAGGGGAGCGTGTCCATCCTGCTCACCCTGCTGCGCTGGATGAAGGAGAGCGGCAAGCGCCCCCGCTGCAATGTGGAGGTGACCTTTACCGTCTATGAGGAGCTGGGCCACGGCGGGGCCACCTTCTCCCCCGATCTGGAGGAGCTGCTGGCCGTGGATATGGGCTGTGTGGGGGCCGACCTGAACTGCGACGAGTACCATGTCTCCATCTGTGCCGCCGACAGCTCCGGTCCCTTTGATTACGGGATGGTGAGCCGCCTGGTCTCTCTGGCCAAAGAGAACGGCATTCCCGCCGTGCTGGACGTCTACCCCCACTACTCCTCCGATGTGGCGGTGGCCTGGAAGTCCGGCCTGGATGCCCCTGCCGCCCTGATCGGTCCCGGAGTGCAGGCCTCCCACGGCATGGAGCGCACCCATCTGGAGGCCATGCTGGGAACCATGGCCCTGGTGGAGCGCTACCTGGACTGCCAGTAACGGCCCGTACCCCTATACCCGGCGCACGCCCTGGGAGATGTTGGCCAGAGCCGCCCCCGCCTCCATATCGCAGGTGCGGCTGCGTGCCAGGTCGCCTAGGGAGACCATGCCCACCACCCGGCGGTCCTCCACCACCGGCAGCCGCCGCACCTGGGCCGCCGCCATGACCGATGCGGCCTCCCGCACGTCGGCATTGGGACTGACCCAGGCGCAGGAGCGGGTCATGATGTCCCCCACCGGCAGGCGCTCCGGATTTTCGCCGGGGGCCAGACACCGGAGGACCAGGTCCCGGTCGGTCACCATGCCCTTGAGCCGTCCGTCGTTCTGACACACCGGCAGGGCCCCCAGATCATACCGGGAGAGCAGCCGGGCCGCCAGGGCCGCGCTCTCCACGGGGGTGATGGAGACCACATGGGGATTCATCAAATCACGTACCAACATAAAACCGCCGCCTTTTCTGGTGTTTGATACCTGAGTATCGCCAGAACAGGCGGCGGTTATGCGTTTGTCACTTCTTTTTTTGCAGGGCTAAATTGCGCCGCAGGACGGCCGGGCCCCGCCAGGCAAAGGCCCGTTCTCCGTAGGCCTCCCGGAACTGCCGGTTGGTGAGGCCTTCCACCGCCTCGCTGGTGAGAGAATCGAGCCGATCCTCCCGGAAAGGGGCGAGCGGGGTCTCCACGGCTCCGGCGTTGTGGGGACAGACCAGCTGGCACACGTCGCATCCCCAGATGAGCGGGTGGGCGGCTACCAGGGCCTCCTGTTCCGGTGGAAGCGCTCCCTTTTTCTGGGTGAGGTGGGAGAGGCAGCGCTCCGGATCAAAGGAATCTCCCCGCAGCGCGCCGCCGGGACAGGCAGAGAGGCATTTGCCGCACGCCATACATCCCCCGCTGGGCAAAGCGGGTGGGAGGGAAAGGTCCAGATCGGTGAGGATGGTGCCCAGGAAGATCCAGCTGCCGTAGGGCGGCAGGATCACCAGGCCGTGCCGCCCGATCATGCCCAGCCCAGCCAGGCGGGCGGCCTCCCGCTCCGGGAGGGGGGAGTTGTCCGCACCGGGCACAAAACGATACGATCCGTATTTTTCCTCCAGCATATGACAGATTGTGGTCAGTGCCTCGGTAATCACCAGATGGTAATCCCGCCCCCGGGCGTAGAGGGAGAGATTGCCCGGCGTCCGCCCGGCGTAGTACGGGAAAGCGGCCACCAGAACGCTTTGAGCGCCGGGGCACAGGGCCTCCACCCGCTCCCGTGCCTCCCGGCTCATGGCGGGGAGCAGCCGCTCATAGGCCACATGGCCCCAGCCCGCCGCACCGGCCGCCGCAAAGGCGGCGCTCAGCTCAGCCCCGGTCATAGCGGTCCAGCACCTGCTGGGCCAGCAGGCCGTCCGGGACGCAGGGCTCCGGGCCGTTGCGCCGCTTTTGCAGGTGCTCGCAGCCCTTTCCGGCCAGGACCACCACCGCCGGGGTATGGCAGTTCAGGATGGCCCGGGAGATGGCCTCCCCCCGGTCGGGGATGACCTCCCCCACCTTGCCGAAGGGGGTGAGATAGCGCTGGATGTCGGCGCAGATGTCGGTGACCTCCTCGGGGCCGGGATCGTCCTCGGTGAGCAGGATACGGTCGGCCAGGGCTCCGGCGGCCGTCCCCATGCCCTCCCGGCGGTCGATGCCTTTGCCGCCGGTGCAGCCGAAGAGGACGGTGAGCTCCCGCCCCGGATACTCGGTCCGGGCGGAGCGGAGGAGGTACTCCAGACTCATGCCGTTGTGGGCATAGTCCACGATGACCGAGACCTGCCCGTCTGCCGAGACATAGTGCTCCATCCGGCCGGGCACGGCGGCCTGGCGGAGACCCTGCTCCACCGCCTCCATGGGGATGTCGTAGGCCTCGGCCACCGCCACGGCGGCCAGCGCGTTCTCCACATTGAAGAGGCCGGGCATGCCCAGGGTGAGCTCCCCCTCATACCGGGGGGTGCGCACATGGAAGCGGATGGTGTGGCCCACCTTGCGCACGTCGCTGGCATAGACGTCGGCGTCAGCGGAGCGCTGGGAGAAGGTCACTACCCGCTGGCAGACCGAGGCGGCCTCCTGCACGTCCGCGGCGTGGTCACAGTCCAGATTGACGCAGGCGGTACGGGCCTGCCGGAAGATGAGGAGCTTGGAGGCAAAATAGTCCGCCCAATCGGGGTGCTCCACCGGGGAGATGTGGTCCTCGCCGATGTTGAGGAACACCGCGCAGGCCAGATCCACCCCGATGACCCGGCCGTATTTGAGGGCCTGGCTGGAGAACTCCATGGTCACATACTCGCTCCCGGCGGTCACCGCGTTGAGGAGGTGCCGCTGGAGATCCAGAGGCTCCGGAGTGGTGAGCTTGGCGGGACGGCGCTCCAGCCCGTCGTCGGTGACGATGGTGGAGAGGATGGCACTCTCCCGCAGGCCCTGACCGGTCCGCCAGGCGTCCACAATGGATTTGATATAGTAGGCCGTGGTGGTCTTGCCCTTGGTACCGGTAATCCCGGTGATGGTAAGGCGGCCGGAGGGATGGCCGTGGGAGTGATCGGCCAGCAGGCCCATGGCGGTGCGGATGTCCCGGACCAGAATGCAGGGGACGTCTCCCCCCTCCTCATAGGGGCGCTCGCTCACATAGGCAAAGGCCCCGCGCTGTATGGCGTCGGCCAGATATTGTCCCTTGAAAGCCGCGCCCTTGCAGAGAAAGAGGGTGCCTGGAATCACCTTCTGGGAGTCGCAGGAGACCAGTTCCACCGTGCGCTCCAGAACGGTGGGAAGAGGCGCGTCGCCGGCCAGCAGGCCGTGCTGAAGAAGAAGCTGATAGTAATCGCCCAGCGGAAGGCGGGGTCGTTGCATATCGGTCACCACCCGTGTAGATTCGGTATCTGTATATCTTAGCATACCCACCGGCAAAAGAAAAGGCGAAGCCGTCCCGGCTCCGCCTGTTATATCAGTCGATTTTGTAGCCCACGCCCCACACCGTCTTGATGAAACGGGGATTGCGGGAGGGCTCCCCCATCTTCTCCCGGAGGCGGCGGATGTGGACCATGACCGTGTTGTTCCGGTCCAGATACTTCTCCTTCCAGACCGACTCAAAGAGCTTTTCCGCTGAGATAACCTGTCCTCGGTTCTCACAGAGCATCCAAAGGATGTCAAACTCGATGGGGGTGAGCACCAGAGGCTGGTCGTAGAGCCAGCACTCATGGGTGGAGCGGTTGATGACTAGACCGTTGAAGTCGATGACCTCCCCGGCGCTCTTGTCAGTCTCGTTGTAACGGGTATAGCGCCGGAGCTGGGCCTTGACCCGGGCGATGAGCTCCAGGGGGTTAAAGGGCTTGGTGATGTAGTCGTCCGCGCCGATGGTCAGCCCGGTGATCTTGTCCGAGTCCTCCACCTTGGCCGTGAGCATGAGCACGGGGAAATGGTGTTCCTTGCGGATCTCGCTGCAAAGGGTAAAGCCGGAGATATCGGGGAGCATCACGTCCAGAATAGCCAGATCCAGGGGGACGGAGCGCACCACCTCCAGCGCGGCGGTGCCGCTGCCGCATTTGTGGATGGTAAAGCCCTCGCTCTGGAGATAGACCTCCACCAGATCGGCGATCTCCGGCTCGTCGTCCACCACCAGAATATGGGTTTCCATGGGCACTCCCCCTTCTCAGAAATCGTATCGACATTATACCCGTCTGCCGGGACACAAGTCAAGAAGTGGGGGGAAACGTAAGAAAAAGTTAATGGTAGAGCAGAGCCAGACCCAAAAGAAACACCACCAGTCCGGGCAGGATCCGTTCTGCCTGCCGGGGTGTGCGGAGCAGGCCCAAAAGCAGCATGACCGCCCCCACCGGCAGCAGCGCCAGGGGAAGCAGTGCAAAAAAGAGGACCGCAAAGGGCAGGCCTACCGCCACAAGGACCAGACCGATCAGGGCCAGAAGAAAGAGGGCCGCCGTACATAGTGTGAGTGTCAACATCGCTATCGCTCCTTTCTCGGGTTGGGTCCAGTATACCGCGCAAGCCTGAAAGGGCCTTAAAGAAAGGATTAAAAAAGTCTAAAACCGGAACATGCGTGTCAGAGTCCGGTTTAATGGACTGTAGAAGGCATATGCTAAAGACAACTTCTCAGAACAGAAAGGGGCGTCTCCTGATGTATTACGAATTTCGATGGGTCTGCGGACATGTGGAGGTATATGACCATGCCGGGCGATTCTGCTTCTCGGCGGACAGTGAACAGGAGGCGCGGGAGGAGCTGTCTGACGCGGCGTAATGGGCGGAAGCTCTGCCGCTTGCGGGGGAAGAAAAAAAGGCCTATAATGGACCCCGCCGGGCCAACCGGCAGACAACAGAACGACCGAGTTAATATGGGGCGGAAGGAGCGATATGCGATGAAGCTGATGGTGTTGGAACCTCTGGGGATTGAGCAGGAAAAGCTGCTGGACATGGTAGAAAAAGCGGTGGACGGCCGGATGGAGGTCGTGGCCTATGATACCCGTGCGGAGGACGTGCCCACCCTGATCGAGCGGTCCAGAGAGGCCGACGCGGTGATCCTGTCCAATTTTCCATACCGCAGGGAGGTCATGGAGCACTGCCCCAACCTGAAATACATCAATGTGGCCTTTACCGGTGTGGACCATGTGGATCTCGCCTATTGCCGGGAGCGGGGGATCACCGTGTCCAACTGTGCCGGCTACTCGACGGCGGCTGTGGCGGACCTGGTGTTCGGTATGGTGATCGCGCTGGGCCGGAACCTGGGCGCCTGTGACGAGGTGGTCCGCCGGGGCGGGACCAAGAGCGGACTGGTGGGCTTTGAGCTGGAGGGAAAGAAGTTCGGCGTGGTCGGCCTGGGTGCCATCGGCAGCCGGGTGGCCGCCATCGCAAACGCCTTTGGCTGTGAGGTATACGGCTACAACCGCTCCCCCAAGACACTGCCGGGGGTCAAACAGGTGGATCTGGATACCCTGCTGTCCGAGTGCGACATCGTCTCCCTCCACGTCCCGGCCACGGAGGAGACAAAAGGACTGATGGACGCCGAGCGCATCGGGCGGATGAAATCCAACGCGCTGCTGATCAATACCGCCCGGGGAAGTGTGGTGGACTCCCAGGCCCTGGCCGACGCCCTGAACGAGGGACGCATTGCCGGCGCGGGCATCGATGTGTTTGAGATGGAGCCGCCGGTACCCGAGGATCATCCCCTCCTGCGCGCCAGACATGTGCTGGCCACGCCCCATGTGGCCTTTGCCACCGGGCAGTCCATGGAGAAGCGGGCCGCCCTGGTCTGTGAAAACCTGCGGGCCTGGCTGGCCGGCAGCCCCATTCATGTGGTCTGCTGAGAAAATCAAATGGACCGGCGCGGCTCAGAGGGCCACGCCGGTCCATGTCAAATCATGGGCTTGGATGGGGAAGAGATACGATCAGGCGCGCTTGGAGGAGGCCAGTGCCTTGCCGTTTCGGTCGGTCATGGTATCCAGAGAGGTCTGGATGGAGTGGGCGGCATAGCCGGAGGAACGGCTGAACTGCCCCCAGGCCAGCCAGCTGCCAAAGACCCAGACGAGCAGCTCTTTGAGCAGCTCACCCAGGCCATAGCGGGCGGACCAGAGCTCCAGCAGCTGTGCGGGGGCGGAGAGGCCCTGCGCCGCATAGGCACAGTGCCCCAGTCCCAGGAGCAGGGTGGCGGCCAGGGAGAAGAGGGCGGCGGTCACCAGCGGGGCGTGGCGGTCCATCCGCCCATGTAGAAGCTTATACCCCTGGAAAGCGCACAGCGGCGGGATGGCATAGGCCAGCAGAAAGACCCGGTCCAGGAGCACAATGGTGAATATGGACGGGATCAGTCCGACCAGAGTGCCGAGAAGAGCGCCGATCAAGCCGAGAGCACGGCTCCCGGAGGCGCGTACCGGACGGAGCGTCTTTTCCGCCTTGCGCAGACAGGAGCGATGGACGGGACCAAAGCCAAAGTCCTGTACTTTGGCCAGAGCGTCACAACTCGCTTTCTGGCAAAGGGGACAGGTATCGGGGACTGGGATGCGGTCCGCCTGGAGTGCCTTGGCCATGTGTTCCACGGCCCCGGCAAAATCAGGACTTTCACTCTGCTCCCGGGTGGGCTTGTAGGTGAGACTGTATGTGCCGGAAGAGACCACGCCGATGGTCCAGCCCTGGCCCAGAGTCTCCCGCAGAGATTTTAGTCGATCGGTGGATAAAATGCCGTTGATCCGAAAGAAAAAGCACACGGCGCCCCGGCCGTGGGAGGCCAGTGCGGCCTCAAAGGGATACCGGCGGCAGGCGCCGTAGATCCGGTTGTCCCGGAGCAGATAACCGCCCTCCCGCGCAAAGGCGGAAAAGGCGGCGGTAAGTGAACTGGTTGCAGCAGACATGACAGATTCGCTCCCTTGCATTCGAGTAAAAATCATTGTATCATAAACAGAGGTAAAAAACACTAGACGCCCCCGTATGATTTTTGACAAGAGAGGTCGGAGAACATGTATTTTGACACTCATGCCCATTATGACAGCGATGCGTTTGACGCCGACCGTCATCAGGTCCTGGAGGGCCTTGCAGAGCGGGGGGTAGAGCTGGTGGTCAATCCGGGCTGTGATCTGGAGACATCCCGCTTTGCGGTGGAGTTGGCGGAGCGCTATCCCTTCCTCTACGCCGCGGTGGGGTATCACCCGGAAAACCTGGAGGGGGTCTCCCTGGCGGATCTGGATGCCATCCGCACCCTGGCGGCCCATCCCCGGGTGAAGGCCATCGGCGAGATCGGACTGGACTACTACTGGGTGAAGGACCCGGAGGGACGGGCCAAGGAGCGGGAGTTCTATGACGCGCAGCTCTCCCTGGCGGAGGAGCTGGACCTCCCCGCCATCGTACACGACCGGGACGCCCACCAGGACTGCCTGGATATTGCCCGGGCCCATCCCAATGCCCGGGGCGTGTTCCACTGCTATGCGGGCAGCGTGGAGGAGGCCAAGATCCTGGTCCGGATGGGGTGGATACTCTCCTTCACCGGGAACATCACCTTTAAAAAGGCCCGGCGTGCGCTGGAGGTGCTGGAGTGGCTGCCTCTGGAGCACATCATGCTGGAGACCGACGCGCCCTATATGACGCCGGAGCCCTTCCGGGGGCGGCGGTGCGACTCGGGCTACCTCTACCGCATGGCGGAAACCGTGGCCCAGATCAAGGGTTTGAGCACGGAAGAAGTGGCCCGCATCACGACGGAAAACGGAAGACGCTTTTTCCGCCTCGAGGCATAAGAGGCACCATGACGGCCCCAGGGGCCGGATCGAAGGGAGTTAATCTGTATGATGACCATATCTTATGAATATGAAGGCGCGCTCTACGTCAACCTCACCAACCGCTGCGACTGCGCCTGTGTCTTCTGCCTGCGCCACAACGGACACAAGGGGAGCATCTACGCCGACGACCTGTGGCTGGAGCACGAGCCCACCCGGGAGGAGGCTCTGGATGACCTGCGGAAACGGGATCTCCCCTCCTATCGGGAGCTGGTGTTCTGCGGCTTTGGAGAGCCCATGTTCCGCACCGACGATATCCTGTGGCTGGTGGACCGGCTGAAGGAGGAGGTCCCCGGACTTCCCCCGGTGCGCATCAACACGAATGGACACGCCAACCTGATCCAGGGCCGGGATGTGACGGCGGATCTGGCGGGGCGGATCGACACGGTATCCATCTCCCTCAACGGCTCCACGGCGGAGGAGTACTGCGCCGTGACCCAGCCCAAGGATGGAGTGCAGGGCTGGGAGGCCATGCTGGACTTCACCCGCCGGGCTACGGCGTATGTGCCCCATGTGGTCATGACCATTGTGGATAAGGACAAGACGCCGGAGGAGATCCAGCGCTGCCGCACGCTGGCCGAGAGTCTGGGCGCCCGGCTCCGGGTCAGAGCGTACATCCCTGAGTAAGGGTATACCGCCATATTTTGGCGTTTTAAAGTGGGAAAAGCACTACCTTTTTCGGGGGAAAGCTGATATAATGATAGTTGTATCATGCCACACGTGTGTGTGAATGGAACGAATCATGCGTACATACAAGAGAAGAAAGAGGATATGTCAGCCGCACGCTTTGTCCCAAAGTAAGGGAGGAACGTCACATGAAACAGCCAGCCGCCGTACCGAAACGGATGTCTGTCTCGGTCTCTATGCTGGGCGGTTTCGGTATAGAGGTAGATGGAAATCTCCTGACCGATGAGATCAATCGCTCGCAGAAACCTTGGAATGTCCTTTGCTATCTGATCATACACCGGGATCGGAATGTATCCCAGTCGGAGCTGATCGAACTGTTCTGGCCGGAAGAGAACAGCTCCAATCCCGTCAATGCGCTGAAAACCCTGCTCTACCGGGTTCGTGCCATGCTCGAGCCCCTGTTTCCCAGCGATATGCCCCCGATCCTGTCCCAGCGCGGCTCTTACTCCTGGAACCGGGAGATCGAGTGCGTGGTGGACGCCGACCGCTTTGAAGAACTGTGCCTGCGCGCCCAGGAGAAAGACCGGAGCGATGAGGAGCGGATGGCCTGTTACCGGGAGGCTGCCGAACTGTACAAAGGGGATTTCCTGCCCAAGCAGGAAAACCATATGTGGGTGATCCCCCTGTCCACCCACTACCACGCCCTTTTTGTCCGGGCGGTGAAGGAGTATGCCGCCCTTCTGGAAAAGCACGAGCAGTTTGAAGAGATGACCGCCCTGTGCAGCCGTGCCAGCGAGCTGGATCCCCTGGACGAGGGGCTTCACATCCTGGTGGTGCGCTCTCTGGTGAAGCAGGGACGGGATGCCGCCGCGCTGGAGCGCTATGAGATGGCCACCGATCTGCTCTACCGGAGTTTGGGCGTCACGCCCTCGGCCGAGCTGCGGGATCTCTATACCGCCATTATGGACACGGAAAAGAGCCTGGAGACCGATCTGGCGGTCATTCAGCAGAGCCTGAAGGAGACCGCCATCCGTCCCGGTGCCTTTGTGTGCGAATACGGCTTCTTCCGGGAGGCCTACCGTCTGGAGGCCCGCCGGGCTGCCCGCAACGGGACCTGCGTCCATCTGGCGCTTCTGACGGTCTCTCTGCCTGGAGGCGGAATGCCGGAACTGGGGGCGCTCAACAACACGATGGATCAGCTTCTTGCCATCCTCACCAACGGCCTGCGGCGGGGGGACGTGGTCTCCCGGTACAGCGGGGCACAGTATGTCGTGATGCTGCCTGCGGCCAATTTTGAGGATTCCACCATGGTTATGGAGCGGATCGTCGCTGCCTTCTACCGGCAGCACCGGCGCAGCTTCCTCAAGATCTCCTACCGCATCCGGGAGCTGGAGATGGCGTGAGCGAAAAAGGAGCCGGGTTTTCCATGAAACAACGCAAACTCTGGGCGGTGCTCTGTTTTGCCGCCGCCGCTGTGCTGCTGGTGCTGGCCGGCGCTGCTGTGTGGAAAAGCAGCCGGCCGGCCCCACTGCCCACACCGCGGTATACGGCACAGTCCCAGCCCACGCCGGAGGTCCTCCCCTCCCCCTCCGCCACGCCCATGCCCTGGCCGGAGGCGGATGACGGGGGACTCCCTCAGGATAAAGTATTTGTCAGCGAAAAGCGCAAGGCCTATGTGAGCGGCAGTATGCGCCTGGTGATTCCAAAGCTTGATGTGGACGTCCCGGTCCTGGACGGTGTGGACGAGCAGACCCTTCTCCAGGGGGAGGGCCTGTATGATTATGCCCAGATGCCGGATGAGGTTGGGGGCAATGTGTCCATTGCGGGCCACCGGAACTGGGTGCGCAACGGCCAGATCACGGACGACGTTCCCTTTTACTACCTGCACACCATCGGGCCGGGCGACTGCCTCTATCTGGTGGATGAGACGCACATCTACCAGTATGTCTGGGATCAGACCAAGATCATTGAGCCGGATGACTGGAGCGTTATTTACTGCCAGGGCTTTTCCTGCCTGACCCTGACCACCTGTACGCCCATTGGCGTGGCGGACCACCGCTATGTGGTGCGCGCCCGGCAGGTGGATATCCTGCCCTATGACGAAAACTACGATTTCCCCGCCTGGCTGGACATCGGCACGGCGGACCCTTCCCCTATTCCAACTGAGGAGGTAACACCTTGAATCTACCCATCAAAAAGCGCGTTGGTGCCGCAGTTCTCGCCCTGGTGTTGACGGCGGGCGTTGCCGGCACGGTATTTCAGACCTGGGCGGAGGCTTCCAACATTCCGTCCAAGACCGTTATGCAGAGCGGCGTCACCGTCCTCTCCAACGCGAAAGCCGCCGTGGATACGTCCAATCTGAGCGAGGGATTTATCCAGGTCAAGTACACAGGCGGAAAAAATGTCCGCATCAAAGTGCAGATCACCAAGAGCGGCGGCACGACCTATACCTATAACCTGAACAATACCGGCAGCTATGAGACCTTTCCTCTGACCGAGGGAGACGGAAGCTACACTGTCAAGGTGTTTGAGAACACCTCCGGCACGAAGTATGCCCAGGCGTACAGCACCAGCGTCTCTCTGAAGCTGCGCAACCAGTTTCTGCCCTTCCTCTACCCCAACCAGTATGTGAACTTTACGGAAAAGAGCACCACGGTGGCCAAGGGTAAAGAGATCGTGCAGAATGCCGGCGCCACCGATGATCTGGCCAAGGTAAGCGCGATCTTCAACTGGGTGACCAGCAACTTCAGCTACGACTACGACCTGGCGGCCAATCCGCCCACGGGCTATCTGCCCGATGTGGATAAGGTGCTGGCTGCGCGCAAGGGCATCTGCTTTGACTATGCGGCGGTCATGGCCACCATGCTCCGCTCTCAGGACATTCCCTGCAAGCTGGTCGTGGGCTATGCGGGAAAGATCTACCACGCCTGGATCGACGTCTATGTGGAGGGTGTGGGCTGGATCAAGAATGCCATCTACTTTGACGGTAAGAGCTGGACCATGATGGACCCCACCTTTGTCTCCACCGGCAAGGGGAGCGCCTCCATCATGAAGTACGTGACCACCCCCAGCAATTATTCCCAGAAATACGCCTATTAAAGGAGCGGAAAGGGAGCGAAAAGAATGAAAAAGACGGCAAAGCCCCAGGTGCTTGGCCCGGATGAGCTCTCTGTATTCTGTTATGAGCTCTCTCTGATGGTCCAGGCCGGCATCGGCTCGGAGGAGAGTGTGGGCATCCTGGCCCAGGACGCCCGATCCCCCCGTGAGAAGGAACTGCTGGAGCGGATGCACGCCGTTCTGCTGGAAGGACGTGCGCTCTCCGCGGCACTGGAGGAGACCGGAGTATTCCCCCACTATATGCTGCGCATGGTGGAGATCGGGCAGGCCTCCGGTCGGCTGGACCAGGTGCTCTCGGCCCTCTCCGCGTACTACCGCCGGGAGGCGGATACTCAGCAGTCCCTCCGGCGGGCCATCGCCTATCCGGCGGCCATGGCGGTGCTCATCGCGGTGGTTTTTCTGGCCCTGGTATCCCGGGTACTGCCCGTGTTCCAGCAGGTATTCAGCCAGCTGGGTGTGAGTCTGTCCCCCGTTGCCCGGGGTCTGATGACCTTTGGCGCGGTGAGTAAATATGTGGCTGCCGCCTTTGCGGTGGTGCTGGTGGCTGCTGCGGTGTGGGTGCTCTGGATGTTTCGCACCGCCAAGGGGCAGGCTGCTCTGAGCCGTCTGCTCTCCGGGACCGCACCCTATCGGGCGGTAGACCGCAGCCGCTTTGCCTCTGCCATGGCGCTGATGCTCTCCAGTGGTCTCCCGCTGGATGAGGCCATGGACCGCTCCTGTGACCTGTTGGACGGAACGGGGATCGCCCCCGCCCTGAAGGATTGCCGGGACCGGATGGCGGCAGGGACTGCCTTTGCTGACGCGGTGGAGAGCTGCGGGCTCTTTACCGGTCTTCAGGCGGGGCTTCTGAGTGCCGGTTTCCGGGCCGGCGTGTCCGAGCAGGCCATGGAAGAGCTCTCCCGCCGCTGTCAGGCTGACGCCGATGAGCGGCTCTCGCTGCTCCTCAGCCGCTTTGAGTATGGCCTGGTCATCATCCTCTGTCTGGCGGTGGGACTGGTGCTCCTGTCCGTGATGCTGCCCCTGCTGGGTGTGCTCTCCGCCATCGGCGGTTGATAAAGACCGTTTTTGGGAGGTGTTTTTTTGTTCCAGTCCAGACATACCCTGCGCCGGGCCCTGCCCCTGGTGCTGTTGGTCGTTGTACTGCCTGTATTTCTCTTTGCTGCGGCGGGAGGACTGGGCGGAAAGGCAGACCAGGAGAGCCTGGTCATGACAGAACGTGCGGTCCGGCGTGCGGCAGTCCAGTGCTATGCGCTGGAGGGAAGCTACCCGGCCAGTCTGGCCGATCTGGAGGAGCGCTATGGCGTATCCATTGATGAGAGCCGGATCTTTGTGGACTATCAGTACATCGCCTCCAACCTGATGCCCGACATCACGGTTTTGCCCGCGGCAGGGCAGGGGGATCCCGTTCTGGAATGAGCGGGCGGCCCATTTTGGAAGGAGCGTGACCAGTTATGAAACTCTCAAGTGAAGGGCGCGGACTGCGTTCCGCTCTGGTCGTGGTGTTGTGCGCCCTCTTTTTTATCCTGGCCATGGGGATCACCCTGCTGGGCAGCGGAGTCTATCGGGACGTGGTAGCGGTCTCCGACGGGAACGAGACGGAGCGCACGGCACTGTCCTATCTGATCAATCAGGTTCGCCGGTCCTGGAGTGTGGGGGTAGGCTCCTTTGAGTACCTGCCCGCCCTGGAGCTGACCGATTCCGGCGAGAGCGACTACCATACGGTCCTGTATGTCTATGACGGACAGCTGCGGGAGCTCTACGCCGAGAAGGACAGCGGCATGAAGGCCGAGGACGGCGTAGCCATTCTGCCTCTGGATCGTATGGAGCTGACGCTGGAGGGAGATCTTCTCACCATCACCGTGACAGCGGAGGATGGCGAGGTCTGTTCCGCCAGCGTCACGTCCCGGATGGGCGTGAACACGGTACCCGGCGGGGAGGTGTTGGGATGAGTTACGGACCGAAAAAAGCCAACCTCTTTCTCATCGAGCTGGTGTGCAATCTCCTGATCTTTGCCCTGTGCGCGGCGGTCTGCGTGGGCCTTCTGGTCCATGCCCGCCGTATCAGCCAGGAGAGCACGCGTCTCACCCAGGCGGTCTATCTCGCCCAATCCATCGCCGAGGAGTGGAAGGCCACCGGGGAGGAGCCCGCGCAGCGCAGGGAAGAGGACAATGGATTTAGTGCCCAGTGCGCGGTGCGTGGGAACGAGTTGGATATCGCCATCTATCAAGACGATATCCAGGTTTATGAGCTGGAAGGGGTGACCTACCTTGGATAGACGGCAGGAATCTCCCTTTGGAGTGGGGATCATCACCATCATTACGGTGCTGCTGGTGCTCACTCTGTCTATTTTTGCGGCACTGACTTTGACGACCGCCAAGGCGGACCTGGCCCTCTCGGAGATCAATGCAGAGACGGTGCAGTCCTACTATGCTGCCGACCGGGAGGCAGCCCAGCGGTATGCCGCCTTTGCCTCCGGGAATGAGACCGAGCTGGACGAGTGGATCCCCATGGAGGGGAATCAGTCTCTTCACATCACGCTGGGACGCATTCCGTCGGGCGCGATGGAGGGCGGCGTTACCATTGAACACTGGGAAGTGGTGGCCAGCGGGCCCGACGAGAGTGAGATCCAAGACCAGTGGAACCTGTGGGATGGCGGCCTGGGCGAGTGAACCGGCCCCACCCGCTGAAAGAAGGAAAAAGCATGACCATTCTGGAGATCCTGGAGGGGGCCGTGGCCCGCTCTGCCTCAGATATTCTCATCATTGCCGGTATGCCGGCAGCCTATAAGATCCATGGCCTGATCCGGCGAGAGGGGGAACGCCTCCTCCCCCCTGACATTCAGGCCCTGGTGGAAGAGCTCTACCACCTGGCGGGAGAGCGGGATATGAAGCGCCTGCTGGAGGTGGGGGACGATGATTTCTCCTTTGCCGTGCGGGGCCTTTCCCGCTTCCGGGTCAACGCCCTCAAGCAGCGCGGCTCCCTGGGACTGGTGATCCGAGTGGTCTCCTTTGCGCTGCCTGACCGGGAGGCCATGGGAATCCCGGACAATGTGATGGCCTTTTCCCGCTACACCCGGGGTATGGTGCTCTTCACTGGCCCGGCGGGCAGCGGCAAGACCACCACACTGGCCTGTCTGGTGGACGCAGTCAACTCCACCCGCAACAGCCACATTATCACCATTGAAGACCCCATTGAATACCTCCACCACCACAAGGAGAGCGTGGTGACCCAGCGGGAGCTGTCCACCGACACGGCATCCTACGATGCCGCGCTGCGGGCCGCCCTGCGGGAGGCCCCCGATATCATCCTTCTGGGCGAGATGCGGGACGCCGACACCATCCGGGCGGCGGTCACCGCCGCCGAGACCGGCCATCTGGTCATCTCCACGCTGCACACGGTGGGGGCGTCCAGTACGATTGACCGGATCGTGGATTCCTTCCCGCCGGAGCAGCAGCAGCAGATCCGCACCCAGCTGTCCATGGTGCTGGAAGGCGTGGTCTCACAGCAGCTGGTGCCCACCGTGGATGGGGGGCTGACCCCGGCCTTTGAGGTGATGGTGGTCAACAGCGCCATCCGCAATATGATCCGGGAGTCCAAGGCCCATCAGATCGACAATGTGATCTCCCAGGGTGCGGCGGAGGGCATGGTCTCCATGGACCAGAGCCTGCTGCGCCTGGTGCAGAATGGACGCATCAGCCAAGAGGAGGCCCTGCGCCACAGCATCAACAGCGAATGGATGCAAAAACGGCTTGCCGCAGTACGGTGAGGAGGAGAAGCTATGCCGGCAAATATGAACCACTATGACGCAGCCATCCGGATCTGTGTGGATCAGGTGACGGACGGGCGTATCTGCGGCCGGGTCGTGAGCCGCCGCCTGCTGCGTCCCTTTTCCTTTTCCGATATCGGCGGACTTCTGCTCCAGCTGGAGGAAGTGCTGGATACACAGAATTTTCCTCAGGCCTTTGAGCGCACCCGTACCTTCTGCCCCGGACGGGGAGAGGGGTGCAGCGACTTGGTCGCCAAAGATCTGAACAGCGGCATGTCCCGGGAAGAGGTGGAGGCCGCCCGGGGCGAAGCAGCCACCTTTCAGCTGTATGTCATCACCCGGCGGAATACCACCTGGCAGGGATTTCTGGACTGGCTGGATGGGACGCCGCGGCAGGAGTATGCCAGCGTACTGGAGCTCATCAAATGTGTGGATGAACGGTTGAGCGGAAAAGCGTAATAGAGAGCAGCCCGCCGGGCCCGGTTTCTCCGGGTGCCCGGCGGGATTTTTGCAGCCAGAAAAGAAAAAGTGTGCGACCAAGTTCCCGATGAAGCGGCGTAATTTGACAAATGTCGCGGTTGACGGTCGTGGAATTTGGGGAAATGTGTGGAAAAATGGCAGTTCTGTGGGAAAATTGCGAACGATTTTTCTTTCCGTGCCGTAGGAAATACAATATAATTGCATTGGAAGTGATCTGATATAAGGAGGGGAAGGCGCAAGATGAGGGAATTGTACGTCGGGCAGCGCACTGAGGAGGGTGAGGACGGTCAAAAGTACTGCTTCGACTATTACATCTTGGTGGACCAAATGTGTGTGAGTGATGGGTTCGCCTGTGAAAGCTACGGCGTAAAGATCGCGGCTGCGGATGGAAGTGAGGGAGCACAGCTCCCCCATGTCACCGTAAGCGTTTCCCGCATTGATGAATTAATGGAACTCCTGCTGCGCAACACGGTAACTCCTTCCACCCTGCGAGATGTGGTCCTGGATTGGCTCGCATAAGCATGGATACCGGAGGCCGGATCGATGATCCGGCCTCCGGTATTTTTATGGAAACAGGGTGTGCAAAGGGAAAGAAGCAAGGTTGACAGTTGATGGGAAAACGGGGTAAAATGTCAACATATGTGTGGGCGTTGTGCCCAAAAGAGGCAAGGAGGAAACGGATGTGAAAGAGAGAGAGACCTTTGCGTCCCGGCTGGGCTTTGTGCTCATCTCAGCCGGGTGCGCCATTGGCCTGGGAAATGTGTGGCGCTTCCCCTATATTGTGGGACAGTATGGCGGCGCAGCCTTCGTGCTGATCTACCTGGCCTTCCTGGTGGTGATGGGTCTGCCCATCATGGCCATGGAGTTTGCGGTGGGGCGAGCCAGCCGGAAGAGTGTGATCGTCTCCTTCCAGCAGCTGGAGCCCAAGGGCAGCAAGTGGCACTGGTACGGCTGGTTCGGTATGGCGGGCAACTACCTGCTCATGATGTTCTATACCACCATTGCCGGCTGGCTTCTGCTGTACTTCTGCAAGATGGTGCTGGGTCGCTTTGAGGGTCTGGATACCGCCGGTGTGGCGGATGCCTATGGACAGATGGTGGCCACCCCTGGTATCCAGCTGCTCTTTATGGCCATTGTGGTGGTGCTGGGCATGCTGGTGTGCAGCCGGGGACTGCAAAATGGCGTGGAGAAGATCAACAAGGCCATGATGCTCTGCCTGCTGGCGCTCTTGGTGGTGCTGGCGGTGCGCGCCGTCACCCTTCCTGGGGCGATAGAGGGCCTGAAGTTCTATCTGGTGCCCAATTTCCACAACCTGATGTACGACGGCGAGGGGAACTTCCGCCTGTTCCGTGCCATCTATGACGCTATGGGTCAGGCCTTCTTTACCCTGAGCCTGGGCATCGGCGCCATGGCCATCTTCGGCAGCTACATCGGCAAGGAGCGCCGCCTGTTCGGCGAGGCCATCAGCGTGGGTATCCTGGATACCTGTGTGGCCTTCATCTCGGGTCTGATCATCTTCCCCTCGGCCTTTGCCTTCGGGGTGCAGCCCGACGCGGGCCCCAATCTGATCTTTGTCACCCTGCCCAATGTCTTTAACGCCATGCCCGGTGGCCGGCTGTGGGGCGCCATGTTCTTTGTGTTCCTCTTCTTTGCGGCCCTCTCCACCGTGACGGCGGTCTTTGAGAACATTCTGGCCTGCTGGATGGACAAGTGGGCCATTTCCCGGCGCAAGGCGGTGCTGGCCAACCTGGTGCTCATCTTCCTGCTGAGCCTGCCCTGCCTGCTGGGCAACAACCTGTGGAGCGGCGTGAAGGTGCTGGGCATGGGAATCATGGACCTGGAGGATTTCCTGGTCAGCAACAATCTGCTGCCTCTGGGCTCGGTGGTCTATCTGCTCTTCTGCTGTGTCTCCGACAAATACGGCTGGGGCTATGAGAACTTCCTGAAGGAGGCCAACCAGGGTGAGGGCGCCCGCTTCCCCGGAAAGCTGCGCGTTTACTTTACCTTTGTCCTTCCTGTGATCGTGCTCATCATCTTCTTCATGGGCTACTGGGATAAGTTTGCCCCCAAGGGCTGATTGCCTGTATCCCCGGAAATAGGGATTGACAGAAGGTTTCGTTCGTCCTACAATAAAACACGCAAGGGAGCTCCCGCGAGGGGGCTGAGAGGAGGGGCGAGTCCCTCGACCTTACCTGATGTGGGTAATGCCAACGTAGGGACGCGGCACAGACTTCGTGCGGTTCTCCTTCGTACGGAGGAGCATAGAGAAACGCTTGAGGCGGGATGTCCCAGTTGGGACATCCCGCCTTTTTTGGTCTGCCCCACAGAAATCCAAACGAAAAAAGGAGAGGCAAGCAGATGAGACGAGTTTTGACTATCGCGGGCAGTGATTCCAGCGGCGGCGCCGGGATCCAGGCCGACCTGAAGACTATGACCTGCCTGGGGGTGTATGGCATGAGCGCCATCACCGCCCTGACGGCCCAGAATACCACCGGCGTGCGGGAGGTATTGGAGGCGACCCCGGCTTTTGTGGGCGCACAGCTGGACTGCGTGTTTGAGGATATCCGGCCCGATGCGGTAAAGATCGGCATGGTCTCCAACGCTGACATCATCCGCGTCATTGCCGCCAAGCTGCGGGAATACCGGGCAGAGCGCATTGTGGTGGACCCGGTGATGGTGGCCACCAGCGGCAGCGCGCTCATGCAGGACACTGCCCTCACCGCGCTGATGGAGGAGCTCTTCCCCCTGGCGGCGGTGATCACGCCCAATCTCCCCGAGACCCAGCGGCTGTGCGGCTTTGCGGTGGAGAGCGAAGCGGACATGCTCCGTGCCGCCCGCACCATTGGAGAGCGGGTCCCCGGGGGCGTACTGGTCAAGGGCGGCCATCGGAGCGATACGGCGGACGATCTCCTCTGGTGGAAGGGCGAGGCCATCTGGTTCCGCTCCCCCCGGGTGGACAATCCCAACAACCACGGCTCGGGCTGCACCCTCTCCTCCGCCATCGCCTCCTTCTTGGCCCTGGGGGAGGAGCTGCCCGAGGCAGTGCGGAAGGGCAAGACCTATATTACCGCCGCCATGGAGGCCCAGCTGGATCTGGGCCAGGGCAGCGGCCCGCTCAAGCACAACTACGCCATTGCAGAAGGAGGAAGCGTACAATGAACGCAAGCATTGCCATTCAGGTCCTGCCCAAGGTGATGGAGCAGGAGGAGACCCGGCGGATCGTGGACGAGGTCATCGCCTATCTGGCCTCCACAGGGCTGCACTATGTGGTGGGGCCCTTCGAGACCACGCTGGAGGGCGATCTGGAGGAGCTTCTGGACATCGTCAAACAGTGCTGCCGCATCTGCGTGGAAGCCGGTGCCCCCAGCGTGATGAGCTATGTGAAGATCAGCTATAAGCCCGACGGCGTGTGGACCATCGACGACAAGACGGGCAAATATCAGAATCGTTGAGGAGGCTGCCGAAATGAAAGTGACTGCGGATACCCATACCATGACCCGTGCCAACAGCCTTTCCGTGCGCCGGATGGTACTGGCCGCCATGCTGGCGGGCCTGGGCTTTGTACTCTCCACCTTTGTCTACTTCCCCTCCATGGCGCCCTTCCAGCACTTCTGCAACATCCTGGGCGCGGTGTTCCTGGGACCCTGGTACGGCTTTGCGGCGGCCCTGCTCACGGGACTGCTGCGGATGCTCACCGGGCGGACCATCCAGGCGGTGGTGGGCGCCGTGTTCGGCGCGTTCCTCTCGGGGCTGCTCTATCAGAAGACCCAGAAGCTGTGGATGGGCTATGTGGGTGAGGTCATCGGCACCGGCTTTATCAGCGCCATGGTGGCCTATCCCCTGATGAAGCAGTTCTACGGACTGGACGCCCAGTCCCCCTTCTTCTACATCCCGGCTTACCTGCCCTCCTCCGCTGTGGGCGGCTTGATGGGCTGCGCCGTTATCCTGCTCCTCAAGCGTTCCGGTGCACTGGATCGGATGCTGGAGCAGCTCAAGCGCTGAGGTGAAGCATGGAGAGAACGGAACTTGCCTCCTGCCTGGGGGCGGTGCGGGAGCGTACCCCCTTGGTCCAGTGCATTACCAATTTTGTGACCGTCAACGACTGCGCCAATATCCTGCTGGCCGCCGGCGGCTCTCCCACCATGGCCCACGACATCCGTGAGGTGGAGGAGGCCGTAGCGGGGGTCCAGGCCCTGGTCCTGAACCTGGGCGCCATCGGGGATGTGGAGGCCATGCTCCTGGCCGGAAAGCGGGCCAACCAGCTGGGCATCCCGGTGGTACTGGACCCGGTGGCGGCGGGGGTCACCTCCCTGCGGCGGGAGGCCTGCCGCCGCCTCCTCGCCGAGCTGCGCTTCACCGTGATCCGGGGCAATGCCTCCGAGATCCGCGCCCTGGCCCTGGGCGCAGAGGGCGGGAGCGGTGTGGACGTGTCGGCCGGCGACGCGGTCACCGAGGAGAATCTCTCCCGGGGCGTGGAGCTGTGCCGCCGTCTGGCGGAGTCTACGGGGGCGGTGACCGCCCTCTCGGGCCAGGTGGACATCCTGTCCGACGGAACACAGACCGTTCTGATCCGGGGCGGCGTGCCCACCATGAGCCGGGTGACGGGGAGCGGATGTATGCTCACCGCCCTGCTGGGGGCTTTCTGCGGGGCCAACCCGGAGCGCCCGCTGGCGGCAGCGGTCGCCGCCGTGGCCGCCATGGATCTGGCGGGAGAGAGGGCCGAGGCCCGCCGCCTCCAAAACGGCACCGGAAATGCCACCTTCCGCACCGATCTGATCGACGCGGTGTTTAATCTGACCGAGGACGAACTGAGAGAAGGAGTACGCTATGAAATTTACCAGGGATGAGATCCGCAGCGCCATGCTGCTCTATGCTGTGACCGACCGGAGCTGGCTGGGGGAGCGCACCCTCCCCGAGGTGACCGAGGAGGTGCTGCGCAGCGGCGCCACTTTCCTTCAGGTCCGGGAGAAGGGGATGGACCACGACGCCTTTTTGGCTGAGGCCGAGATCCTCAAAGAGCAGGCCGGGCGCTATCACGTGCCCTTTGTGGTCAACGACTCCATTGAAGTGGCCCTGGAGTGCGATGCCGACGGCGTCCATGTGGGCCAGAGCGACATCGTAGGCAAGGATGTGCGCGCCATGATCGGCCCGGATAAGATCCTGGGCATCTCGGCCAACACGGTGGAGACCGCCCTGGCCGCCCAGCAGGCGGGGGCCGACTACATCGGCGTGGGCGCGGTCTTCGGTACCACCACCAAGAAGGACGCCAAGAGCCTGACGGTGGAGGCGCTGCGGGCCATCTGCGACGCGGTGGACATCCCCGTGGTGGCCATCGGCGGCATCAGCGCGGACAACCTCCTCCAGCTCCAGGGGAGCGGGGTGGACGGCGTGGCCGTGGTCTCCGCCATCTTTGCCCAGCCTGATCCCGGCGCGGCCACCGCCCATCTGCGCACCCTGGCCGAGGAGCTAGTGGCGGACCATGGATAAGGGCTTTTGCATTTTCGACATGGACGGCACCCTGGTGGACTCCATGGGATACTGGCGGCGATTGGGCCGGGATTATCTGGAACAGCGGGGCGTTTCTCCTACGGCGGAGCAGTTGGCCCCCATCGGCCCCATGACCATGCTGGAGTCGGCCGCCTATTTTATGGAGACCTTCCACATCCCGGGCCCGCCTGCGGCCATTGTGGAGGAGATGCACGCCGTCATGGAGGACCACTACCGCCGGGACATCCCCCTCAAAGCGGGCGTAAAGGCGTATCTGGAGGGACTCCGGGACCGGGGGGTCCGCCTCTGTGTGGCCACCGCCACGGCTGAGCCCCTCTCCCACGCCTGCCTGGAGCGGCTGGAGGTGGACGGATGCTTTGACTTCCTCCTCAGCTGCGAGACCCTGGGAGTAGGCAAGTCCCGACCGGACATCTATCTGGAGGCCGCCCGCCGTCTGGGGGCGGCGCCGGGTGAGATCGCCATCTTTGAGGATGCGCTCTACGCCGTACGCACCGCCCGGGAGGCGGGATTTTACGTGGTGGGCGTGGCCGAGGAGGCCTACGCCGGGGACTGGCCCCAGGTGTGCGCCCTCGCCCATGAGACCATCACCGATTGGAGGAACTGCGTTCTATGACTGTGACCCAGCGTCTTTATGAGGCCGCCCGACCCATTTGGGAGGCCTGCCATGCCCATCCCTTTGTCACCGGGATCGGGGACGGCACCCTGGAGGTGGAAAAATTCCGCTACTTCCTGCTCCAGGACTATCTGTACCTCTTTGATTACGCCCGCGTCTTTGCCTGGGGCGTGGTAAAGGCCCGCAGCCCCGAGCTGATGCGCTTCTTCTCGGCCAACGTGGATGCCATCCTGGGGGGCGAGATGAAGATCCACCGGGCCTACATGGCCCGCCTGGGCATCACGGAGGAGCAGGTCTTCGCGGTGCGTCCCGCTCTGCCCAACCTCTCCTACACCAATTACATGCTCTCGGCTGCTGCCGCGGGCGGTCCGGCAGAGATCGTGGCCGCCATTCTGGCCTGCTCCTGGAGCTATGCGGAGATCGGAACACGTCTGGCCGCACGGCCCGGCGCGCTGGAGCACCCCTTCTACGGTGAGTGGGTCCAGGGTTATTCCTCGGAGGAGTATCAGGAGACCAACCGCGCCCTGGTGGAGCGGATGGACGCCCTGGCAGCAGGGTGCAGTGAGGAGGAGTACCGCCGGCTGGAGGAGATCTTTGTGGCGTGCAGCCGGTATGAGCTGGGCTTCTGGGAGATGGCATGGAAACTGGAAGCATGAGCGCGCTGGCCTTTGAGGAGGTCTCCTACCAGTACCCCAGCGAGGATTTTGACATCATCGACCGTCTCTCCTTTCAGGTGGAGCCCGGTTCCTTCCACTGCATCATCGGGGCCAGCGGCTGCGGAAAGAGCACCATCTTCCGTATGACCAACGGTCTGCTTGCCCCCAAGGGCGGGACCATCCGGGTAGACGGCACGCCCATTGCCGGACGCAAGGGCTACTGCGGCTATATGCCCCAGAAGGACCTGCTCTTCCCCTGGCGGAGCGTGGGGGAGAATGTGGCCCTTCCCCTGGAGATCCAGGGCGGGTACAGCCGGAAGGAGCGGCGGGAGCGGGCGGAGGAGGCACTGGCCGATGTGGGCCTGCCCGGCTGCGGGGATAAGATGCCCCAGGAGCTCTCCGGGGGGATGCGCCAGCGGGCTGCCTTTGCCCGCACCATGCTCACGGGCAGCGACCTCCTCCTTCTGGACGAGCCCTTCTCGGCGCTGGACTTCCTGACCCGCATCTCCATGCAGGAGTGGCTCCTGGACCAGTGGCGGCGGCACCACAAGACCATCCTCTTTATTACCCACGATGTGGAGGAGGCCCTCTTCCTCTCCCAGAGTGTGCTGGTGGTGGAGTCCACCCCCATCCGTGCCCTGACTGAGATCCCGGTGCCCGCCTCCGATCCCCGGGACCGGTCCTGCCTGAAGGACCCGGCCATGGTGGAGCTGAAAGAGCAGCTCATTGCGCTGCTGAGAAAGCAGGTGGCGGTATGAAACGTGCGTGCAGGACCAATCTTCCGGCCCTGATCTTTCTCTTCGCCCTGCTGTTGCTGTGGCAGGCGGGGGCCATGGGATTGGATGCGGCCTATATCCTCCCCTCTCCCGTTCAGATCCTCCAGACGCTGTGGGAGCTGCGGGGGCCCCTCTTTACGGTCCATCTGCCCGCCACCATGGGAGTGACCGCCATCGGACTTGCCATCTCCCTGGTGCTGGGCCTGGCTCTGGCGGTGGCCATGGACGCCAGCGCCCTGGTGCGCCGGATGCTCTATCCCCTGGTGGTGATCTCCCAGACTATCCCCACCACCGCCATTGCCCCCCTCTTCGTGCTGTGGTTCGGGTATGGGATCTGGAGCAAGGTGCTGGTGACGGTGCTCATCACCTTTTTCCCCATCACCATCACGGTGTATGACGGCCTGCGCTCGGCCCAGACCGAGATGGCCGAGCTTCTCCTCACCTACGGGGCCACCCGGCGGGATATCTTTCTGCGCATCAAGGTGCCCTGTGCCCTGCCCTACTTCTTCTCCGCAGTGAAGATGGCTGTGCCCATGAGCGTCATCGGCGCGGCTATCGGTGAGTGGCTGGGAGCCAAGAGCGGGCTGGGCTATTTCTCCCGGCGGATGATGACCCAGCTCAACGGCGCGGGGGTCTTTGCCCCCATCGTGCTGCTCTCCCTGGCTGCCATGCTGGCGGTGGGGGTGGTGGCTCTGCTGGAAAAGAAGATCGTCCGCTGGCGGGGCGAATCCTGAGACACAGAAAGGAAATGGAACCATGAGACGACGCAAACTGGCCCTGGGCCTGAGCGCCCTGCTGCTGTGGAGCGGCACGGGCTGCGGGGCCCAGCGAGAGACTCCCGCCCCCTCTGCCGGCGGGGAAGAACTGGAGACCGTGGATGTAGTGCTGGACTGGTATCCCAACGCGGTCCACGCCTTCCTCTACGAGGCGGAGGAAAAGGGATATTTTGCCCAGGAGGGCCTGCAGGTGAACATCCTCTTCCCCTCCAACACCAGCGACCCTCTCACCATGACGGCGGCGGGCAAGGCCGACATCGGTTTTTACTACCAGGAAGACACCATCATCGCCAAGGCCAACGAGGACGTGCCTGTGAAGGTGCTGGGCGCGGTGGTGCAGGAGCCGGTGGCCGTGGTCTGCTCCCTGGCGGAGCAGGGGATCCACAGCGCCTCCGATCTGGTGGGTAAGACCATCGGCTACTCGGGCACCCGCTTCGGCGAGGTGGCGGTGGAGCAGATGCTCCAGAGCGTGGGGGCGTCCCTGGAGGACGTGGAGATGATCGACGTGGGCTTCGATCTGATGAGCGCCATGACCACCGGCAACGTGGACGCCACCTATGGGTGCTTCCTCAACCACGAGATCCCCGCCCTGGAGGAGCAGGGCTTCCCCATGGATGTGATGAAGGTCACCGACTACGGGGTGCCCAACTATTACTCCCTGATGCTGGTCACCGGAGAGAAACAGCTGGAGGAGAAGCGGGACACCTACACCCGCTTCCTGCGGGCCTGTGAGAAGGGCTTTGCCGACATGCAGGCCGACCCGGAGGAGGCCCTCCAGCTGCTGCTGGCCAATCAGGACGAGGAGAACTTCCCCCTCACCGAGTCGGTGGAGCGCAAGAGCTTTGATGTGCTCCTGCCCCTGATGGACCGGGAGGGCGGCGCCTTCCTCTCCCAGGACGAGGCGGTCTGGCAGGAGAACATCGACTGGCTCCAGTCGGTGGGCATGATCCAGGAGGGCTTTGACCCGGCGGAGGTCATGGTGGACCTCCTGGGCGAATAGGAGCGGCCATGGACGAGCGGGAAAAGCAAACGCTTCTCCGTCTGGCCCTGACCGGGGCGGAGGAGGTCCTCCCACGGCAGCTTACTCTCCTGGGTGAACTGTGTGCTCAGGACAGCGGTACCGGCCTGGAGGCGGGAAACGAGGCGGTGCGGCAGCTTCTGCGTCCCCTGTTGGAGGAACTGTGGGCACAGATCGAGGAGGTTCCGGCCCCCGGCCTTGGAAAGCATCTGGTGGCCCGGGTGCGGCCGGAGGGACCGGTCCAGGGCCGTGTCCTTCTGGCGGCCCATCTGGACACGGTGTTCGGACTGGGCGCGGCGGCGGAATACCCCTTCCATGTGGAGGGGGAGTGGGCCTGGGGCCTGGGCGCGGGAGACTGCAAGAGCGGGGTGCTCATCTCCCTGTTCGGCGCCCTGATCCTGCAAAAGGCGGGTTTGCTCCCGCCCTGGGAATTGACATACCTCTTTACCTGTGATGAGGAGACCGGATCTCAGTCCGGCCGGGAGCTCTACCGCCGGGAGGCGGCGGGAGCCGACTGTGCCCTGGTCTTTGAGGGGGGACGGGAGCGGGAGGGACAGCCCTGCTTTGTCACCGGCCGCCGGGGCGTGATCCTGGGCTCCATCCAGGTGGAGGGCCGGGAGGCCCACGCCGGGAAGGCCTATCTGGAGGGGCGCAGCGCGGTGCTGGAGCTGGCCCATCAGATCATCCGGCTCTATGGGTTCAACGACCTGGAGCGGGGGATCTATTTCAATGTGGCCCCCATCTCAGGCGGCCGCCCCAACGGTGTGGTGGCCGGAGAGGCCCGGGGAGAGTTCTGCTGTGCGGGCATTCCGGAGAACCGGGATTTTGCCGCCATCCAGGAAAAGCTGGATGCCATGGCGGGACAGGTCACGGTAGATGGGTGCCGGGTGAAGGTGGAGTACCGCACTCTCTTCCCCGCCATGGAGCCGGGGGAGGCCAACCACCGGGCCTGGACGCTCCTGGAGGAGCCCTGCCGCCTTCTGGGTCTCACCGCTCGGGAGATCAGCGATCCCTCCGCCACCGACGGGGCCTACCTGAGCACCTTCGGGGTGCCCACGGTGGACGCCCTCTCCGCCCTGGCCGAGGATATCCACACCACCCGGGAGCGGGTGTCCATCCCATCCATCCGCCAGCGCACCGCCCTGTGCGCGCTGACCCTGGGGCTGCTGCCCCGGCAGAAGGGGGCGCTCCGGAACCCCTGCGCGTAGAAATAGAGGGAAAACAGAATATATTCGCAAAAATGATTGACAATACAAAGAGGCATTGATATACTATTAGAGCCGCTTTGACTGGGTTTGCAAGCGGAAGCGGGGTCCCCCCTCTTCCCGCCCCTGAGAGCGAGTCCGTTATGAAGGAGTGAAATCAGAATGCAGGCAATCATTGTGACCGGCGGCAAGCAGTACAAGGTGGCGGAGGGCGATACCATTTTCGTCGAGAAGCTGCCCAACGAGGCTGGCGACGCCATCGTGTTTGATCAGGTCCTGGCTGTCATCGACGGCGAGAAGGCTACTTTCGGCACCCCCGTGGTGGCTGGCGCCAAGGTGGACGCTTCCGTGGTGAAGAACGGCAAGGGCAAGAAGATCATGGTCTTCAAGTACAAGCCCAAGAAGGGCTATCACAAGCGCCAGGGTCATCGTCAGCCCTACACCAAGGTGACCATCGGCAAGATCTCCGTGTAATCCGGATATGACTACCATATCCTTTCGCATGGAAGGCGACCGCGTGGTGGGCTTTACCGCCCAGGGCCACAGCGGCTACGCTGAAGCGGGAAGCGACATCGTCTGCGCGGCGGTGACCAGCGCCATCCGCATGACAGAGTGCGCCGTCAACGACGTACTCGGTCTGGAGGCCTCGGTCAAGGTCCGGGAGGACAGCGTTTCCCTTAGGCTCCCCGGCGGCCTGAGCCAGAGCAACGAGAGCACCTGTCAGACCCTTCTGACAGCGCTGATGCTCTACCTCACCGAGCTGCACGAGGAGTATCCGCAACACATTCTCGTGGTGGAGGAGGACTGACCTTCTCCATCGCGCATCATCGACACACATGTCTGGAGGTGTACGACAATGCTGAAAATCGGTCTTCAGTTCTTCGCCCACAAGAAGGGCGTCGGCTCCACCCGTAACGGCCGTGATTCCGAGTCCAAGCGTCTCGGCGTCAAGCGCGGCGACGGTCAGTTCGTTCTGGCTGGCAACATCCTCGTCCGTCAGCGCGGCACCCACATCCACCCCGGCGTCAATGTGGGCAAGGGCAGCGACGATACTCTGTTCGCTCTGAAGGACGGCAAGGTCAAGTTCGAGCGTCTGGGTAAGGATCGCAAGCAGGTCTCCATCGTGGAGATCGCCCAGTAACAATCGGGTATGAGAGAGCCTCGGACGGAAACCGTTCGGGGCTCTTTTTGTAAGATAGGACCGTGGGCGCACAATGTGCGCCCCTACCGAAGAGAAACCGTGTAGGGGCGGACATTGTCCGCCCACTGATAGAACAGGAGGATTTTACGATGCCTCAATTTATTGATACCGCGAAGATCACCGTCCGCTCCGGCAACGGCGGAAACGGCGCGGTGGCCTTCCACCGGGAGAAGTATGTGGCGGCCGGCGGACCCGACGGCGGCGACGGCGGCCGGGGCGGCAACATCATCCTTCAGGTGGACGGGCATATGTCCACGCTGATGGACTTCCGCTACAAGAGAAAGTACAGCGCCGGAAACGGCATGGACGGCTCCGGCAAGCGCTGCACCGGCAAGGACGGCGAGGACCTCATCATCAAGGTCCCCCGCGGCACCGTGGTCCGGGACGCTGAGACCCGGGAGATCATCTGCGATATGTCCGGGGACGAGCCCTTTGTGCTGGCCCGGGGCGGCAAGGGCGGCTGGGGCAACAAGCATTTTGCCACCCCCACCCGCCAGGTGCCCAACTTTGCCAAGGCTGGCCTGCCCGGTCAGACCCGGGACGTGATTCTGGAGCTCAAGCTCCTGGCCGATGTGGGCCTGGTGGGATTCCCCAACGTGGGCAAGTCCACCCTCCTCTCGGTGGTGTCCAAGGCCCAACCCAAGATCGCCAACTACCACTTTACCACCCTCTTCCCCAACCTGGGCGTGGTGTATGTGGACGAGGGGGTGTCCTTCATCCTGGCCGACATCCCCGGCATCATCGAGGGCGCCAGTGAGGGCGCCGGCCTGGGCCATGATTTCCTGCGGCATGTGGACCGCTGCCGCCTGCTCATCCACGTGGTGGATGTATCGGGCAGCGAGGGCCGTGATCCGGTGGCCGACTTTGAGGCCATCCAGACCGAGCTCCAGGAGTACTCCCCCGAGCTGGCCTCCCGCCGGATGATCGTGGCGGGCAACAAGGTGGACATCGCCGCCGACCGTACCGGCCTGGAGGCCCTCAAGGCCCATGTGGAGGGGCTGGGCATGCCCTTCTTTGAGATCTCGGCGGCCGCCCACCAGGGCACCCGGGAGCTGATGTTCGCCGCAGCCAAGGAGCTGCAGGACCTGCCCCCCATTACGGTCTATGAGCCCACCTATGTGGAGCGGCCCACCCAGGTGGATACCAGCGCGCCGCTGGACATCCGCCATGAGGACGACACCTGGATCGTGGAGGGCCCCTGGCTCCAGCGCCTGATGGCCAACACCAACTTTGGGGACTTCGAATCCAGAAGCTGGTTTGACAAGATGCTCCGCCAGTCTGGCCTCTATGACCGGCTGGAGGAGATGGGGATTCAGGACGGGGATATCGTCTCCCTCTACAACCTGGAATTTGAATATCAGAAATAAAAAACGGAGCCGGGCGGCATTTGCCGCCCGGCTCCATCTATGACAGGTCCGTATCTGGGGAAAGATTACTTCATGGAGTTCTCGTAGGCCTGGATCATCTTTTTGACCATCTGGCCGCCCACGGAACCGGCCTCACGGCTGGTCAGGTCGCCATTATAGCCCTGCTTCAGGTTGACGCCGACTTCGGAAGCGGCCTCCATCTTAAACTTGTTGAGGGCCTCGCGGGCATTGGGGACAGAAGGCTGATTAGAATTGGTAGACATAACATGCATCTCCTTACGTGTTGTTTGTTTGGATTGAGAATCCGAACATAGCTTTGCCCCGAAGGCGATTTCTATGTGTTTTTCTTGATTGCTAATTCATAGTAAAACTGGAAACAGCCTCAAGCCGTCACTAATTGCTTTCATTTGGACGCGTAGCATAAAAAGCGTTTCTATGGGGCATGTTTTTGGTATAGTTATAAAGAGAAGGGTTCAGACTCTTTTTGTTTTTGAAGAAAATTGTTTTGATTTTACAGGGGTATGATGCTATAATATCTTAGCATTGAGATGGGCGGCCTTTCGGCCGCCGGGAACATGACATAATGATGGGTCCGGGCGCAATTCGTCCGGCCGTTTTACTGCCGGGTCCTCCCGGACTGGAGAATAGAAGGTGCGGTCTTGACAAAGTATGTGATTCACGGCGGGAAACCGCTTTTTGGTGAGATTTCCATCAGCGGCGCGAAGAACGCGGCCGTTGCCATTATCCCGGCCACCCTGCTGGTGGACGGCGTCTGCCGGATCGAGAATATCCCGCAGATCAGCGACGTTACGCTGATCCTGAATATCCTTCAGGATCTGGGCGCCGATGTGCGCACCGTCAACCGGACGACGGTGGACATTGATTGCAGCCATATCCACAATTCCAAGGTCCCGGAGGAGCTGGCCCGCAAGATCCGGGCCTCCTACTACCTGATCGGGGCCCTCCTCAGCCGCTTCGGCAGCGCGGAGGTTCCCCCGCCGGGCGGATGTGATCTGGGCGGCCGTCCCATCGACCAGCATATCAAGGGCTTTGTGGCCATGGGGGCCGATGTGGACGTAAAGGGCGGCTATATCCACGCCAAGGCCAAGGGCGGCCGGCTGACCGGTACCACTGTCTATATGGATATCGTCTCGGTGGGCGCCACCATGAACATCATGCTGGCGGCTACCCTGGCCGAGGGCCTGACGGTCATTGAAAATGCCGCCAAGGAGCCCCACATCGTGGACCTGGCCAACTTCCTCAACTCCATGGGCGCCGACATCATGGGCGCCGGTACTGATGTTATCAAGATCCGCGGCGTGGAGCGTCTGGGCGGCGGGATGTACTCCATCATCCCCGACCAGATCGAGGCGGGCACCTATATGGCGGCCGTGGCGGCCGCGGGCGGTGAGGTTCTCATTAAGAACGTCATCCCCAAGCATCTGGAGTGCATCACCGCCAAGCTGGTGGAGATGGGCGTGGACGTGGAGGAGCGGGACGACGCGGTGCTGGTCCGCCGCACCGGCAAGCTGACCCGTACCAACGTCAAGACCCTGCCCTATCCGGGCTTCCCCACCGACATGCAGCCCCAGATCGCCGCAGTGCTCTGCCTGGCCCAGGGAACCAGCGTGGTCACCGAGGGCGTGTGGGACAACCGTTACCGCTATGTGGACGAGTTCCGCCGCATGGGCGCACAGATCCAGGTGGACGGCAAGATCGCGGTCATCGAGGGTGTGGAGAAGCTCACCGGAGCCCGGCTGCGCGCCTGTGACCTGCGGGCGGGTGCCGCCATGATCATCACCGCTCTGGCGGCCCAGGGCACCTCTGAGATCAGCAACATCCACCACATTGAGCGGGGCTATGAGGACATTGTCCGCAAGCTCTCCGGGGTGGGCGCGGATATCCGCGTGGTGATCACTCCCGATGAGGAGCAGAGCGAGGCCACTGCGGGCTGACCGGCCTTTTTCCAACGAGAATGCTGACGCACTGAGGGGCGGCGGATTTCCGCCGCCCCTTTTTTCGGATTTTGGACCATAGAAAGTAGGAGCGATTTTTTTGCTGACACTGACGACACTGGCCAGCGGCTCCAGCGGCAACTGCACGCTGGTCTCGGATGGCACAACCCATATCCTTGTGGACGCAGGGATCTCGGCCCGGCGGATCACAACGGCGCTCAAAGGGCTGGGGATCGATCCCGGGAGTCTGTCCGGCGTGCTGGTCACCCATGAGCACTCCGACCACATCTGCGGCCTGACCACGCTGGCCAAACAGCTCTCCTTCCCTGTCTATGCCAGCCACGGCACGGCGGGGGCGCTGTGCTGCCGCATCCCCACATTGGAGGCCCGGATGCACGCCTTCACCCCGGGGGTATCCTTTGAGGTGGGCGGCGTGGCCGTGGAGACCTTTGCCACCCCCCACGACACGGCTCAGAGCAATGGCTATGCCCTCTCGGCGGGCGGGCGGAAGGCGGCGGTGGTCACCGACCTGGGCTGTCCCACCGAGGAGGTGCGCCGGGGGATCAAGGGCAGCCACCTGCTGGTGGCTGAGACCAACCACGAGGTGGAGTGGGTACAGTCGGGCCCCTATCCCTATTTTCTGAAAGCACGGGTGCTGGGTGAGCGGGGCCACCTGTCCAACCAGGCGGGCGCCGAGCTCATCTGTTCCGCCGTGCGGGAGGGAGCAAATACCATACTGCTGGCCCACCTCTCCAAGGAGAACAACACCCCTGCCCGGGCCTATGAGACGGTCTCGGCCGCGCTGGAGCGGCAGGGGGCGGCCGTGGGCCGGGATGTGCGGCTGGAAGTGGCCCCCCGGGCCGAAGTGGGACAGACCTATGTGGTCTGAGTACATACTGTGCCAAGAGGAGAAGAGAACATGCTGAGTGTGCACCTCATCTGTGTGGGGAAATTGAAGGAAAAATTCTACCTGGAGGCCTGCGCTGAGTATGTCAAGCGCCTGTCCGGGTACTGTAAGCTCCAGGTGGTAGAATTACCCGAGGAGCGCCTGCCCCAGAACCCCTCCCAGGGACAGATCGACGCCGCGCTGGAAAAGGAGGCCGACGCCATTCGCGCCAAGCTCCCCCCCAGCGCCAGCCTGGTTGCCCTGTGCGTGGAGGGAAAGCTCCGCTCCAGCGAGGAGGTGGCCCGGCTCCTGGCCGACTGGAGCCAGAACAGCGCCAAGCATCTGGTCTTTCTCATCGGCGGCTCCTACGGTCTGCATCCCTCCATCAAGGCCCAGGCGTGGGTCAAGCTCTCCATGTCGCCCATGACCTTCCCCCATCACCTGGCCCGGGTCATGCTGCTGGAGCAGATCTACCGCGGCTTCAAGATCAATGAGGGGTCCAGCTATCATAAATAAGGACCTTTCTGGAGAAAGTCCTAAAATTCGGCTGGAATTTGCGGCCTTTTTGCGCTATAATAACCATGTCAGAGCCCGTCTATACTTGTGAATCAATGGATTGGAGGTCCTTCCCATGTCCTATCGTGAACGATATGAGCAGTGGCTGAACAGCCCCGCCCTCTCCCAGGAGGAGAAGGCTGAGCTCCAGAGCATTGCCAACGATGAAAAAGAGATCGAGTCCCGCTTCTTTGCCCCTCTGGAGTTCGGCACCGCCGGCCTGCGGGGCACCATGTGCGTGGGCCTGCATCAGATGAATATCCACGTGATCCGCCATGCCACCCAGGCCTTTGCCGAGGTCATCCTGGCCGAGGGGAGCGAGGCCGTGGAGCGTGGCGTAGCGGTGTGCTTTGACTGCCGCAACCACTCCCAGGAGTTTGCCCGGGAGACTGCCTGCGTCATGGCGGGCAACGGCATCAAGGTGCGCCTGTTCGAGTCCCTGCGCCCCACCCCGGAGCTGTCCTTCGCGGTGCGGGAGTACGGCTGCATTGCCGGCGTGAACGTCACGGCCAGCCACAACCCCAAGGAGTACAACGGCTATAAGGTCTACTGGGCCGACGGCGCCCAGCTGCCCCCCCACCACGCCGCGGCCATTGCGAAAAAGATGGAGGAGCTGGATCTCTTCACCTCCATCCGGCGCATGGACTACGATGAGGCGGTGGCCAAGGGCATGATCACCCTGATGGGAGAGGAGACCGACGAGAAATTCCTCGCCAATGTCATGGGCCAGATGAACGACAAGGCCGCCGTGGAGAAGGTGGCGGACACCTTCAAGATGGTCTACACCCCCTTCCATGGGACAGGCTACAAGCTCATTCCCGAGACGCTGCGCCGTCTGGGCATGAAGCATGTGCTCTGCGTACCGGAGCAGATGGTGGTGGACGGAAACTTCCCCACCGTGGTCTCCCCCAACCCGGAGAATCCCGAGGGATTCTACCTGGCGGTGGAGCTGGCCAAGAAGGAAGGCGCCGACTTCATCCTGGGCTCCGACCCCGACGCCGACCGGGTGGGCATCATGGTCCGCAACGACCAGGGCGAGTATATCGTCATCTCCGGCAACCAGACCGGCGTGCTGCTGCTGGATTACCTCATCGGGGCCCGGAAGCGCGCGGGTACGCTGCCCGCCAATGCGGTGGCCCTCAAGACCATCGTCACTACCGAGATGGCACGCAAGGTGGCCGAGACCAACGGCGTGAAGTGCTTTGATACCTTCACCGGTTTCAAGTTCATGGCCGAGAAGAAGAACAAGCTGGAGGCCTCCGGCGAGGGGAAGGTCATCTTCTCCTACGAGGAGAGCTACGGCTATATGCTGGGCGACTATGTCCGGGACAAGGACGCCGTCACCGCCGCCCTGCTCCTCACCGAGATGGCGGCCTGGTATGCCGGACAGGGCATGACCCTGTACGACGCCCTTCAGAAATGCTTTGAGAAGTACGGCTATTACGGGGAGAAGACCCTCAACCTGGTCATGCCCGGCCTGGACGGCCTGAAGAAGATGGCTGACCTGATGGCCGGCCTGCGGGAGCATCCCCCGGTGGAGATCGCCGGTGTGGCCGTGGAGCAGCAGAAGGACTACAAGGACGGCAGCGTGGTCCGGGTCTCCGACGGTGCCAAGAGCACCATGGAGCTCTCCGGTTCCAACGTGCTGCGCTATGAGATGGCCGACGGCACCAGCATCATCGTCCGTCCCTCCGGCACCGAGCCCAAGGTCAAGGTCTATATCCTGGCCAACGGCGCGGACAAGGCCGTGTGTGACGAGAAGGTGGCCAAGTATGCCGCCTGGGCCGAGAGCCTGAAGGGCTAAGAGTCACAGAAACAAAGGGACCCGGGGCAGAAGTATCGCTTCTGCCCCGGGTCCTTCCCTGTGTGTTCAGCCCATGCTGATGCCCATGCGGCGGGCCACCTCCAGCATGCCGTGGCTCTCCGGGACCAGGCGGCTCTTGCCGGCCACATCCTTGAGCTTATTTTCACCCACATGGTTGTTCTTCATGGCGATGGTAATGCCGTAGTTTTCGTCCTCCACCATTTTGGCGGCGTAGGAGCCGAACTGAGTGGCCAGCACTCGGTCATAGGGGGAGGGACTGCCGCCCCGCTGCATGTGTCCGGGGACGCAGACCCGGGTCTCAAACCCGGTCAGCTCCTCGATCTGCTTGGCAATGCGGTTGGTAGCGGTGGTATAGCCCGCCTCTGCCCGCTTGGCCGCGCGCTCCTTTTTCTTCATGCGGGCCTCGCAGGCATCCATAGCGCCCTCGGCCACGGCCAGAATGGAAAAGGTCTTTCCCTGGGCGGCCCGGCGCTCAATGGCGGCGCAGACATTTTCGATGGTATAGGGCAGCTCGGGAATGAGGATGATATCCGCGCCGCCGGCGATGCCGGCATAGAGGGTGAGCCAGCCGGCCTTGTTGCCCATCAGCTCCACCACCATGCAGCGGCTGTGGCTGCCGGCGGTGGTGTGCACCCGGTCGATGGCCTCAGTGGCGATGTCCACCGCGGAGTGGAACCCGAAGGTGACGTCGGTGCCGTAGATGTCATTGTCGATGGTCTTGGGGAGGCCGATGATGTTGAGCCCCTCCTCCGCCAGGAGGTTGGCGGTCTTGTGGGTGCCGTTTCCGCCCAGGCAGAGCAGACAGTCCAGCTTCATCTCCTGATAGTGCTGCTTCATGGCGGCGACCTTGTCCACCTGGTCCTCCCCCACCACCCGCATGAGCTTGAAGGGGGTGCGCCGGGTGCCCAGGATGGTGCCGCCCACGGTGAGGATGCCTGAGAACTCCCGGGGCTCCATGACCCGCCAGTCTCCATGGATCAGGCCGTGATAGCCGTTTGCAATGCCGATGATCTCCACCTGATCTCCCATGCGCTGGTAGAGCGCTTTGGCAACACCCCGCAGTGTGGCGTTGAGACCCGGACAGTCCCCGCCGGAGGTGAGGATACCCACTCGTTTTTTCATTGGCTGTATGCCTCCTTTTCTGTATCGCTCCATCCGCTTTTCTTCAGCATAGGAGTCTGGTCGTTTCCTGTCAAGCCCCGAAGGGGGATTATGGCGGGAAATGCACGGAAATCCCCGGCTTTAGTTGCATAAAATCGCCTTATATGTTACAATT
The DNA here is from genome assembly GCF_015547905.1 of Clostridium sp. J1101437_171009_A5. NCBI lineage: Bacteria > Bacillati > Bacillota > Clostridia > Eubacteriales > Clostridiaceae > Clostridium > Clostridium sp. J1101437_171009_A5. Next base: position 263,222 of record NZ_JADMVY010000003.1, read on the forward strand.
AAAAAATTGCAGGAATGCAAATGAGCCGAGGGAGAAACCTTCCCTGTGATTTGAGGTCGCGCCGGGAAAACGGCGTTCCGGACGTGTGTGCCGATGGATGGGGACCTTGAATCGGGCACAGCGAAAGGAAGGAACGTATTATGATGGAAATCAACGGCGAACAGGTGGAAGGCCTGTCCAACTATGCCGACCTCGGGCTCTCCGAGGCCGTAATGAAGGCCATTGAGAAGAAGGGCTATGTGCAGGCCACACAGGTGCAGTCGGGTGCCATCCCCTACTTCATGCAGTGGAGAGACGTGATCGCCAAGGCCCCCACGGGAACGGGCAAGACCTTTGCCTTCGGTATTCCCATGGTGGAGCATATCGACCCGGAATCCACCGATGTGCAGGGACTGATCCTGGCCCCCACCCGGGAGCTGGCCATTCAGATCCAGGATGAGCTGCGGGATCTGTGTGCCTTCAAGGAGGGCGTGCGGGTGGCCTGCCTCTACGGCGGACAGCCCATTGAAAAGCAGATCACCCAGCTCAAGAAGCGGCCCCAGATCGTGGTGGCCACTCCGGGCCGCCTCATGGACCATATGAAGCGGCGCACCGTGCGGCTGGACAAGGTGGAGACCGTGGTGCTGGATGAGGCCGACCGGATGCTGGACATGGGCTTTGTGCGGGATGTGACCCGCATCCTGGATCAGATCAAGCACCGGAAGAATATGGGCATGTTCTCGGCCACCATCTCCCGGGAGGTCATGGATATCTCCTGGGTCTACCAGCGCGACCCGGTGGAGATCACCGTCCGCCCGGTGGAGGACTCCAAGCCCGACATCCAGCAGTACCGGATCGATCTGGACAACCGGGAGCAGAAGCTGGATACCATCGCCGCTCTCATTACCCACGGCGGGTATGAGCGGGCCATCGCCTTCTGCAATACCAAGAACATGACCGATCGCCTGGCGGGGCTTCTGAAGATGCGTGGGATCTCCTGCGAGGCCATCCACGGGGACATTCAGCAGCGGGTGCGGGAGCGTACCCTGGACAAGTTCAAGAAGGGCGAGCTGCGGGTACTGGTGGCCACCGATGTGGCGGCCCGGGGACTGGACATCGACGATGTGGATGCGGTCTTTAACTATGATGTGCCCGATGAGATGGAGAATTATACACACCGCATCGGCCGGACCGGCCGCGCCAAGCGCCACGGAGTGGCCTATACCTTTGTGGCCAACATCACCGAGGGGATCCGGATGGACAGTATTGTCAGCAATACCAAGGCCGAGATCCAGCGCCTGCGCTATGACCAGGACGGATGCCTGATGCTGGTGGAGGAAAAGGCGTAAGCCGTCTTTTAAGGAAGCAGAGCTGCCCGCGGCGATGCCGCGGGCACAGCCATTTTGCTTAGGATTCCGAATTACGGAAAAAGATTTGCTTTTTCAGAGATTTTACCGCTTTGTGTCAACTTCTATGAAGAAATTCTTTACACCGTTCGGCGTTCTGTGGTAAAATACCAAATAGCTAGAACTCCAAGTTTACTTTTCAATATATTCCACGAAGCGGAGGTCTTTTTATGCAACTGCATCAGGTTAAGGAGGTCCTCAATGCCATTGTTCTCTGTGGAGAGGACCGGTTAGATCAGGAGGTCGTTTCTGCCTGCGGAAGCGACTTTCTCAGCGATGTGCTGGCCTTTGTCCATAACCAAAATCTGCTGCTGACCGGTCTGGTCAACCCGCAGGTGGTGCGTACGGCAGAGATGACGGACATCAAGTGCATCGTTTTTGTCCGGGGCAAGCGCCCGGATGAGGACATTATTCAGATGGCGCAGGATCGTGGCATTGTGGTCATGACCTGCGGCGAGCGTATGTACAGCGCCTGCGGGCTGCTTTACAGCAATGGATTAAGGGGGAATTAGATCCGATGGAACCTGTTAAATTGGTATACCCTGTGGAGGGAGGCGACTTCATCGAGGCTGGTGAGGCTTCCAGCAAGATGAAGATGACGTTGAAGAAGCTGGGCCTTCCGTCCGATGTCATCCGCAAGGCAGCGATCTGCATGTATGAGGGTGAGATCAACATGGTCATCCACGCCAACGGCGGGCGCGCCGAGGTGGAGGTTACGCTGGACCAGATCGTCCTGAAAATGATCGACGAAGGTCCGGGCATCCCCGACGTGGCAAAGGCCATGGAGGAGGGGTATTCCACCGCCGGCCCCGAGGTGCGCAGTCTGGGCTTTGGCGCCGGTATGGGCCTGCCCAATATGAAGCGCTACTCTGACGAGATGAACATTGAGACCGAGGTGGGCAAAGGGACCGTGGTCACCATGAAGCTCAAGATCGGATGATGCCTGCGTGGAACCTGGAGTTGATACTGCGATGAAGCACTCTGTTGTCCTGGACCGGAACCGCTGCCGGGGCTGCACGACCTGCATCAAGAACTGCCCGACCGAGGCCATCCGGGTCCGGCGGGGAAAGGCTCTGATCTTGTCGGACCGGTGTATCGATTGTGGGCGCTGCATCCAGGTGTGCCCCCACCGCGCCATTAAATCGGTGAGCGATAATTTGGAGCGGCTGCGTGACTACCGTTACTGTGTAGCAATCCCGGAACCTGCCCTCTATGGTCAGTTTCAGCACATGTGGGACATCGACCTGGTGCTGAACGGACTGAAAAAAATCGGTTTTCATAAAGTGTTTGAGGCCGCCAAAGCAGCGGAGCTGCTGGCGGAATACACCTCCCGCCGGGGGACGGAGGAGAAAAGCCCCGTGCCCCTGATCTCGGCCAACTGTCCCACCATCCTGCGGCTGATCCGCATCCGTTTCCCGCGGCTCATTGAGCACATTGACCCCCTCATCCTGCCCATGGAGCTGGCGGCCACCCTGGCCCGCCGGGAGGCGGAGAAGGAAACGGGACTGCCGCCGGAGGAGATCGGGGTCTTTGCCATCGTCCCCTGTCCGGCCAAGGCCACGGCCTGCCACCGGCCGGAGGGACTGGAGTCCCCGGTACTGGATGGCGCTTTTGCGATCCGTGACATCTACATCCCGCTGCTGCGGGCCATGGAGCTGCTGGAAGAGCCGGAGCCCATGCTCTCGGCCGGTGCAACCGGAATCGGCGTGGCCATCTGCAGCGGGGAATGTCATGCGCGGGGGTCCAATAAGTATCTGGCGGTGGATGGAATTGAGAATTCCATCCAGATGCTGGAGGAGATTGAAGACGGCCGCCAGCCCGAGGTGGAGTTCATCGAGCTTTCGGCCTGTACCCAGGGGTGTGTGGGCGGATGCCTAAATGTGGAGAACCCATATGCCGCCCGTATGCGCATCCGCCGGATGATGAAGCAGCAGCCGGTGGACCGGTGCGTCCAGCCCCTGAGTCAGGAGGAGGAGAAGGATCTGCAATTCAGCCGGATCCTTCAGTATAGTCCTGCCTTCCGTCTGGATGAAGACCGGGCGGAGGCCATGGCCAAGCACCTGCGGATCGAGGCGCTGGAGTCCCGCCTGCCGGGACTGCACTGCGGCTCCTGCGGCGCACCCAACTGCCATGCCTTTGCGGAGGATGTGGTGCTGGGGCGGGCCTCTCTGGACGACTGCATTTTCCGGGTACGGGAGCGTATGCGGGATGTGGCCGGACCGGGCGGGACGGATGTCTATCTCCCTCCCCCCTTCCGGCAGAAAAAGGCGGAAACAGAATAAAGGCAAAAAAGGCGCTTACCCAACTGGGTAAGCGCCTTTTTGATTAACCGATACCGCCCATGGCAATACCGCAGATCACAACTACGGCGGAAACCAGGACGTAGAAATAGCCGATGACCGGGAAGGAACGGCCCAGCGGCTTCAAACGGCCGCGGTTGAGCTCCTCCCGCAGGGGCTCGATCCCCAGCAGGAAATAGATGAACACCGCGCACAGTACTGCGCCAAAGGGGGAGATATAGATGGTGACCACATCCAGCCAAGAGCCCATCTTGGGCAGGGACTCCAGGAAGACCGATACGCCGAAGACGATGACCGAGATGGTGACCACAGCGGCAGTACGGGAGAAGTGCAGCCGGTTGGACAGGGCCTCGCTGCACGCCTCCATCATGTTCACCAGAGAGGTGATTCCGGCAAAAAAGACCGAGATGAAGAAGATGATGGCAAAGAGCTGTCCGGCGGGCATCTTCTGAAAGACCTGGGGCAGGGTGACGAACATGAGGGAGGGGCCGCTGGTGGGGTCGATGCCGAAGGCAAAGACCGCGGGAAGGATGGCAAAGCCGGCCAGCAGCGCGGCAATGGTATCCAGGATAGCGGTGTAGCCCGAGTGCTTGATGATGTCCTCATCCTTGCGCATATAGCTGCCGTAGATCAGCATTCCGGCTCCGTTGATGGACAGGGAGAAAAAGGCCTGTCCCATGGCGTAGATCCAGGTCTTGGGATTGGCCAGATAGCTCCAGTCCGGCTTGAGGAGGTAGGCATATCCGCCCGCCGAGCCGGGCAGGAAGAAGACCCGGATCGCGATGATGACAAAGAGGACGAAGAAGGTGGGCATCATGAATTTGCTGATCTTCTCAATGCCGCCCTCGACGCCCAGGATCAGGATGAGCGCGGTGAGAGCCACGGCGATGATGTGCCAGGGAACCGAGCCGAAGTCCACGGCCAGGGTGTCGAAATAGGCCTGGGCGTCTCCCTGCAGGACCGAGCCGGTGATAGCCCCGGCGCAGTAGCGCAGGACCCAGCCCACGACCACCGAGTAGCCGATGGCGATGCCCAGCACACCGGCCAGCGGCATGATACCGATGATGGAGCCGCCCCGCAGTCCCCGGCGCTTGAGGATATAGTCGAAGGAGCCGGAGGTACCGGTGCCGGTCAGACGGCCCAGAGCAAACTCGGCGGACAGGCCCGCATAGCTGAACAGGGCCACGAACAGGAAATAGGGGATGAGAAAGGCGCCGCCGCCATATTGGCCCACGCGGTAGGGGAAGAGCCAGATGTTCCCCATGCCCACGGCGGAGCCTACCGCCGCCAGCACGAAGCCGACGGAGCTGGTAAACTGGCCGGATTTTGTCTGTTTACTCATGAGTGAAAGCCTCCTGGGAAGTGTTTGGGGTCCAAAGCTCGGTCAGGGCGTGGACGGTCTTGCCCTGACTGCCTGTGACGGTGCGGGCGGTAAAGAGCACGTTGAGCACCGCCTCTTCCGCACATTCGGCCACAGCCTGGAAGGGAAGGTCCATGGAGTCCTCCCGGAAGGCAGAGACCGTGCGGATTTTTTCCTCCGCGCGGGGGTCGTAGGCGTTGGCGGTGGAGAAGGCCAAAAAGACCTCCCCGCTGCCGTGGCCGATGTAGGAGCCCAGCCGGGCCAACCCCACGCTGACCCGCTTGGCGACCCGCTCCAGCTGGCGGGCATCCAGGGGAAGGTCGGTGGCCACGATGGCGATGCAGGAACCCTGATCCTCGGTCTGGCCCACGCGCAGGCGCTCCTCCAGCTGGGGGCCGATCTGCTCCCCCGCGATGGTCAGATCCCGCAGGTTGCCGTGGTTGGCCAGGACTAGAACGCCCAGAGTATAGGTCTTTCCATCCACCTCCAGGCAGCGGGAGGCGGTGCCGATCCCGCCCTTGAGATCGTGGCAGACCATGCCCTTGCCTGCGCCCACGTCGCCCTCGGCAAAGTCGGCCCCGGCGGCCTCCATGGCCGCAAAGACCTCCTTCTCCCCCACGGCCCGGTGCAGGATGTCATTGAGGGTGGAATCGTTGCACTCGCACACCACCGGATTGAGCGAGCGCATGGACACCCCCTCGCGGTCACAGCGGCGGACCATGTACTCCACCAGCGCATCGTGGACCAGGCCCACGTTGAGGGTATTGGTCAGGGCAATGGGAGATTCCAGGGTGCCCAGCTCCTGGATCTGCATAAGTCCCGCGCTCTTTCCAAAGCCGTTGAGGACAAAGGCGGCGGCGGGCAACTTGTGGACAAAGGGATTTTCCGGACAGGGAAAGAGGACGGTCACCCCCGTCTTATGGGCGGGCGTATCCACCGTACAGTGCCCCACCGTGACGCCGGGCACATCGGTGATGCGGTTGTGGGGGCCCTTGGGAAGCGAGCCCACACACAGGCCGTAGTCGGCCGCACGGAGCTGATGCAAGGTCGGTTCCTCCTTTGGTAAAGCAAATGGGGTGTTGCCTCCCCTATTATCCCGGAAAGGATGCGGAAAGTCAATCGAAGATTTTAGCAGCGCAAAACATAAATACATAGGTGTGCTACTGTGTAAAAGTGCTGTGGAAAGAGGGATTGGGCTTTCCATTGCTTTTTCTCCCACAGATAGGGTAAAATGGGGACGTATCCGATGGAGAAATTTAAAGGCTTCTTAAAAGACTTCCGTTCCGTCTCTTAAAAAAGGGGCGGTATACTACAATCAGGAGAAAGGAACTGCGCCATGTATAACATTCTCATCTGCGATGACGACCGCGACATCGTCTCGGCCCTGGATATCTATCTGACCAGCGAGGGATATGCCACCGTAAAGGCCTATGATGGACTGGAGGCTCTGGAAATGGTGAAGGAGCATGACATCCATCTGATTCTCATGGACGTTATGATGCCCAATCTGGACGGCATCCGGGCCACCGCCAAGCTGCGGGAGAGCACGAATATCCCCATCATCCTCCTCACCGCCAAGAGTGAGGATACGGATAAGATCCTGGGCCTCAACATCGGCGCCGACGACTATATCACCAAGCCCTTCAATCCGGTGGAGGTCATCGCCCGGGTCAAGAGCCAGCTGCGGCGGTACACGACCTTGGGGGGACGCAGCAAGGTGGCGGAGGACAACAGCGCCGTTTTTTCCAACGGCGGCATTACGATGGACGATAATGCCAAGTCGGTCACCGTGGATGGGGAACGGGTCTCCCTCACCCCCATCGAGTACAACATCCTTCTTCTGCTGATGAAGCACCCCGGGCGGGTCTTTTCCACCGGGCAGATCTATGAACAGGTGTGGAACGACCCCTCGCTGGGCTCGGAGAACACGGTGGCGGTACACATCCGGCACCTGCGCGAGAAGGTAGAGATCGACCCGGCCAACCCACGGTACATCAAAGTGGTGTGGGGACTGGGCTATAAAATGGAAAAAATCTAAACGTGAACGGGAGGGGCGCCCATGGGGGCAAAGCATAACAGAGGATTTCGGAAGGGCTGTGCCGCTGCACTGTGTATCGTGTGCGGCGCACTGGCCTTCTGGTCCAGTATTTTGCTGGTGTCCCGGTGGGACGATCTGTGGTCCGCCGGTGATTTTTATCAGAGCGGCAGCCTGTATAGCGCCCTGTGGCCCTACCGGGCAACGGTGGAGCAGGGCATGATGCTGCGCCTTCGGGAGACCTGGGGACAGGACCTGGAATATCTGGAAGAGCTCCAGCTGCAGCAGATCGAGAAAAAGCTCCGGGCGGAGCAGACCAACTACCGCTTCCGGGTACGGCTGGACGACGGGACCATCCTGTGGAGCAATCTGGATCAGGAGCAGACCCTGGACGATCTGGCCAGACAGGATACCTACTCCTTTACGGTGACCCAGGGGGATGAGCTGTACAATGAGGATCAAAGCCGCTGGGACAGTACTGACAGTTATGAGATCCTCCAGGTTTGGACCGGAGAAAAGTATGTGGAATTCAGTCCCGTGGTCCCGGCAGACGCAGCCGGAGCGGGACAATATGGTTATTCCTACGACACAGACATGGAGCGGTGGATCTGGACCGAGGACCAGGACAGCCGCGTCCACACCGCGAGCCTGGTGGTGGAGAGCGGTGTGACCGATCCCCTGACCGTGCGGGACTCCATCTGGACGGCGAAGGAGAATTATGACGGGATCCAGAACTGGCTGGGACCGGTCACGGTGCTGTGTCTCATCTCCCTGACACTGACCCTGGTGGGGCTGGTGTGGCTCTGGAGGAGCATCGCATTCTGTTCCGAGGAAAGTCAAATGCTGCCCCTCTCCTGGCAGGACAGGATCCCCTATGAGCTCTACCTGTTGGGGGCGAGCTTCCTTTTCTGCATCCCGCAGGCGGCGGGAGATCCCATCACCACCAACATCAACCAGCACGGGCTTTCTCTCCGGGCGGGCATTGGCCTGGGCGTGCTGACCATGGCCGAAGTGGGCCTGGTTTTGGCGGCGCTTATGAGCACCATGAAGCGGTGGAAAAACGGGATTCTGCTGCGCAATACCCTGTGCTGGCATCTGTGCGCCAGGGTGGGGCATTTCTTCCGGGAGGTGATGCTCCACTGGCCCATCACCCGGCGGGCCGTGTGGATTTTCCTGCTCTATTTGGTGGGCACTGTGCTGACCGGAGCGACCATCATTCTGATTCCGGTCTATCAGGGACTGGTGCTCTGGGGCATCTGCCGGTGGGTGCGCCAGTGGAAGGAGATCCGGAGCGCGGCGGAGGAGATCGTCAGCGGAGGCAGCGAGGTGCAGATCGACACCAGGGGGATGTACCGGGACCTGAAAGAGCACGCCCAACAGCTCAACGCCCTGGGGGTCTCCATCACCCATGCGGTGGAGGAACGGCTGCGGAGCGAGCGGTTCAAGGCCGAGCTTATCACCAATGTCTCCCACGACCTCAAGACCCCGCTCACCTCCATCATCAACTATGTGGATCTGCTCAAAAAGGTGGGGATCACCGAGCCCAAGGCCCTGGAGTACCTGGAGGTGCTGGACCGGAAGTCCCAGCGGCTGAAAAAGCTGACGGAGGACCTGGTGGAGGCGTCCAAGGCCTCGACGGGGACACTGCCCGTGTCGCTGGAACGGCTGGACTTCGGACAGCTGGTGCAGCAGGCCATGGGAGAATATGAGGAGAAATTTGCCCAGGCCGGATTGACCCCTGTACTGGACCAGGGCGATGGCAGCCGGGTCATTCTGGCCGACGGCCGCCACCTGTGGCGGGTCATTGACAATCTGTTAGGGAACTGCTGTAAATATGCCCTGAGCGGCACCCGGGTCTACCTGGATTTGTCGGCACGGGATGGGCGGGTATTTCTGACGGTGAAGAATATTTCCCGGGCAGCCCTCAATCTCCCGCCGGAACAGCTGATGGAGCGGTTTGTGCGGGGCGACACCGCCCGCAGTACGGAGGGCTCCGGACTGGGACTCTCCATTGCACGGAGCCTGACGGAGCTTCAGGGCGGTTCCTTCCGGCTGGATATTGACGGCGATCTCTTCAAAGCGGAGGTCTCGCTGCCGGCCGCGCCTGAGGAGCCCCTTTCCCCGCCGGAACAGAGTGGGGAATCCGAGATGCTTTTGTGAGGCATCAGAGATTCTTTATCTCCTTTTTATCCAATTTTAAGACAGGACGAACGATCCTTTAACGCTCGTCTGGTATCTTAGAGACAAGGAAAACGGTGCGGAAGGGCGGATGTGTCCCTGCGCCCTATGGAAGGAGATCAAGCTCATGGAAAAAAAGCTCTATCGGACAGAGGGCCGGGAGGCCCTGCTGTTTGGCGTATGCGGCGGCATTGCCGAGTATTTTAACCTGGACCCCACCCTCGTACGGGTGGTGATGGTACTGCTGATGTGGTTCAAGGGGGCGGCGCTGATCCTCTATCTCATCGCGGCGTTCCTCCTGCCCCGTAAAAGCACCCTCTACCCGGGAAGCTGAGCGGGAGGAATTTGGATCCAAATCAAATACGGCTGCCAGCATTTTTGGATGGATATGCCAAGGCCCCCGCTCCGTTAGGAGCGGGGGCCAAATTTTTTGCAGAACAGTGTGCTTCTTTATCCGGAGGTAACGGTGCGGACAATGCTCTGGGTCTCCTCTTCCGTAAAGAGCTGGAATTTTACGGAGGCGGCCAGGAAAAGCGCTTCACTCTCTAGACTCATGTATTCCGACTTGGTGGCGCCCCAGGACATTTCCACCCGCTCATGGGCCCAATTTTCAAAGTCATAGATCGTTTTTCCGGTGGTCAGATCAAACAGGAATACATAGGTATCCGTGACCAGGGCGCCCAGGGAGTTGGCGGCCTGAAGCGTTACTTTGACCACATAGTAGTCATGGTTCAGGCTGAGAATATTTCCGCTGGGCTTGGTCCAATCGGGCAGATTGGCATAGTAGGCAACGCGGTCATAGGGACCATAGCGCATCTCTAACACGTTCATCGTGCTGGGGAATTTCAGACGGTCATAGATATACTGAAGAGATATGGTGCCGAAGGAGATGGGATCCGCCTGCACCGGTTCTTCCGGCGTCTCCGGCTCGGGATTTGGGGCGGGAACAGGAGTGGCGAGAAGTGCGCCCAGATTTTTGATCTGGCTTTCCGCACCGGTACGCAGATCGGAGACCGGCTCGGTGGAGACACGCTCATAGCGGCGATATGTGGGAGAGACATAGGCCATGTCTACCAAGACCAGATACCCCTCCTCCAAATTGAGTTCCGATACATAGTCACTGATCCGCCCAGTAAGGCGTTTGGCGTCACCACTGCCCCGCCAGTCCACAAAATCATTGGTAAAGATACCCCACTGCGCATAGGCGGCGGCCGAGGCATTCGGATTGGTGAAGGTAGCTTTCTCTTCTGTGGTCACCCGGCCGCGGCTATACAGATCATAGCCGGTTTTAGGAACAGTGTGATCTATGCCGCTATAATTTTCGTGGTAGAAAATGCGGATGGACTCTTCCCCGTCAAAGATCAGCTCCCGGTATTCCACGTAGTCGGAATCGGGGTCCCGCTCCTCATAGCGCCAAACACCCTGCAGGGCCTGCGGTGTGAGTTTGAAGTCCAGCGTGAAGGATGTGCGCATGGAAGGGTCGGCCATGAGCGTGACGATCGTGGCCGCCTCGGCGCGCTGGATTGAGCTTTCCGGCGCAAAGGTTCCGTAGCGGTCTTTTCCTTTGATGATGCCGGCATTGTAGAGGCGATAGACGGCGTCGGCATAGCTGTCCGCAGCGGAGACATCGGGGATGGAAGTAGTGTCATTGATGGGGGCGAGGGCAGATTCCGGCAGCGCAGCGGCCAGAATGGATGCAAATTGGGCGCGGGTCGCATTTGCATTGTAGTCGGAATAGGTGCCGGCAGTCAGGATCCCATTCTGAATGGCATAGTCAATATAAGGCTGATACCAGGTGGCTCCGTTTGAGAATACGGCCTGGTCCGCATAGTAAATACTATGAAGACGACAGGCCAGGGCAATGGCCTGGGCAAGACTCACATTTCCGGAGGGCGTAAACGTGGTTGCACTGCTGCCGTAGAGCAGGCCAAATTCACAGGCAGAGCGTACACTTTCGGCGTACCACGCATCGGACGATACATCTGTGAATTGTCCGCTGGTATAGGGAATGGTACGTTTAAAATTGGACAGGCTTCCCTCCGCGGCCAGTGCGGTTGCGGGGAAAAGAGAGAGACACAGGGCACCGGCGAGTATGGATGCCCAAATGGATGAGGCGCCTTTTTTTCATAGAAAAATACCTCCTTCTAAATTTATTTCATTATATTGAATGGAGGACTTCGATACAATATGCAGGTTGCATAGTAGTGTGCTTAAAACAATACCGGGACAGTCGACCACGCTGTGCCGGGTATCATAGACTGCCAAGAGGTGATATGGTGTGGAAAATCCGATCCTTGCCCGGCTGGAGCGGCTGGGGGCAAAGCCCTCTCCCCTGTGGCTGTGGACGCTGCTGGTCTTACAGGAGGGGGAGCGTTACCCCCTGCCGTTCTGGAACGAGGCTCTCTCCCGGGCCGTGGGACGAAAGGTCTTTTGCCCCTCCTACCGGGCATTGGAACGCCGCCTGGAGGAAGCCCTCCACAGCTGCGATTGACATAAGAGGCGGAATAGGGTACAATGATTGTACAAAATGTACAAGGAGGTGGGGTATGAAACTGACATTTTTTGGCGCAGCCAAGGCGGTGACCGGAAGCTGCCACTGCGTGGAGTGCGGCGGAAAGAAAATTCTGGTGGACTGCGGACTCCAGCAGGGACGAGACGAGCGGGATAACCGGGAGCTGGACTTTAACGCCGGCTATATCGACGATGTCATTGTGACCCATGCCCACATCGACCACTCCGGGCGGATCCCGCTGCTGGTCAAACAGGGTTTTACGGGAAATATCTACTGCACCCGCCTGACCGGAGAGCTGCTCTCCATCATGCTGCGGGACTCGGCCCATATCCAGGAGAGCGACGCCCAGTGGCAGAATCAGAAGGGCAAGCGCGCGGGCAAGGAGTTGGTGGAACCCCTCTATACCGTGGCGGACGCCGAAGCGGCCCTCTCCCATGTGGTGACCTGTGAGTACGGGGATGTGCTGGAGATTGAGCCGGGCGTCAAGGTGCGCTTTACCGATGCCGGGCATCTGCTGGGCTCCTCCAGCGCAGAGGTGTGGCTTACCGAGGGAGATGAGACACGGAAGATCGTCTTCTCGGGCGACATCGGCAACCGGGACCAGCCCATCATCCGGGATCCCCAGTATATCCGGGAGGCCGACTATGTCCTCACGGAATCCACCTATGGCGACCGCAACCACGATATGGAGGAGGACCCCGAGTATACCGAGCGGCTGGCCGCGATCATTGACGAGACACTGGGCCAGGGGGGCAATGTGGTGATCCCCTCCTTTGCCGTGGGCCGCACTCAGGAGCTGCTCTATTTCATCCGGGAGATGAAGGAGCAGCACATGGTGAAATCGGTCCCCAATTTCCCGGTCTATGTGGATTCTCCGCTGGCCGGTGAGGCCACCAAGATCTTCTCCGGAGACCTGCACGGCTATCTGGATGAGGAGGCCATTGAGGCCCTGCGGGGCGGGGCCCTCTTCCGCTTCCCCGGACTCAACATTACGGAGACCAGTGAGGAGTCCAAAAATCTGAACCTGGATCAGACCCCCAAGGTCATCATCTCGGCCTCCGGCATGTGCGACGCCGGCCGGATCCGCCATCACCTCAAGCACAACCTGTGGAGAAAAGAGTGTACGGTGGTCTTCGTGGGCTACCAGGGCGAGGGTACCCTGGGACGCCGTCTGCTGGACGGAGTGAAGTCGGTCAAGCTCTTCGGCGAAGAGATCGCCGTCAAGGCCCGCATCGTCAACTTCCACGGCCTCTCCTCCCACGCAGACCGGGACGGCCTGCTGCGGTGGATCGGCGCCTTTGAGCCCAAGCCGAAAGAGGTCTTTGTGGTCCACGGCGACAAGGATGTCACCGAGATCTATGCCCAGACCCTGCGGGAGCGGGGCTTCTCGGCCCACTCGGCCAACTATGAGGAGGTCTATGATCTGCTGACCGGGCGGATCGTGGCGCCCGGCATCGTGCTGGAGTCCAAGCCGGTCTATGTGGCGGACTCGGCCTCCCCGGCCTATCGCCGTCTGGAGGAGACGGGCCGCCGCCTGATGGAGGTCATCGCCCACAACCGGGGCGGCGCCAACAAGGATCTGGCCAAATTTGCCGACCAGCTCCGCGCCCTCATCGACAAGTGGGATCGCTGAGCATACACGGGAACAACAGAAGACCGGCCCCCGCTCCTTCAAGGAGCGGGGGCCGGTCTTGTTCATTTAGAGAGAGGCGCTTGCCTGAGCCAGGAAGTCAGAGACCTGGGCGGCGGTATCCAGAGCCATGGCCTGTTCCGCGGTCCGGAGGGCGTCCGGACCGTTCCAATCGGCGATCTGCTTGCGGGCGGCCAGGATGGACGAGGGGCTGACGCTGAACTCGTCCAGACCAAAGGCCAGGAGCAACGGGATCATGCGGGGGTCGGCGGCGGCCTCGCCGCACATACCCACCGGGATTCCGGCGGCCTTTCCCGCGGCAATGACCGAGCGAATGCTGCGCAGGACGGCCGGGTGGTAGCAGGTGTAGAGCTTTTCCACCTTGGCGTTGCCCCGGTCCACGGCGATGGTGTACTGGGTCAGGTCGTTGGTACCGATGGAGAAGAAGTCGGCCTCCCGGGCCAGCAAGTCGGCGATGAGTGCCGCGGCCGGCGTCTCCACCATGATGCCCAAAGAGATGTGGGGGTCAAAGGCCAAACCCTCGGCGGAGAGCTGAGCCTTGCACTCCTCCAGAAGCGCCCGGGCGCCCCGGACCTCCTCCACCCCGGAGACCAGGGGGAGCATGATCTTGATATTCCCGCGCCGGGCGCCGGCCCGGAGCAGGGCCCGCAGCTGCACCCGGTAGAGGTCGGGGCGGTCCAGACAGTAGCGGATGGCCCGGTGGCCCAGGAAGGGGTTCTCCTCCCGCTCCATCTCCAGATAGGCGATGCCCTTGTCGCCGCCCACATCCAGCGTGCGGATGATGACCTCTTTCCCAGCCATGAGGTCGGAGACCTGGGCGTATGCCTGGTACTGCTCCTCCTCGTCGGGCAGGGCGGTGCGGTCCATGAAGAGGAACTCGGTCCGGAAGAGTCCGATCCCCTCGGCGCCCGCCTCGGCGGCCGCTTTCGCGTCGGCCACGCTGCCGATGTTGGCGTACAGGTCCACGTGCCGGCCGTCGGCGGTGCGGGTATCCCGGTCCCGATAGACCTGGAGCAGAGCCCGCTCTTCCAGCCACTTGTCCCGGCGGGCCTGGAAGGCAGCCAGGGTGGCCTCGTCCGGGCAGAGGAGCGCGGCACCCTCGGTGCCGTCCACGGCCACGGTCATACCGTCCTGGACGGCGTCCAGCAGACCGGGCACGCCCAGTACCGCGGGGACCTCCAGGGCCCGGGCCAGGATGGCCGAATGGCTGGTCTGTCCGCCCACCTCGGTGAGGATGGCGCATACATGCTCCTTGGAGAGGCTCACCGTCATGGAGGGGGTCAGATCGTGGACCACCAGAACGGTGCCCTCGGGCAGGGCGGCCAGATCCACGCTCTCGGCGTGGAGCAGGATACCCAGCATCCGGGTGCGGATATCGCCGATATCGGCGGCGCGCTGACGCATGAGTTCATCCTCTACCCCGGAAAACATGGCGATAAAGGTCTGGCAGACAGTGTCCAGGGCCTCTTCGGCGCACTTGCCGGCGTCGATGGCCTCTTCCATCTGGGAGAGCATGAAGGGATCTTCCAGCATCATGATCTGACCGGTGAGGATGGCCGCCTCGGCCTCCCCCAAGCGGTTGGTTATGTCATCGGCCATGGCCTGGGTGCGCTGGGTAAAGAGGTCTGCCGCCGCGCGCAGCCGGGCCTTTTCCTGCTCCGCCCCGGAAAAGGGAACGGAGGTATAGTCCAGATTCTGCTCCCGCACGCAGACCGCTGTGCCGATTCCAATGCCTGCGGAGGCGCCCACACCGTGTAACGTCATAGTCATGTTCCTTTCTCCCGGCTGATCGGGCTCTTATTCGCCCAGGCCGGACTCCACCAGCGCCACGGCGGCCTTGAGGCAGTCGGCCTCGTTGGAGCCGTTGCAGCAGATCTCGATCTCGGTGCCCTGCTTGATGCAGGCGGCCATCAGGTTCATGATGCTGCGGGCGTTGATCTCGCGGCCGTTGGCGATCACGGTGACATCACAGCCAAAGGGGGTGATGGTCTTGACAAAGAGCTGCGCGGGACGCATGTGCATGCCCATGGGGTTGATGATCGTAGTCTTGGCGGATACCATAATCAGATCTTCCTTTCTTCATAAACACAGGGTTGGTATGGATGGTTAGGGGCTCTTCTGTCCCCGGATCGTCCGGGGACAGAAGAGGTGGATTTACGCTTTTTTGCGCTTGAGGATGGCCAGCAGCAGCATGCCCACCAGGGAGCCCACAGCCAGGGCCACAAAATAGCCCAGCACATTGTGCATGACCGGGAATACGAACAGTCCGCCGTGGGGCGCGGGGGAGGCGCAGCCCAGAAGCATGGACAGCGCGCCGGCCACGCCGGAGCCCAGGATGCAGGCGGGCAGGACCCGGAGCGGGTCACTGGCGGCAAAGGGAATGGCACCCTCTGTGATAAAGCACAGGCCCATGATATAGTTGACCGGGCCGGACTTGCGCTCCTCGGGGGTAAAGCGGTTGCCGAAGAAGGTGGTGGCCAGAGCGATGGCGATGGGCGGGACCATGCCGCCGATCATCACAGCCGCCATCACACCGGAGCCTCCCGCGGCGATGTCCGCGGTGGCCAGGGTGGAGGTGCCGAAGAGGTAGGCAGCCTTATTGAAGGGGCCGCCCATATCAATGGCCATCATGGCGGCTACCACAAAGCCGAGGACCACACGGCTGCCCTCGTTCATGGAGGCCAGGCCGGCGTAGAGGGCGTTGTTCAGCATGCCCACAAAGGGATTGACCACACACATGAAGAGGCCGATGATCAGCAGACCTACCACCGGATAGATGAGGACGGGCTTGATGCCCTCCAGGGCCCGGGGGAGCCGGTCGCAGAGCTTGCGCAGTCCCAGCATCAGATAGCCCGCGGCAAAGCCGGCGATGAGGGCGCCCAGGAATCCGGCGGAAATGGAGCCGCCGCCGGGCTGCAGGAAGGTGGCGCCCGATACGGCCAGCGAACCGCCCACAAAGCCCACCATCAGACCGGGCCGGTCGGCAATGGCCATGGCGATATAGCCGGCCAGAATGGGCAGCATGAAGTTGAAGGCAACTCCGCCGATGTTCTTGAACCAGGCGGCCAGCGGGGTGTTCGTACCGAAGTTGGCGTAGTCAATGGAGGGATCGTCCAGCAGGAAGGCCAGGGCGATGAGAATGCCGCCGCCGATGACAAAGGGCAGCATATGGGACACGCCGTTCATGAGCTGCTTATAGAGCTTGCGGCCCAGGCTCTCCCGGATCTCCTCCTGGACGACGGCGCCGGTGTGGTGGTAGATGGGGGCGTCGGGGGCCTTTCGGATGAGCTCCTCCGGGTGGTGGATGCCCTCTGCCACGGGTACCCGGAGAACATGCTTGCCGTCAAAGCGGCTCAGGTCCACCTCTTTGTCCGCGGCGATGATGACCGCATCCGCCCCGGCGATCTCGTCCCGGGTCAGGATGTTTTTGGCTCCGCCGGAGCCCTGGGTCTCCGCCTTGAGGGGAATGCCGATTTCGGTTCCCTTTTTCTCCAGCGCTTCGGCGGCCATATAGGTGTGTGCGATGCCGGTGGGGCAGGCGGTGACCGCCACGATGCGGTAGCCCTGCTCCTGCGCCTGCTCCGGAGCCGATGCGGGAGCGGGCACCTCATCGGGATACTTCTCGGCCTCCTGCTGGTCGATGCAGGCCAGGAATTCCGTCACATCCCCGGCGGAGAGCAGGCGCTGACAGAAGGTCTCGTCCATCAGCATGACCATCAGCCGGGAGAGGATCTCCAGGTGGGTGTCTCCCCCGTCCTTGGGGGCCGCGATCATAAAGAAGAGGGTGGAGGGCTGGCCGTCCGGGGCGTCATAATCCACGCCGCCGGGAACGGTGATGGCCGCGAGGCCGGGCCGCTTGACCGCGGCGCTCTTGGCGTGAGGGACGGCGATCCCGCAGCCGATGGCCGTGGTGCTCTGTTCTTCCCGGGCCAGAATGTCCTTTTTATAGAGGGCCTGGTCGGTCAGATTGCCCGCCTTGCTGTGCAGGGCCACCAGCAGGTCCACTGCGGCGGCCTTATCGGCAGGCGACGCGTTGAGCTGAATGCTCTCGGCGCGCAGAAGGTCGGTGATGCGCATGACTCTCATCCTTTCAAATCAGGTTTGAAGAAACAATGCTCAGAGGGTACGGAGGACGGCCTCGACCGCGTCCCGGGAGGCAAGACCGTCGGAGAAGGCGGTGGCCCCGCCGGCGGCCGTCCCAAGGCGCAGGGCGGACTCATATTGGCCCGAATCAAGCCATCCGGCCAGGAAACCGGCGACCATGGAGTCACCCGCTCCCACGGAGTTGCGTACGGTGCCCCGGGCTGCCGGGGCCTGGTGGAAGCGGCCGGTCTCATCCAGAAGGATGGCCCCATCCCCTGCCATGGAGACCAGCACATTTCGGGCGCCCCGCTCCTGAAGTTTGGCGGCGCAGGCGCGGACCTCGTCCAGTGTCTCCAGGGTCTGTCCGAACATACCGCCCAGCTCCAGTCGATTGGGCTTGATGAGGAAGGGACGGTATTTGAGCACGTTGGCCAGCAGATCGCCCTCGGCGTCGACGACGGCCGAGATGCCCCGGCCATCCAGCCGTTCCAGAATGCGCTCGTAGATGTCACTGGGCAGGGAGGCGGGAATGGAACCGGCCAGTACCAGAATATCCCCGCCGGTCAGCGCATCGAGCTTGCGGAACAGGGCCTCCAGCGCCTCCGGGGGAATGGCGGGTCCCCGGCCGTTGAGCTCGGTCTCCTCCCCCGCCTTGATCTTGACATTGATCCGGGTGAATCCCTCCGGCAGGTGGATAAAGTCTGTGCGTACTCCTGCGGCGGAGAGGCCGGCCTCAATGGCCCGGCCGGTAAACCCGGCCAGAAAACCCAGAGCGACGCTCTCCGTTCCCAAATTGCCCAGGACGGTGGAGACATTGATGCCTTTGCCGCCGAACTGGATCAGCTCCTGGCTGGCGCGGTTGATGCTTCCCGGCTCCAGACGGTCCATGCGGACCACATAGTCGATGGCCGGATTAAAGGTGACGGTGTAGATCATAGGTGCGTTTCTCCTACTTCCTTGATGACGGCATGGGCGCGGAAGCTCTCGTCGGGCAGCGTGTCGGTGATGATACAGACCTGGCTGAGAGGACGGACGGTCACCGCCGTCACCTTGCCGAATTTGCTGGAGTCGGCCAGCACATAGGTGAGGTAGGCCTGCTCTGCCGCCCGGGTCTTGACTGCGGCCTCCTCTGCGTCGGGGGTAGTGCATCCCTGCCGGAGGGCAATGCCGTTGATTCCCAGAAAGGCCTTGGTGAAGTTGTAGCGCTCCAGTGCGGCAATGGCCTCCGCGCCCACGATGGCCTCGGTGCCCAGCTTGAGCCTGCCGCCCACCATGTAGACCTTGCGGCCCAGCTCGCTCAGACGGCGGGCACAGGCGATGCTGGTGGTGACAAAGGTGGCGCCGGACTGGCCCAGACAGTTGGCCATGGCCAGGGTGGTTGTGCCCGCGTCCAGAAAGACAAAGTCGTCGTCGTACACCAGCGAGGCGGCGTACCGTCCGATGGATGCCTTTTCCTCAATGTGGAGCAGAGACTTGGTGGAGAGATCTGGCTCTTCCGGGTCAAACTGTCCTCCCACCGCGACGGCCCCGCCGTGGACCTTGCTCACCTTGCCCTGCCGGTCCAGCAGGTTCAGATCCCGCCGGATCGTGGCCTCAGAGGCCCCGGTGGCCTCACAGAGCTGGGCCACCGTAGCGGCGCCCCGCTGCTCCACTGCGGCGACAATGGCGGCCAACCGCTCTTCCGCCAACATAGCAGACCCTCCTTTTTGATCTGAAATGATTTGTTTTTATTGCTTGATGCTATTATAGCAGAATTACAATCAATTTCAATCTTAAACAATCGTTTTCAGTCAGTCAAGGCGCCAAAAATCAGAGGCTATTTTTGTGCAAAGCGGTGGTTCTCCTGCTATCATCCCCGAAAAGAGCCGCCTCCATGCCCGCCGCCCCCCAAAACCCCGCTCTTTTCCTCTGGAAAGCGGCGTGGTATGATAAGATAGAAAGGATCGCGTGCCGGGAGAGGAGAGAAAGCATGAAGGACGGAAATTTACCGGTGCGATTGCGATGGAGTGAGGGGGTCAAGCTCTTTCGGAGCCGCTGGAAGGGCGCCAGACCCACCGTATTCTTTTTTATCGCGCTGTTTTTGATGATCACGGTCTGCTTTGGCAGCGCCTATGCCATGGCAGTGTCTGGAACGACCACCCTGTTTCAGGTGCGCCGCAACCGGGAACATACACTGGGCGACTATGTCCGCCTGTTTTTCATGTGCATGCTGCTGTGCGTATTGGCCATGGTGGCCACCAGGAGCGGATGGCTGTGTGTACTGCTGAATCTCAGTGTGCCCTTTCTGCTGGTCTTTTTTCAGAGCAGCCAGTTTGCGCCCAAGGGGTATATCGGCTATGCCATGACCTTTGTGTTTCTGGAGCTCCGGCCGCCTGCGCCGGAGGAGATGGGGACACAGCTTCTGGCGGTGGCGGCCTGTACGGCGGCCCTCATTCTGGCCCTGGCGGGCTATGGATGGTGGCGGGGCCGGACGGAAAAAAAGCGGGACAGTGTGGGAGAGAGTTTGGACCGTCTGGCCGCTCTGCTCAAGCGCATGGCGGAGGAAGGCGGGAGCGACGAGGTGCGCAAGGAGCTGTATGGGCTGGAACAGAGCTTCCACCGCATGGGATACCGCAACCACCGTCTCCCGGGATCCTCTGATCCCCAAAAACTCTTTTACAATATGTTTGCGATCTTATTCCAGCGGGCAGTCTACCTGGTGTCCGACGCGGCCTGGCAGGAGGAGGTCCTTCCCCCGGAGCGGCGGGAGGCGCTGGAGGGCTTGGCCGGACTGGTCCGGGCCGTGCGTGCTGCCCAGACCGCGGAGGAGCGTGCCGCGGTGGCGGAACAGATCCAGGCCATGCTGGCCGATACCCCTCTGCCCGAGGGGCGCCTGCGCATTTTTTACCGGAGCTTTCTCCACCGCATGCTCCTCCTGCTCCGGCACTGGCGGGAGGTCCGACCGGTCCGGCACCCGCTCTGGCGAGGAGGGGGCGGAAGAGAACTGTGGCGCCGCCTGCGGGAGCGGTTTTCCCTGGAGCGGTTTGAGATGCGCTTTGCCCTGCGGCTTTCGGTGGTGCTGACGGTGAGTTGTACCATCAGCCTCCTGTGGGACTTTGAACACACCTACTGGTTCCCCCTCCATGCGTTTCTTCTGATTCAGCCCAGCTATGAGGAGAGCGCCCACCGGATGGTCACCCGGCCCATCGGCACGGCCCTGGGCTGTCTGCTGGTCTTTGTGGTCTATCCCCTTCTGCCCGGTGTGCCTGGTGTCTTTGTCTTTTCCTTTGTGATGATCTCCCTTATGTACTGCTGCACCCCCGGGACCTGGGTCCACCCCATCTTCTCCACGGCCTTTGCGGTGACCATGGCCTCCCTGACCATGGAGGACACCGTGGCCATCGGTCTGCGGATCTTCTATCTGCTGCTGGCGGTGCTGCTGGTGCTGGTGATCAACCGTTTCTTTGTCCCCACCCGGCGGGAGAAGCAGTTCCGCAGCAATCTCCACACACTGACGCACCTCCACGCCACCTACTGGGATATGGTCTCACAGGGACTGGGCGGGCGGGTAGACCCGGCTTTCTCCAGTGAGATTCTGACCGAGTTCCACCTGGTCTACGACGCGGCCATGGGCTACGTCCTTACACTGCCCCAGGGGGAGGAGCGGACAGAGGCCAGTACGCTTCTGCTCACGCTGTGGAATATGTTCTCAGAGCTGGAGCAGGTACACTATCTCCTCCAGGCGGGAGCTATCCCGCCGGAGCAGGGGCAGGGGCTGAACCGGCTGGCCCGTACCCTCTGTGTGGAAATGGACCGGCCGGGGCCACCGCTGGACGCCCTCTCGCTGGAGGCGGGAATGGAGGAGGGCGACCTGGGCTATGTACTGGGCCGCTATCTCGCCAGTGCCCACGGCCTCTCCCGGCAGCTGGCCGGAGTAGAACAGGCGGCCAGAGAACGGGAATAAGAAAAAAGGTCTCTGCACAGAACGCAAGTGCAGAGACCTTTTTTATACGATGGGATGGTTGGAAAACGGGAGCGCCGGTCAGCGGGCGCGTAGCTGCCAGAAGGCCACCGCGCTGGCGGCCGCCACATTCAGGGAGTCCACCCCGTGAGCCATGGGAATACGGACGGTGTAGTCACAGTGGGCAATGGTCTCGGCGGCCAGGCCGTCCCCCTCGGTACCCAGAATGATGGCCAGACGTTCCTCCGCCATGAGCGCGGGGTCCTCAATGCTCACGGACCGGTTACTCAGGGCCATGGCGGCGGTGCGGAAGCCAAGCGCCTTCAGACGCTCCAAACCGGGGTGGGGCCAGTGGGTGTAGTCGCTGCCGATGTACGTCCAGGGGACCTGAAAGACCGTGCCCATGCTCACCCGGGCGGCCCGGCGGCAGAGGGGGTCGCAGCAGGTGGGGGTGAGCAGCACCGCGTCCATGTGGAGCGCGGCGGCCGAGCGGAAAATGGCGCCGATGTTGGTGCTGTCCACGATCCCCTCCAGCACGGCGATCCGGCGGGCGTCGGCGCACAGGGTTTCCACCTCTGCCTGCCAGGGACGGCGCATGGCGCACAGGATTCCCCGCGTGAGGGTGTAGCCGGTCAGCTGGGCCAGCACCTCCCGGTCGGCGGTATACACCGGGATCTGGGGACAGCGCTCCAGAAGTTCCTGCCCCTGTCCGGTGAGATGGCGCCGCTCCATAAGGAGGGCGAGGGGCTCACACCCGCCGTCCAGGGCCCGCCGGATGACCTTGGGGCTCTCCGCAATGAAGACGCCCTGCTCCGGCTCCAACCGGTTGCGCAGCTGGGCCTCGGTGAGGTGGGCAAAGACCGCCAGTTCCGGCGCGCTGAGATCGGTTATCTCGATAATATGGGACATAGGGGTTCTCCTTCCCCGCTCAGCCGCCCGGGGCGGTGAAGCGATCAGATATTGGGCATTTTTGCGGTAGGCATCATAAGAACTTTGCCGGTGCCGCGGTAGACGTTGACCAGACCTTCCCCGGAGGCGGCCGAACCGATCAGGCTCTTTCCGGAGCGCTCCACCGTAAAGTCGAGGCTGCCGCTCCAGGCGATGGCATAGTTGCCGTCGATCTTGAGGACGTCGTTCTGGAGGGTGATCTCAACCAGCTCCTCCCGGGGGCAATCAGACTCGATACAGAAGGTGCCGCTTCCATTGAGGCTCAGGTTAAAGAGGCCTTCCCCACCGGCCACCGCCGAGGAGAAGTTGGAGCGCATGACAGCCTTGTGCTTGAGATTGCTGTCACAGGCCAGGAAGAGACCGTCGTCCAGCACCACGCTGCCGCCCCAGTCGGCGCAGTCCAGCAGAAGAAGGTGCTTATAGGTGGGCTCCAGGACCAAAAGGCCATCGCCGGTATACTCGGGTTTGATAGTGGATTCGCCGCTGGCCTTGCCGCGCATGGCCTTTCCCAGCAGATCGGTCACGCCTTTGATGCCGGTGGTGGCATTCACATTGCCCAGCATCCACTGCATGGCGCCAGCCTGGATGGTGACATTGGCCTTGCTCAGATCACATACCAGCTGGCGTTTTTTCACATTCATCTGGGCGCAGTAATAGGCCTGCATGGCGGAATTGGGGGTTACGCTCAGGTCCCGCTGATACTCGATGACCTGGAAAGGGCCCAGTGCCGAGAGGACGGCAACGTCGTCGTTATCCAAAAAATTAGAGATTTGATACATCGTACTGCCTCCATTCGTCCATGATGATGGTAGTATTGTTTCCATGGGGTCAGACTCATTATAGGCAAGGCTGCGGGATTGTGCAAGTAGAAGCCGGGGAGCGGAGCGAGAATCTGTCCGGCTATACTGCAATCATACGCAACACTTTTTCGCACGGACCAATAAAAAGTCCGGCTTATGATAACACTTTTGATAGGCGGGATATTGTGCCAGAATATCTGCCCCGGGCAGCGGCTCCAGCATTTGCTCCAGCTGAAAACCGGCGGTCGAAAGGGCGTTGACGATGTCGGAAAAGGTGCGGTGGTATTTGATGACACCGTCCACGATCCAGGTGGTGGTCCGAATACCGGGAATGCCGTAATCGCTCAAATTATAGTGGTTGATGGTTCCGTCCTCATTCTGGGACCAGCGCGGACCCTTCCGCAGGGCCGTCGTAAAGGGATGCTCCTGGGAGAAGAGAAAGATTCCACCGTCGGCCAACAGCCGGTGGATCTGAGCGAGCAGCTGGTCAAAATCCTCCACATAATGTACAGCGAGGGAACTGAACACCACGTCAAACGTGCCATCCAGAGCGGAGAGGTCGCTCATACTCATGCGGACAAAGGAGATGCGTTCAGCGTTATTTTCCGCCTTTGCAATCTGGAGCATTTTTTCGGAGAGGTCCAGACCCGTCACATGAGACGCGCCCAGATGCAGAAATTCCCTGCAATTCTCCCCGTAACCGCAGCCCAGGTCCAAGACCCGCTTGCCGGACAGGTTTGGGCAGAGGGAAAAGAGCGCCGGTTTTTCCACAAGGTGATTGGCAGCGGATGGCTGCTCCCGCAACTTCCGGTAACCCTCAAAAAAGACCTCATTATCATAGATGTTCTGATCGTGCATGGCGGGAACCCCATCCTTTCTGTAAGAGAATAAAAAAGCCGGAGCAAGCGATACAAAGCTTGCTCCGACGTGGCACCCCTGGCGCGACTCGAACGCACTACATTCCGCTTAGGAGTAGACCCGATACGACATCGGGAAGTGGCATCTAATGCTTAAAAATGCTTGGAAATACAAGGTTTTTCAGCATTTCAAATCCCATCTGATACTACGCTGTGATAGCTAATTCAGAGGGATTTTACACCGTCCGATTGGCTCGAAATTAGCAAGTCTTTCGATTTTTGGTGGACGTTGCAAGTGCAAGTAAATGTCACTATGTAACTTCTCGTGATGCGAAATGATAGGAAATCCTATTCATTCTCGTGTGAGGGTGCGGGTGTCCTTAGACACAGATTTCAGTCTGTTTTATATATCATTTCAAAATGAATTTTTCAACCAGAATTATTAAGAATTTCAAAGGTTTTTCAGACTCAATGATTCTATGTAATTTAGACCCGCCGAAGCAGGTCTTTTTTTATTTCAGCATAATCTCTCTATCCTCAGCGCCGAGCATATAAGCACCCTTGGCAAAAGCATCCCTTGCAAGAAGCTCTGCTACATCAACCCTATCGAACAGCATCCATATTTCTTTCTCTTTCGGAGTCAGTTCATGGCTATGGTCAAACAAATGCTCAAGTCCCAATCCTTCAAGCAATGCCGACTTTGCTGCTTTGTATTCCTCAGCTCTGCCAACATATTCGTCGTTCCTTTCCTTGGAAAATGCCTCGATATTGTCAGCTCTCAGATGCTCGTAATACTCGTCCATAAAGATTCTATCCATACTCGTTGACCTCCATAACAAAAAAATAAGGGCAGACCCTTTTACAGCTATTGTAGCTATGTAAAAGGATCTGCCCTTGCAGTTACTATAATGTTTTTGCCAGCGACTTCAGGAGTGCTGCCATTTCCGGATTTTGCAGAAGCTTCAGAAGAAGTTCTTTATCATCAGCGGAGCTTTCCGTTGCGGCTGGTTGAACCGGCTCAGGCGTTGCCTGTCTGCCTGAGTAGAACGCAGCTTCCATTCTTTCAGCGTTCAGTCTGCGGTCATCGTCGATGATATGGGAGTAAACATCCGCTACCATCTTGACCTGTGCATGACCGGAATCGCCTTGAACGGATTTCATATCGCCGCCGTTCAGCTTCAGCTTGTAAGTGATACTGGAATGTCGGAGACTATGGAAAACCACTTTCGGCAGTCCCTTCTCCTCAATCAGCTTATTGAAAGCACGGTTGATAACCTGCCCCTCAATCGGCTTGCCATTGGAAGAACAGAAAACCAGATTGAAGTCTACGAACTCGTCACCGAAAAGGTCTTTCAGTTCTTCGATGTCAGCCTTTCGCTGTACCAACATTTCCGCTACGGTTTTCGGTAAGAACACCTTGCGGACACTTGTTTTGGTCTTAGGAGTTTTGAGAACCAATGCGGTATGCGTACTGGCGAAGGTCGGTGGGAACTTGAACATGATGTCCTTACCGTCCAGATCTGCCATCGCTTCACGATTTACTCTCTGCAACTCCTTTTCAACGAAGATGCTTGCCTGACCAAGTTCAATACTGGTGGGGGAAATGTCAATACAGTCCCAGGTAAGCCCCAGAAGCTCGCCCATTCGCAGGGAACAGGAGAAGGCAAGGTTAATAGCCAGACGAAGAATATCATCGTCACAGGCTTCCAGAGCCTTCTGGAGCACTTCTGCTGTCCAGATATCCCTGGTCTTGTGTTCTTCTTTCGGCAGCGTAGCGTGCTCCACAGGGTTTCTGGTCATCAATTCCCACTTGACCGCTTGATTGAAAGCATTTCGCAATGTCTTGTGAACCTCTCGGACAGTATGCGGAGTCAGATATTCTGTACGGGCTTTTACATACTTAGAAGAAACCGCTTTGACAGAAAGCAAATCTCGGTAATACTTGTCCATGATTCTCGGCGTGACATCCTCCAGCTTCATATCACCGATGAGGGGACGAATATAGTTTGCAATCAGGCTCTTTCTGCTTTCATAGGTAGACATCGCCCAGGTGTTCACACCATAGATTGACATATACTCATCCAAAAGATCATTGACGGTTTTAGCAGAAGGGGGAATAAAGGTTCCGGACTCCTGCTCATATTCAACCTGCAACTTCCTTTTCTTTGCTTCGGCATTCGTTTCAAAGGTTTCCCACTTCTGACGCTTGTTGCCGTTCTCATCGGTGTATGTATAAACCACAGAATACTTCTTTTTTCTCTTAACGATAGATGCCATGTAATCAGCTCCTTTCCTGTCTATCTTCCGCTAACTGGTAGCGGGTCTGATTGTGATACCATTTTTCAAAGCTCTCTTTGGTAGCTCGCTTATACCTGCCAACCTTGATAAGCTCAAAATCTTCATTGGCAACGATATAGTAAATGGTCTGACGATGTACCCCAAGCATTCTTGCCATTTCCGGCAGACCGTAGGTGGATGCCATAATATCTGCATCCAGTTCCTGATCCTCTACCGTGCGGTAATCGGTTTGAGAAGCATACCATCTTTCAAAGCTCTCCTTTGTCACTCTGCGCTTGCCCAGGACATCGACCACATCAAAATGCCCTTTGGCAACCAGTTCGTAAGCAGTCGCTTCTTTCAGCCCAAGGCGCTGTCCAAGCTCCTCCATTGAATATGTAGTTTTCTTCAATTCCTCGCCGGGAGGGGTTCCATCGACCTTCTGGTATTTGAACTGATTGGCATACCATTCTTCAAAGCTGTCGATCATCACCCTCATGGTGTTGCCGACAAGAATGGTTTTGAAGTAATTCTTCTTAATGAGCCAGTATGACTCCGTTTTACCAAGACCGAGCATCCTGCCCATTTCCAGAACAGACATACTCGTGCGTTTTCTCATTTCCGCCATCGTACAACCTCCTATGTAAAAAATGTAGCCATGTGTTTCTTGTCATGGCTACATTTTATCGAACTCTCAATATGTTTTGAAGTTTGTCGCCGGGTTGTACGACGCCCTTGACAAATTTTACATTTGATGATCCAACCACTCATCAAAACTCTTTTTGGAGATTCTGATACTGCCACCGATGCGGACGCTATGGAAAACTTTCTTTTTCACAAGGTTGTATGCGCTGGTTCTGCTGATGCCCAGAATATCCTGAATCTCATCAACCGTATAGGTTCTCTTATCAAACTGAACTGCGTTAGCAGCCATCGCTTCTTCGGTGCGCTGATTCATGGCAGCGATTCTTTCTTCAAACATTTATGTTCACTCCTTCGCTCTCTTTGCTTTATGTTTTGGGGAACGCTTTTTCAGCTGTTCCATTGCCAGGCTGACAGATAAGGCTTTCTCAATCGCTACCATTTCACGGGGCGTTACCTTACCTAAGTAATTATCAATCCTGCTTTTATCAATGGTACGAATCTGTTCCAGCTGAACAACGGACGCTTCTTTGAATGCAGGATTGTCGTAAATAACAAAGTGCGTCGGCATATTCGCTTTCTTATGGATTCTGGTGGTGACCGTTGCCACAATCAATGTGGGAGCGTGTTTATTACCGGTATCGTTCTGAATGACGATAACCGGACGGATGCCGCCTTGTTCCGACCCAACTACCGGGTCCAGCTTGGCGCAATAAATATCACCACGGCAATATACCCAATTTTCTTTCATCATGTGCCATGACCTCCTTTCGTTGGCTATGTAATAACTGACTGCCAGAAAGGAATCAGGCAGTCAGTCCAAAAGTCTATGTGTCCCATATTTGCCACGCACCCCTGGGAAAGAGGGCTTACGCCCTCAGGGAATCACCGAACGACTGATTGCGAATCAGTTCCATAGGAATCTAACCTCTGCCGGGTTCTCCGCCAGCTCCGTAGAGAAGTATCTTTAATCCTGTTGCTTTCATGGCCGTATTGGGAGCAACCCAATATTTACAAGCCAGTATTGATCGCTGGCATCGGGAGAGAGACAAGCGCTTAATTTATAGAAGAAAGTCGTTCTGTTTCTCTATCCGATACGTCTCGGCGTACCGCTGATGTGGCTGATGCTCTCGCACCGGCAACAGGAACGTATTCGATGACTGTGTATTCAGTTTTCAAGGATCAAGCAGCCGATTTTCTTTGGCTGTATCTAAATTGTACCTGTTCCTCATGCAAGTTTTTATTGCCTCGTAGGTATAGTTTTGAGGTTATTCACGACCTAAAAATATGTAATCAAGGGTTGTCTCAAAGCGCACAACCAGTTCGATTGCCAAATCAATAGAGATACCTCTGTTGCCGGTTTCAATTCGTGCAATGGTGTTTGCGGCAACACCTAACTGCTCCGCAAGCTGTTCCTGTGTAAGCCCATGTTCCTTTCTCAAGGCTTTAATTCTTTTTCCGCTTTCAACCAAGTCGTAATACATTTTCGTTCCTCCGTGTTTTTGAATTTGTGAAGTTGCAAAATCAAAAACAGCGGGAGGAGATCGTGCCCGATTCTCAATACCCTTTGCCATCTGCCTGTCCTCCTTGCAGGCATAAAAAAAGAGCCGGAGTAAATTACTCCAAGCTCTCGTTCATGCCTTTGTGTTAATTATGGGGGAAAATAGGCAGGTATAAAAAAAGCCCCGTACCCATTACAGGCACGAGGCGTAACTCTCTCTATTCAATTTTATGCCGCTATCTCCCAGCATAGCCATTTTAACACTGGACAAGTCGGACTTTCAGTAGGGGAACCGTCGTATTTTCATCGGATTTTAGTCGGACTAAAATCCTGTCTTAGCATTCACAATAACACAATGCTTCTTCCTCCCGGGCACTTTCCAGGAAATCTTTCAATTTAGGAATGGCTGTTCCCCAAAGTGACAGACCAAATAACAGTATCGCTTCTTTCTTTCGGTCATAGTAGGTGCTGCGTTCCATATTCAAAACCTCCAGCATTTCTGATTCCCTGTACTTGAAGCGGTTGAGATATGCCTTTGAGATAATCTCACAGTACAGAGCGCCTTTATCTGGATATTCTCTGATTTTCAACATAGCCATATCTACCAGTTCAATGATCCACTTTGTCTCAAATAAGCTGCGAATGCGTTCTTCAAATCGTTCTCTCGCTTCATCCGGAGCAAAGTTCTCCAGATAAATCAATGCACCATCTAAGCTGTCACCGTAAGTACAAATAAGGGTATCACATACATCATTCGCACGATCAATGGTAGACCAGCACACCTCTCGATATATGGATAAAATCAGCTTTGCTCTTTCATACAGAACCTTCTCGTCAATGTTCTGCATCCGGCAAAGCATTCGAATACTGCTTAATACCTGTGTATTATATCTGCTCATTCAGAATCTCCTTTCAGCCTAATCCATAAAATAAGAATTCCTTTCTAACTCCTGTCACTTGGCTAAAGGGAAACAAATACCATGGGACAAGAATGACTATAACTTCCGATATTTGATTAAAATAACAGAAGTGAAATCGGAAGTTCTTGACTTTATAAAAGTTCCGATATATAATTAAGTGGAATTAAAACTTCTGTTATGATTCTTATTATAGCATTTTCCAGAAGTTTGTCAACAAATAATCGGAAGTTACGAATAAATATTTTTTGAAAGGAAGGATACTACCATGACATTTGGAGAAAAAATTAAAGAAGCTCGTTTGGCTATGAACCTATCTCAAACGGAGCTTGCCCAGATGACCGGCATTTCCGAAAGATCCCTTTACACCTATGAGCAGCTCGGAACACTCCCCAGAAAAAGCAACATCAGAAAACTTGCTGAAGCACTGCATATCTCTGTGTCCTATCTTTTGGACGAATCTGAAACGGATAGCCAGAGCCATATAGATCAGGATATGTTTATTTTAGAGGCAAAGGAAAACTTCGGTTCAAAAGGAGCAAAAGAAGCTCAGGAAGTGTTGGGTCGTGTAAATTCTCTGTTTGCCGGTGGAGAATTGGACGAGGACGCAAAAGATGTATTCTTCCAGGCGATTATGTCAGTTTATATGGACTCTAAGAAAACAGCACGGGAAAAGTACACTCCGAAGAAATACAGAAAGCATAAAGATAAAGAGTAAAATCCTCAAGCACAGAATATGTTTTCTGTGTGCGATTCGGAGGTGAAGCAAATGAAAACGGCAGAGCATATCATTGAAACTGTCGATAAGCTTGTGCGAAAATATCACACCAGAGACCCTTACGAGCTATGTCAGCTGTTAGGTATCAAAATCCACTATTACGATTTACAGAAGAAATTGAAGGGCTTCTTCTATTACCAGTCCAGACAAAAGAATATCGTGATAGATCACAATGTGAACGGTATCCTGGAGCGTATATTAGTCGCACATGAATTAGGACACGCTGTCCTGCATACAAAAATCGCTATGATGCACGGCTTTCAAGAAATGGAAGTTTTTGATGATAGATCAATCGAAGAAAATGAAGCAAACTTCTTTGCGGCGGAGCTTCTGTTAGAAGATGGGAAAGTCCTGGAATGCCTTTCGGAACACACATTTTTTGAAACGGCTAAAATGCTCTATGTACCGGCAGCATTATTAGACTACAAATTCAGCCTGCTCCACGAAAAAGGAGAGCTGGTAAATTCGATGTATATTCGTAAAGCAGATTTCCTGAAAGAAGATCTTCATGCCTACGATAACGACATTGGTTATGGCGATATATGAATATCTATTTTTATATCTTTACAGAAAAAGTCCACCAGTACGATGCGTAGTGCATCATGACTGGTGGACTTTTTGCTTCTTAAAGAATCAGTATATTGTGCTGCAAAAAAGAACCCCATAGCAGTTCACTCTGTACCGTCAATGGGCTTCTTTTTCATTATATCAATCAAGCTCCGCTTTTTTTATCATCTCTTGCTGGTCAATCAAGACATCAATCAACTTTCCTACGGTTATCAATGTTGTTACATTACACTTTTTCAGTTTTGCAGCAATCTCATTATCAATGATGCTGTCGCATTTTGCATATGGGGTATCCAGTAAAAAATAGTCAAAGTTCTTTTCCAAGACGAATGCCAGTTTTAGAAGCATTGCCAAAGAAACTTTCGTCTGTCCAACTTCAACATGGCTCATATGATTGTTCGAGCAACCAACCAACGCACCCAAATCAGCCTGACTATAACCCTTTTCCAGTCGGGCAGCTCTAATGCGCTGACCAATCTTAACGTAATCAATTTCCGGTTGCGTTTCAATCACCTCCATGCTGTGTATGATTCTGCTATACATTATAAAATGTACCAAAAATCTCAACAACCAACATCGGGTGCAAGTTGCATTTATAAATGCAATATGATAAAATTTTATAGGCAGATTGCATTAAATGATAGAATGAAAAGAACCCCAAGACGACAATATGAGCTATCTTGAGGTTCTTTAAAATAAAAAATTCGTAGAGTACATTACTCCACGAATCGCATTCTTCTCTGTTTTTTTTAGTTTATATCTTTATTTTACAAATTGTCGCACTGTTTGTCAATATGTTAGGGACATAAAACACGAGGTTTTGCACAAAAATCCATCTTAGAAAGTTCCAAAGTCACAATTTGCCGTCAGAATTATAGTCATATTGAAGGAGGTGTACCTTATGGCACGAAAAGGAGAAAATATTTACAAAAGGAAAGACGGCAGATGGGAAGGAAGATACATTAAGTCCCGATCTTCTACAGGCAAAGCCAATTACGGTTATGTTTATGCAAAGTCATATCGAGAAGTCAAGGCAAAACTTATCAGTCAAAGTTCGTGCACGAGTAATTCTGTCACTGTCGATCCAGAAATTAGCTCAGATCAATTTGAACAGGTTGCTATGGAATGGTTTCAAGCTATATGTCCTAAAGTGAAGGAATCTACAAGCAACAAATATAGGAATCTTCTCAGCTCGTATATACTTCCTGTGTTCGGAAGCAAACAATTGCGTGATATAACACACGAGTTTATTGAAACGCAGTGTAATTTTTTCCTTGTTTCTGGTGGATTAAAGGAGAATGGACTTTCCTCTAAAACTGTTTCAGATATTTTATCTCTAATTCGAAATGTCTTACAATTTGCCACCCGAAACGGGAAAGCCATTTCTTGTGACGCACGATCTATACAGATAAAACGTCAAACGAAGGAAATGAGAGTTTTGAGTCGTGCTGAACAGGAAAAATTATGCCAATACTTGTATTCTAATCTTGATTCCTGCAATATTGGTATATTAGTATGTTTATTCACTGGTCTCAGAGTAGGTGAAATTTGTGCGTTACGATGGGAAGATGTTTCATTCTCAGATTACACAATCCACGTGCATCAAACGCTCCAGAGAATCCAAGATAGAACCAACAGTGAATACAAGACAAGGATTGTTGTTACCACACCAAAAAGTGCTTGCTCCATCCGTACTATTCCAGTACCCCATGGCTTAATGACTATTCTTACAGCACACAAAGCTTCTTCTACTGGCTACATCCTAACCAATAGCGATCAGAATCCATTAGAACCAAGAACCATGCAAAATCATTTTAAGAAGGTATTGAAAAACAGCGGAATCACCTCCGCAAATTATCACTCGTTACGTCATACATTTGCTACAAGGTGCATAGAGCTTGGATTCGATGTAAAAAGTCTCAGCGAAATATTGGGTCATGCCAGCGTGAATATTACAATGAATCGCTATGTACACCCATCCATGGATTTAAAAAGAGAAAATATGCAACGGCTTTCTGATTTATTAGCCGTCAAATAAATTGTCAACACCGTCAAATAATGCTGAGTTTTCAGTGTTTGGCGGTGTTTTTTCGTGGAGTAATGTACTCTACGAAAGAGTATACCCAGGAGGAGATTTATTGATTCAATTTGTAGGGCGAGATGCTTATAAGCAGTTTTGGAATTTTAGTAAAGATGAGAAAGAGAACTTGGCCACTCAATTGGCGATTGAGTTACCCGCACTCAGAGGAAAAGTTGGTGCATCACAAGAAGAAATTGCTTCGGCTGTTGGTATTTCACGACAAACTTATAGTGCCTACGAAAATCGGACACGCCCAATTCCATGGAGTTTATATCTAGCACTATTGTTTTATTTTGATTACATTCCAAGTACACATTATATGATTCGCCAGCTTGAATTATTCCCAAATGAAAGAAGTTATGGAAATAAGACTTAGAAGCAAACTTAAGAGTGTGTTGATAGTGCAGTATCTTAAAATTTTGTATAATAGGAATTGAAGTTAAATTAGATGCTAAAAATTTGTAATTAAGAAGGAGTGATTACATGAACAAAAATATAAAATATTCTCAAAACTTTTTAACGAGTGAAAAAGTACTCAACCAAATAATAAAACAATTGAATTTAAAAGAAACCGATACCGTTTACGAAATTGGAACAGGTAAAGGGCATTTAACGACGAAACTGGCTAAAATAAGTAAACAGGTAACGTCTATTGAATTAGACAGTCATCTATTCAACTTATCGTCAGAAAAATTAAAACTGAATACTCGTGTCACTTTAATTCACCAAGATATTCTACAGTTTCAATTCCCTAACAAACAGAGGTATAAAATTGTTGGGAGTATTCCTTACCATTTAAGCACACAAATTATTAAAAAAGTGGTTTTTGAAAGCCATGCGTCTGACATCTATCTGATTGTTGAAGAAGGATTCTACAAGCGTACCTTGGATATTCACCGAACACTAGGGTTGCTCTTGCACACTCAAGTCTCGATTCAGCAATTGCTTAAGCTGCCAGCGGAATGCTTTCATCCTAAACCAAAAGTAAACAGTGTCTTAATAAAACTTACCCGCCATACCACAGATGTTCCAGATAAATATTGGAAGCTATATACGTACTTTGTTTCAAAATGGGTCAATCGAGAATATCGTCAACTGTTTACTAAAAATCAGTTTCATCAAGCAATGAAACACGCCAAAGTAAACAATTTAAGTACCGTTACTTATGAGCAAGTATTGTCTATTTTTAATAGTTATCTATTATTTAACGGGAGGAAATAATTCTATGAGTCGCTTTTGTAAATTTGGAAAGTTACACGTTACTAAAGGGAATGTAGATAAATTATTAGGTATACTACTGACAGCTTCCAAGGAGCTAAAGAGGTCCCTAGCGCCTACGGGGAATTTGTATCGATAAGGGGTACAAATTCCCACTAAGCGCTCGGGACCCCTTGTAGGAAAATGTCCTAAGTGTGGCAACAATATTGTATTAAAAAAATCGTTTTATGGTTGTTCAAATTATCCTGAATGTACCTTCACTTTAGCTGAACATTTTAGAAAGAAAAAACTCACCAAAACAAATGTAAAAGAATTACTAGAGGGAAAAGAAACCCTGGTAAAAGGAATCAAAACGAAAGATAGAAAGTCCTACAATGCCGTTGTAAAAATCGGAGAAAAGGGATATATTGATTTTATCTCTTTTTCAAAATAAGCATAAAAGCCCTTTAAAGAGGGCTTTTATATATTAATCACAAATCACTTATCACAAATCACAAGTGATTAATCACAAATCACTTGTGATTTGTGATTCCTAATGATACAATATTACTATACAAAAAAAGAATGGGGCGTAGTTATGGAGAAGGAAGAACTCAAAATACTTGAAGAATTAAGACGTATTTTAAACAGTAAAAATGAAGCGATTGTTATCTTAAACAATTATTTTAAAGGTGGTGTTGGAAAGTCAAAATTATCGACTATGTTTGCTTACTTGACAGACAAATTTAATTTAAAAGTTTTAATGATCGATAAGGACTTACAAGCAACATTGACAAAAGACTTAGCAAAAACATTTAAGGTAGAATTGCCACGTGTTAATTTTTATGAAGGACTGAAAAATGGAAACTTGGCTTCTTCTATTGTTCATTTGACTGATAATTTAGACTTGATCCCTGGCACGTTTGATTTGATGTTACTGCCAAAATTAACTCGCTCATGGACTTTTGAAAATGAAAGTAGATTGCTTGCTACTCTTTTAGCACCTTTAAAAAGTGACTATGATCTCATTATTATTGATACTGTACCAACGCCAAGCGTTTATACAAATAATGCAATCGTGGCAAGTGATTACGTTATGATCCCTTTACAAGCAGAAGAAGAAAGTACAAACAACATTCAAAACTATATTTCCTATTTGATTGATTTACAAGAACAGTTTAACCCTGGACTAGATATGATCGGTTTTGTTCCTTATTTAGTTGATACGGACAGCGCAACGATAAAATCAAACCTGGAAGAACTGTACAAGCAACATAAAGAAGATAACTTGGTTTTCCAAAATATTATCAAGCGAAGTAATAAAGTAAGTACCTGGTCTAAAAACGGAATTACAGAACACAAAGGCTATGACAAAAAAGTTTTATCCATGTATGAGAACGTATTTTTTGAAATGCTTGAGCGAATCATTCAATTAGAAAACGAAAAAGAATAGAATCACAAATCACAAGTGATTAATCACAAATCACTTGTGATTTGTGATTGTTGATGATAAAATAAGAATAAGAAGAAATAGAAAGAAGTGAGTGATTGTGGGAAATTTAGGCGCACAAAAAGCAAAACGAAATGATACACCAATCAGTGCAAAAAAAGATATAATGGGAGATAAGACGGTTCGTGTTCGTGCTGACTTGCACCATATCATAAAAATCGAAACAGCAAAGAATGGCGGAAACGTAAAAGAAGTTATGGATCAAGCCTTAGAAGAATATATACGGAAATATTTACCTGACAAACTTTAAAAGGAGTGAAAATGAAATGGCAGTTACGTATGAAAAAACATTTGAAATAGAGATCATTAACGAATTATCGGCAAGCGTTTATAATCGAGTATTAAACTATGTTTTGAACCATGAATTAAATAAAAATGACTCTCAATTATTGGAAGTCAATTTATTAAACCAATTAAAGCTTGCAAAACGTGTAAATCTTTTTGATTATTCTTTAGAAGAATTACAAGCCGTTCATGAGTATTGGCGGTCAATGAATCGTTACTCAAAACAAGTTTTGAATAAAGAGAAAGTGGCTTAATATGGCAAATATAGTCAATTTTACTGACAAACAGTTTGAGAATCGCTTAAATGATAATTTAGAAGAATTGGTTCAAGTAAAAAAGCGGTTGAATCGCCAACCGCTTTTTTACTTGGTGGGCAATCAGGGTCAGGGAAAACCAGTTTGCGAAGAAGATGATTGAGCAGGCAGGAACAAAGTGATAAATTCAAATTGTGAGGGAAAATACAGATGAATCAAGGAAGAATTATTGTGATTACAGGCTCACCGGGGACAGGAAAAACAACAACTGCGTCAATTGTCGCAAAGGAATCAGATATGGATAAATCAGTGCATATGCACACCGATGACTTTTTTCATTACTTAAGCAAAGGCGCAATACCACCACATTTGCCAGAATCCAACAAGCAAAATCTGGTTGTCATTGAAGCCTTTTTAGAAGCTGCAAAGCGATATGCTCGTGGCGGATATGATGTAATTGTAGATGGGATTGTCGGGCCATGGTTTTTGGAGCCATGGAAAGCTCTTGCCCAAGAAGATTACGAGGTACACTATATTGTATTAAGAGCGAGTAAAAAAGAAACTATGAAGCGAGCTGTGGAACGCTCAAAATTAGATAGAAAAACAAATATTGAATTAGTGGAAACAATGTGGGAGCAATTTTCCGGTTTGGGGATATATGAATCAAATGTCATAGACACAACTACATTCACAATTAAAGATACGGTTTCCGCAATAAAAGAAAGAGTTGCATGTGGGACGTCTTTACTATCTTAGACATTCCCATTTGTCAGGAAGATAGCAAAGCCAGCCGAGCCAGTCAACGGTCAAGATGAACGGCGCATTTCATGCGCCGCCGTTGACAGTCACGCCCGTCTTTGCTAAAAAGTAATCAAGGCGGGAAAGCCCTAAAATGGCTTCCCGCCCATTTCAATTTTTAGAAAAGAAACGCTCCAAAATCAGAAAGAGAGCGTCCAAGCACTTTGAGGGATTGGCCGCCTTGTCCACCCATTCAGCGGGACAGCGGGCGGAGGTCAAGGCCGGGTGTAAACCCGTTCATTTCAGCTTAGAAACCCTTCATAAAACGGGCTTATTTAGCGATATAAGGCTTTATAATAGAGAAGGAGTGAAACTTCTATTCAAGTTTAGAAACGCCTTCCATTAGTCCGAAAGAGACCTTAGAAAGAGAATTAAATCGTAAAGTATCAGGGAAAGAAATTCAACCGACTTTGGAGAGAATAGAGCAAAAAATGGTTCAAAATCAACACCAAGAAACCCCTGAATTTAAAGCAATTCAACAAAAATTGGAAAGCTTGCAGCTACCTACACCACCAATACCCAAAACACCTAAACTTCCAGGACTTTAAACCTTAAAAAAGGAAAAGAGTAGTTACCAAAAAACGGTAACTACTCTTTTTTTATAAAAACCTTTCCTCATGTTTGAAAAGCTGATCGAGAAATAAAGCACACAACGGTATTCTTTCTTTTTTCAGTTGGTACATTTTGCAGTCTGTAACGTGTCATTTACTGTTTGTTACCTTAACATATCCAGTCGAAAACACAAGGGTATATAAACGAGCAAGCTCGCCCTTGTGTTTTCTTTGTGTCTATGTTGCGTTCTCGTCACAGCAAACGACACGAACACACTGGCGAAAATGAACCAACAAAACGAAAAAAGAAAGGAGCGTATACTTCACAGACGGTGT
Organism: Clostridium sp. J1101437_171009_A5; assembly: GCF_015547905.1. Taxonomy (NCBI): domain Bacteria; kingdom Bacillati; phylum Bacillota; class Clostridia; order Eubacteriales; family Clostridiaceae; genus Clostridium; species Clostridium sp. J1101437_171009_A5. Next base: position 300,964 of record NZ_JADMVY010000003.1, read on the forward strand.
TAAGGATACTTACCAGATGAAACCGTACATTGCACCGACCGCTGCTGAGTTGGAACAATTTCTTTCCTCTCTAAATTAAATCTTGCCGAAGCAGTGATGTGTCAGACTTTCCTGACACATCGCCGCTTTGCACTTCACAAAATCCGCTGCCAGGAGGTGATGAAATGAGTATGGTAAATGCTGACTCCGTTCAGCTATTCGCAATGCTGAAAAAAATGCAGGATTCCATTTCCTCCATCGAAACTACCAAAAAATCTGTAAAGATGAAATATGAACAGTTAGGTGCTGGATGGCAAGATAAAAAATACAACGAGTTGGGCGTGGTTGTAAGAGACTGCAACAAGGCTCTCAATGACATATTGGTAATTATGCTTCAAGCAGAAAAATATGTGGCTTTACTCGCCAAGAGCCTTAGTGAATACGAAAGTGTTCAACTAGGATCTACAAATGGAATATCTGCAAGCACACCTCAGACCAGTAGTTTTGCTGTTACACCATCAAGTGCAGATACAACCACCTTTGAGTCAAATACCTTTGGTTCTAATCTTGCATTTGTTCAAGACAGACTATCAGCTGAACGATATTTTTCCCGTGGAAATCACTATGAAGAATATCGAGATTATTGGGAGAACGGGAACTATACCTTTTCTCGAAATGAAAATCCAGAACTCGTATACGTTAGAGCAAGGGATATTGAAGGAGTTTATCTCAGTGACCGAGAACTTGGGAACCCGGAAGGATTTTGGACACGGAATGGTCGAGAGGGATGGTCGAGAGAAAACATTCTAAGGCGAGCTTCGCACATCCAAGATGTTCGTCAAAATACTGAGTCAGGAATGTCTTTGGATGAGCTTTCACAAAACCCAGTGTTAGATGATACCATTCGTAGCTATTACAATAATCCTGTCCAGGTTGCGCAGGTAGGTTCTTATTATGTATTTCAGAGTGATGGGCGACATCGAACACTTGCAGCTCAATCGCTTGATACATATATCCCGGTTTTAGTAACAGGTAGCTACACTCGAAATGATTAACAAATGAGGAGGTGAGTGTTTGAGCAACGTAAATGCTGATGCAACTCAATTACTGACAATACTGAAAAATATGCGGACCTCCATTTCTTCTATCGAAACTACAAGAAGTTCTGTGAAGATGAAATATCAGCAATTGGGAATTGGATGGAATGACAAGAAGTACGATGAGCTGGGAACTATCGTAAAAGATTGCAACAAAGCCCTGAATGATATTTTACAGATTATGCTTCAGGCCGAAAAATACGTTGCTTCACTTGCCAAAAGTGTACAAGAATATGATAATGTTAATTTGGACACTCCTTCTGCACGAAATTCTTTCCTCCAGGGTCTGCAAACACCTAATGTTGGTAATTCGTCTTATCAGTATTGCCTTGGCGTGCTAACCCAAGGTAGCACACCAGACGGATATATCGCTGTTATATCACAACGCCATGAAAATGCAGAGCAGAATGTCAGAGAAGTGTTTGACCATTTCGCTGGTAAACTGATGATACAAGATTCTGAATATCCACCGGATCAGACAGCACATTACTCACCGGGAAATTATATAGGGCATTCACGAGGAGTCTACTACAATGCAGCTTCTGATATGACAAATCCAAGAGGTGCAGGAACAACTTATTTCCACGAGCTTGCTCACATGATCGACCATGCTTCGTGCAACTATCGGAGCAATCTATCCAATACTCCAGAATTTGCTGAGGCACTGGTTGAGGACGGACAAAGAATCCTGAGCTTATATAACAATCTTCCAGTGGAAAAGCAAACTGCTTTTCTGACCCGTATTAGGCAGGATTCAGCTCACTCCTTCTCGGACTTAATTGATGCGACAACAAATGGTCAATTGCACGGAAATTATGGTCACTCAAGGAACTATTGGACGAGACCGGGCAATCTACAAGCAGAAGCCTTTGCCCACTTTTTTGAAGCGTCTATGGGAGACCAAGGCAAATTAGAGCTATTAGCAAATTTCTTTCCTACAGCGTTTGGTATTTTTTCTTCAATGATTGATTCTATTAGACCAGATAATCATGTTAGGGTCTTGAGCAGAGAAAGGTAGGTGCATACAATGGACAAAAACAAGAGCGTTGCAGATTTTATGAATAGCTTCCTTAATACACCTGAACCGAAAATTGATAATGAGTATTATGAAATCGAAGAACAGTATTTTCGGCAATTCGGTCATGGTGTCCCAAGGGAAATGTTGCCTGATAGCATTTCAACGGAACAAATTAAACAAGCCATGAAAAAATGCATTCTTTCCAAAAAGGATAATCTCTTTGAACTATTAGGCATCATTATCAACGATAATTATTTATATTAAGAAAAGGAACGACGACATGGATGAAGACAACATTATAACTTTGAATGATGAGAATGGGAACGAAGTTGAATTTGAATTTCTTGACTTAATACCGTATCGCCAGAACGAATATGTTGTCCTGCTTCCTATTGGAGATTCGGATGGGCAAGTTGTTATTTTGCAGCTGAAAGAAATTGACGATGAAACAGAAGAATATGTTGGTGTTGAAAACGAATTTGTGTTAGAGACTGTCTTTGCTCTGTTCAAAGAGCGAAACAAAGATTTCTTTACATTTGAGTAATTAAACAATGCAAGCTCAAACCAACAACACGATAAAAGGGGGGTGCATTATGGATATTTGGCATCGTGTAGGCAGAATTGTTCGCTTCTCAAACTTAGGAACTCTTCTGTTCTTTACTCTTAATATTCTGCTGATTGTTGCTGTGTTCGGTTCGTCAGGAAGCATTGTTGAACTGATTTGTATTTACTTTTTCACAGTAGCTATCAGCTTATCCCCATTAGGCGAAATGTGCCTGGCTGCCTTCGCAGGAGCAAGCGATATAAAAAGAGTAGATATAAAACTTCGAGTTGTCCCGCTGGTTCAATATGTTTTAGATAAAGCAAAAGAGAACACATCATACTGTCCTAAAAAAGTGAAAGTGAAGATTATCCATGATCCTGCTCCAAATGCATTTGCTCTAGGTAGGCAAACACTATGCATAACTGACGGATTGCTTTTACTCTCCGATGATATGATACTTGGAATTCTCGCCCATGAGATCGGACATCTCTCATACGGACATACTGTTATCCAATTATTGATTGGCGGGGGCAATATATTTATATCCGGGTGCCTCCTGTTAATCAAAATATCCTACTGGATTTTTTCTGCAATCATGGGGCTGTTCGCAATATGCTCTCGTAGTGGTGTAATGGGTATAATTACCGCAGTTTTCGCAGGAATATCAACAGCACTTTCTTGGTTATGGGTAAAGTTCTGTATGCTTTTTCTGATGTGGTCTATGAGACAAAATGAGTATCTGGCTGATGAATTTGCTTATAAAATTGGTTTTGGTCTTGAATTAGCGACGGTATTAGACCAACATATCTCAGATGTTCCGCATGATGGTTTTCTCAGTGCAATATACTCAACTCATCCATGCAACGATGATAGGGTTGCAGCATTGCAAAATTTAGGTGTACCCTATTCTCGATACTAAATTCATAATCTCACAAATTGGCAAGCAGTGTAAACCTGTACAGGTTCACTCATTTTCTCGATTTTCCCTTCGGTGCAATCTTCGCAAATTTGCTTGTTGGGGAAGCATCCCCAATCCCCTTTGAACATCATCTGCCGATGATGGCTACACGATTTTCAATCGTTTCTCAAAGAACAGTAGAATAAAAATTTGCCCATGGTTGAAAGCACCGAAATCGAAAAGCAAAAAAGCAGCCACGATCCGCACCCTTTGGGGAGTGCAGACCGTGGCTTTTTGCTTTAACGGAAGTTCTTCTTTTCCTCTTTCTCTTTCTCTTTTTCCTGCTCTTTCTGCCTGTCGATATTCAAAATCGTTTCAACCGTCCGTTTGGCAATCAGCAGTTCTTCTTTCTCTTTTCTGATCTGACGGTACTCAGCGTAGTCCTGCTTTTTCTGGACTGCCAGCTGATGAAACTCCTCATACAATGATTGCATGGACGGGAGCTTTGTAATCTGCAATTCATCAAAGGCTTGCTTCGCCGCTTTATGAATTGTGATTTCCTGACGGTGTTCTTCAAAGAATTTTTTGCTATATCCAGACTTGCGGTACTCGATATAAATTTGCCTTGTGTTGCGATAATTTTTGATGTGCTGCTGCAACGCCTGAACCTCAACCATACGTTTCTCTGCGACCTTGATAGAATCAGAAAGCGCATCGAACCGGGCAGACAGATTTTCAATATGAGCAGTCAGATCGTCGTAGTTGCCCAAGCCTTTTTCTTTCAGTAGGATTACCGTTCGGGCAGCTTCTTTTCGGTTGAACTTCTTCGCCCACTTTTCATAACCGACCGTCTTGCCCTCGGCCATCTTTGCCTGAATATCAATCAGCATCTGGAACTGCTTCGGGGCAGGAGCCTTGGCAGAGCCGCCTTTTGATTTGTGCAGGTTCTTGCCGGAGATAACCGCTTGAATTTCCTCTTTGCTATATCCTTCGCCCAGGGAACGCAGCCGAATGAAACGCTTCTGATTCTCGCCCTTGAACGCAGGCTGCTTTCCATCCTTGAACTCAAATCCCATGTCAGCCAGAGCCTGAACAAAGCCATCAAAGCTCTTTGGTTTCTGCTTCAGCACCGCATCAATCGCATCACATAATTCGTCACGCTGGGTACGCTTCTTGGGATAAACAGTTCTTTTCTGGCGCTCCCGATACGGCTTCGGTGTAATAATGGACAGCCCGTGTTCCAGGCAAACCATATCACTGAGTCTTTGCACCGCCAGACCGGAAAGAAAGAAGTTTTTGAATTTCCGTGTGGCATCCAGCGAGGTCGAATTATAAATGATATGATTGTGAATGTGGGATTTGTCGATGTGGGTCGCAACGATGAAAGCGTGTTTTCCCTTTGTCCATCGCATCGCTGTTTCATAGCCGACTTGGTTCGCTTCTTCCGGGGTGATTTCTCCCGGCTTAAAGGACTGGCGTATCTGGTATGCGATGATATTGTTCTTCTGCTGTCTGCCGGTAATATGCTGATACTGCCGTTTGGAAAGCAGAAATTCCTCATCTGCTGTCTTTGGATCACACTCATAGGAACTGATAAATTCGCCATCATTGGTTTTTGCGGCATTTTGTGAGTAGTCGGTTCTGTCTGCCAAACATTGAGCGACCGTCTTTCCCTTATTCACATGGAGTGCAATCAATCTTGTCGCTGCCATTCCCATCACTTCCTTCCCAAAAAGAAAAAGCCACCGGTCGGTGACTTTTCTCTGATATTATCTTATGACCTGATAAATGCTCCCAGACTTTCTCCAATATTCTCGACTTTCATAACAGCCCAGACGAGCAAGAACACCGCTGCTATTGTCGCAATTCCAAGAACCACAAGAATAAGCAGGGACTGCCACAAAGCCTTTACAATGCAGTAAATCGCAGATCCGCCAATGACCAAGAGCAATAAACCAATTACATAGGACACAACATTTGTAAGCAGATTTCCAAGAATGCAAATCACTTTTACAACGAACAGCACCGGCAGTGCCAATATCTTCAATACCAGCTTCATAGGCTCAACCCCTTTCTTTTAATTATATTGTACAAGGGTATCTGCCATAACGCAATGATGTCAACCCTTATGTAAAAGCCGCAGCCGAAACTGCGACTTCCCAACAAGTTGTCGGATTACTGGATTGAGGACAGGCGAACAAGAACTTCTCTCATGTCCGTCCAGATCTCCTCCAGCCGTTTTTGCAAATCCTCAATGTCAGCACGATAGATGCTGCCTGTTTCGTTCGCTCGCTTTGCGTACTGGTTCAGGTTGTTGGAGCAGATTCGCAGGAGCGAAACCAGGGCTTTCACATCCTGCAAATCCAGTCTGATACAGTAACCATCCAGAGCCATTTTCCGCAGATAGGCTCCCATGCTGCGGATGCCAAGCTCGTCCATCTTCTCATGGATTCGCTCGACCTCCTCCTTGGATGCAAGGAAATGAACATCCTGATCTCGCTTTGCCATTACAACACCTCCTCACGGGTTTCAGAGTATTTTGCAGGCGGGATATGCTCCGCTTTGGATTTCAGATCAGCCAACACAGAAGGACGCTCTGACTCGCTTCTTTCGTCACGATTTTCCACAGAGTCCTCCATATTCAGGGCTGCATCCAGTTCTGCCAGTCGCTGACTTTTGGCTGTCAGCTCTGCTTCCTGCGGGAACGGTTTTCCAACCTCCGCCTTGGCTGCTTCCTGCTGATTGTAGAGATTATTCAACTGCTCATTGGCTCGTTCTAAGCGCTCAAGGATGCCTGCAAGGGCATTGTCCAGTCGGGTGATATTTCCTCGTGCGTCCGTTCCAAGGGCTACTCTGTGGCTCACAGCGCCCTTCAGGGTCACATCGAACTCGTTCCGGAAACTGTCAAACGAAAGCTCCATCTGAAAGCCACGGTAACTGCCAAGAGGAACCGGATCGGCACTTTTCGTGTCCTTACAAGCCGCAAGGAGGATTTCACCGGCATCTGCCTTTTCGGTGTAGGCTTTGCCCATGATTTCCATGCCGCAAAAGCCATCGGCAATCTGCGGGTGTGCTTCCACGGTTTTAATATCAGCTTCAAAGCCATGAATATAGCCTGTCTGCTTTTCAATCTCAGCCGGGAAGTATTTCAGAAGCTTATCTTCCATACGGTACTGCTGGCTCTGGTGGTCAGCTTTCAGCACCTTCAGCCTTGCCACATCAATGTCCAAGTCCATCTTTTCCTTGATAAGCGGATTGCCGGCACACAGCGCCTTGATCTCCGCATAGGACAGCGCCTGCTCATCCACATCGTCACAGGAGCGAACCGGTGATTTGGAGGTCATAATCTGAGAAATAAACTTCTGCTTGTTTTCCAAGGTCTGATACAGGTAGGCATCGAAGGTTCCCTCGGTCACATACTGATACACCTGAACCTCTTTGTTCCGGTTGCCCTGACGGATGATACGACCGTTTCTCTGGGTCATATCAGACGGACGCCAACCCACATCCAAGTGGTGAACTGCCACCAATTTGTCCTGGACGTTGGTTCCTGCACCCATCTTTTGCGTACTGCCAAGAAGCACTCGCACCTGCCCGGTACGAACCTTGGCAAAGAGGTCTTTTTTCTTTGCCTCGGTATCTGCATCATGGATAAAGGCAACTTCTTCCGCAGGCACACCGTTTGCAATCAGCTTGGTTTTGACATCATCATAGACATTGAAGGTTCCATCATTTTTCGGTGTGCTAAGGTCGCAGAACACCAACTGGGTCAATTTGTCAGCCTGACCGTCCTGCCAGATACGCAGGATATTTCCCACGCAGGCATTGAGCTTGCTGTCAGGGTCATCGGGTAACAGGGTGTTCATTAGCCGCTGATCCAGTCCCAATTTTCGTCCGTCGCTGGTAATCTTGAGCATATTATCGACGGACGGGTCTACAATACCGGCATGAACATCTGCTGCTCTCTCTGAAAGGGAAGCCACCATATCCTTCTGGTACTCAGAGGGCTGAACCACAACCGTTTCAAACTTTGCTTCGGGAACAGGGAGATGCAACTGGTCAGAGGTCTTGATGTCGGCAACCTCCTTGAACATATTCATCAGTTCAGGCAGGTTGAAGAACTTCGCAAATCGGGTTCTGGCACGATAGCCGGTTCCCTCCGGTGCAAGCTCAATCGCAGTTGTTGTTTCTCCGAAGGTCGATGCCCAGGAATCAAAATGGGTCAGGTTCTTTTGCTGGAGCGTACTGTACTGGAGATAGCGCATGACCGTATAAAGCTCGGTCATCGAGTTACTTACTGGAGTACCGGTTGCAAAGATCACACCACGCCCGCCGGTCAGCTCATCCATATAGCGGCACTTCATAAACATATCCGAAGATTTCTGGGCTTCGGAGGTGGACAGACCTGCCACATTTCGCATTTTTGTGTAGAGGAACAAATTCTTGAACGCATGGCTTTCGTCCACAAACAGCCGGTCTACACCCAACTGCTCAAAGGTAATGACATCATCTTTCTTGTCAGCGGCAAGGAGCTTGTCCAGTCTGGCTTCCAATGATTTTCGTGTTTTCTCCATCTGCTTGATCGTGAAGTTTTCGCCACGCTGCCATTTCAGCTCCGCAATCGCACCCTCGATCTCATCAATCTGCTCCCGCAGCTGCCGTTCCTGTCGTTCGGCAGAAAGCGGGATTTTTTCAAACTGGCTGTGACCGATGATGACTGCATCATAGTCACCCGTTGCGATACGAGCGCAGAACTTCTTACGGTTTGCTGTTTCAAAATCCTTCTTGGTGGCAACAAGGAGCTTGGCACTCGGATAGAGGTGCAGGAACTCGTTTGCCCACTGTAAGGTCAAGTGATTCGGCACAACGAACAGGGATTTCTGGCTCAATCCAAGCCGTTTACTCTCCATAGCCGATGCAGCCATCTCGAAGGATAGCGATAGGTAATCCTTTGGTCGGGATATGCAGCCGCAGGCTGCATATCCGTTCCTCCAGATTTTCCCCCGCTCCAAACCGTGCGTGACAGTTTCCCATCACACGGCTTTCCATCGTCAGCATTTTTTTATGATAATCTATACATCAAACAGATTTGCCCTTTAGAAAACGAGTTCCGGCATTTCTGCCATCACACGAAGTTTATTGAGCTTTGCCAACTGCTTTTTATCTGGGTTCAGCACTTTCAGGTATTTTCGGATGGTGCGCTCATTACTGGAATGAATGAGAATGTGAACCACATCGGAGACAATAATCAGGTTTTGGTAACTGTCATTGCCCCCAAGCACCAACGGCTTTTTGTGGTGACAGTCCACTTGATTTGCTCCCAGTTCAGCACCAGAGACAGCACATTTTCCTTTCTGCGCAACATAGAGCGCAATGCGGTTGTCGTTGTACTCTACGCTCTGCTTACCGCATGGATTGTTCATCAGATGATAGAGTACTGCCATATTGATACCAGCAAGATTCTTATGAATCTCAACCCGTCCTTCTGGCGTGTACTTGTTTACCCGACTTTTCTTATCCATAGGTACTCTATGCTGAACATAGGCAATCGGGACGATGGCATGACCATTCAGATAACGCACCTCCCGGCTTGTGCCGTATTTCTCCTTGATATACCTGTTTGTGATTTGACCTTTCTTTTGCAGTCTGTGCTTCAATCTGTTGTAAAGGCTCTTTTTGACATCGAAAGCGATTTTGTGAAAGTCAATATTCACATGGGTTGCAATGCTGTAATAGTTATGAACGCCCATGACATAGGAGTTGTATTTCTGTATCAGACGATATTCCATTCCTGGGTCATAGGTCTGCCGTATCTGCCCAATAATTTCCTTGCTTTTCTCCCGGATTTTCTGCAATGCTTTATCCTTGATATGCGCTTCTACTACATACCTTGGTTGTCCATCTGGCTTCTTTCCTTTTGTTCGAACTTTCAGCTTAAAGCCAAGAAATTCAGAGTAATGGCGTTTCAGATTTACGATCTTTGATTTCTCCGGGCTGATTTCCAGTCCCAGACGATCTAAAAGCCATTGTTTCGTAGCCTCGAACAGCTTGATTGCATCCGACCGCTTTTTGCAAAAGATTTTGAAATCATCTGCATAACGGACAACATAGCACTCTTTTAGATTCGTGTAGTTACGCAGAGTACGGATGGTACTGCTTTTGTCGGGAGTTCCATTCGCATAGATTCTGTGTACATAGTTCCTTTGGGTGGGCATTTCTTCCCACTGGCTGACAATCCACCAATCCAGTTCATTCAGGACGATGTTTGACAACAGTGGGGAAATGATACCGCCCTGTGGCGTACCCTTTTCGGGAAAACCGATTCCAGCCACTTCTGCCTTTAGCATGGCAGAAATGATAGACAGCAGCTTTTTATCCCTAATTCCGAGTGTCCACATCTGCTTCAGCAGTTTTCCGTGGTTCACATTGTCAAAGAAAGACTTAATGTCTATATCAATGACATAGTGGCAACCGACGTTCTGTATCATTCTCTCCGCTTGGGCAATGGCATTTTCTGCACTGTGGTTTGGTCTGAAACCATTGCTTCGCTTGAAGAATTTTGCTTCACAGATAGGTTCTAATACTTGCAGAATACATTGCTGAATGAGCCTGTCCATAATCGTGGGTATTCCGAGGGGACGGGTTTTCCCGTTATCCTTTGGTATTTCCACTCTGCGGACAGCATTAGGAATATACCAGTCCAGCTTGCGCTGAACATGGGCAACTAAGGCATTTTCGTTCCACTTGTTCAAATCGCTTATTGTTTTATTATCCACACCCGCCGTCCGACTGCCGCTGTTCTTTCGGATATTTCTATATGCCAACTTGATGTTTTCAGGGCGTTTTATCAGTTCCACAAGATTGCAGAACCGCTGCCCCTTGACACTTGCGGCATACAGTTCGTCAAGAACGAGCTGCATATCGTAGTATTCGGAGTTGCGGATTTTCTGTTTCTTTAAGGGTTTCTTCTTGTTTGCCAAAGTCAGGTACTTTCCTTTCTTTCGAGAGGATTTCGCTTTTCTTAGTCATACTCGAACCTTTGTGTCTGTATAGTTTTCAATTTATTGATTGCTGACGACTAATGGCCATCCCTCCACCGTATTTCTACGGCTTCAACGGTACTGTGCCATCTCTCTCAACTGGATAAAGGATTGTTATACGCAATACGCTTTCCAATCCAACACCTCATAGCCTGTAACCGGCTCCGTGTTCCAGCCTTTCCACGTTCCAATATTCCTATCTGTACATATCTGCCCTTAGGTGTCCCTCTGAGCCTGTATGCTGGGCGGTGCCTATAACACCGCAAGGACTTTCATAGTAAAAATTCTTACTCATCCTCACATACTTCCGTAATCGGAAAGGAGCATTTCTGCTCCTGCGCCTTTTAGACCCGTACATTCGGGATTTCGTCAGTCATCCATGACATTCTGACCATAGGCAGTTTATAGACCTCCGGCGTATCATGCACATATCCCACCTCTGGGACACTTTCCACGGCATAATCCGTTTGGGTGCATTTCCGCCGACTTTAGCGAGCGTTATACCGTAGCCCTTGTTACAGAGGACTGCCGCATATCGCAGTTTATAAGGTAGGCGTTTCAGGGCGTTACCCCTTCATTCCACCTATCGGAATATTAGTTCTCCAAGTCTTTTCAGGGACTCCTTTCAAATCCCGATTCTATTGTTAGCTGACTTGTGCGTAACCTTTTCAGTTACGAACGTGTCGCACTCTTGCCCGCACCAACTTCGTGTGCAAGCAGCGTATTTCCACCATATAGCACATGAGCGATAGCATTTCTCTGGTGTTCACGGAGGGTAATATCCGGGTTCATGCCGCCGAAACGGATATGAGAGCCATCATACTCACGAGGTCTGGTGGAGTTAAAAAGTTCGTTGTACTTGGTGGAAAGGGTTTCTCGTCTGTGCGGATCTCTCCAAATCCAATCTCGGAACGCATCCTTGATTGCCTGCTGTTTCTGCTGTGCCAGGGTAGTTTCTTTTTTATTGAGGACACGCTTCTGCTTACCATCTGCATCTTCAATCGTATCATAGATACGAATATCCTTCAGATTCAGCGTTTCCTCCAGAATCCGATATGCGTTGGCTCGCTCTGTACCGTAGGTGACATACGCCGCCACATCGTTGTAGTTGGGAGAACTCTTACCGTTGATGCGCCACTCTGCGGTCAGCTCGGAGAACTTGACCTCAATGGAACGGCGCAAGTAATACGGCGTTTCAAAGGTTTCCTCCATGAACTGCTGAATATAATCGGCATCAATCCATGTTGCACCCAAACGCACATCAATCTCGGACGCATCCAAGTCCTTCGGCTGTGCTTTCTGCAAGGCTTCCACATTGATGTGGAAGGAAGAATCCCTGTCTGCCGCCATCTGTGCGACACGCAGCTTGCTTCTTACATCACCGGAAAGGTAATCATCGGCAGTCTGCCATCCAACTTCCACAGCATCGGGAGCCATCGGGTCTTTGAAGATCACCCCTCGAAGCTCTGCCTGAATCGCATCGTATTCTCCAGGTGTTCCAAGCAGCTGTGCCATAAACGGCAAATCCACCTTGCCACGCTCACCGATAGAGATTGCCAGAGCTTCGGACGGCGTATCCACGCTCGTCACTCTGCGTTCCGGCTTGATGGTTCGCTTGGTGAACATATCCGCCTTGCTTTTCAGATTGCCGTCCTCATCCACATTTTCCAGAGAACACAGGAGATAGTAGGAGGAATCGTCAGCAAATGCCTGACCATTGGCTCGATTATTGATAAGCCCGTTCTTTGCGGCAAACGCATCGTAGGCATCATTCAGTTCTGCCTGTTTCTGAGTAATCATTTCATCCGGGTAATCCTCAAGCTGATATTCGATCAGCTCGTTGACGATACCACGAAGTTCCACCATGCCCATCACACGGTCTTTTGCTTTCTCATTCAGGTCTACACGGCGCATCAGGGAGTTTTCACGGAAGTACACATTGCCATCCACCACGGTATAAGAGAAATTCTTTACATCCGGGGTTGCAGGAATGGTTTCGATTTCCTTACCCTTGTCAGCTTCGGGAAGCTCCACAGCCTGATAGGTTCCTTGGATGTGGGAAACTGCTTCTTTCAGAAGTTCGGACAGTTCCATGCCCTCAATGGGACGCACTGTAATGTCCATGCCGTAGGCGGTACTTTCTTCCACCGTATCGCCCAGAACCATTTCAGGATGAGCGACAAAGTAGCTGTTCATGGTGTGTCCTTCTTCGGTGCGGTCAAGGTTTACCCATTCCGGTACAATGTCAATCGGATGGTCACGCTTTTGCAGGAACAGGATGTCGGACACGACTTCCGTGCCTGCGTTTTTCTTAAAGGCATCGTTTGGCAGACGGATTGCACCAAGCAGTTCCGCCCTCTGCGCCATATATCGCCTTGCGTCAGAGTTCTTGGAATCCATGGTGTAACGGCTTGTCACAAAAGCGACCACACCACCGGGACGAACCTGATCCAAAGCCTTGGCAAAGAAATAGTTGTGAATGGAGAATCCCAGCTTGTCATACGGCTTGTCGGACACTTTGTAGTTGCCGAAAGGGACATTACCCACAGCCAGATCGTAAAAGTCTCGGCGGTCTGTCGTTTCAAAACCGGCTACTTTGATTTCTGCGTTGGGATAGAGCTTCTGAGCAATTCTGCCGGTGATGGAATCCAGTTCCACACCATACAAACGGCTGCTCTGCATTTCAGGAGGGAGCATACCAAAGAAGTTGCCGATACCCATAGCAGGCTCCAGAATATTTCCTGTTTCAAAGCCCATCTGTCCGACCGCATCGTAGATGGAGCGAATGACCGTAGGGCTGGTGTAATGTGCGTTCAGGGTGGAAGCTCTTGCCGCAGCATATTCATCTTCGGAAAGCAGGTTTTTCAGTGTCTGATACTCCTTCGCCCAATTTCCCTTGTCCGGGTCAAAGGCATCTGCCAGACCGCCCCAACCGACATAATTCGACAAAATCTCCTGTTCTTCGGTAGTGGCGTTCCTGTTCTCGCTTTCCAGTTTGAACAGAGTTTCAATGGCTGCGATGTTTCTTGCGAATTTCTGCTTCGGTCCACCTTCACCGATGTTGTCATCCGTGATGTGGAAGTTCACCGCAGGAACAGGTGGGATTTCTCTGGTGGTGATGGACTGCTCAAGCTGAGCGATAATGTCCATGACTTCGGCATTCTGCCATCCGTCCACCTGGGCATAATCCTGAATGATGGTGTCCTTTCCATCTACGCACTGTACGAAGTCCAGACTACCCGGCAGATCTCTGGTATTCATTGCACCCAGGGCTTTTCTCTGCGTGTCAGGAAGTGCATAGTAGGCTCGCAGGGCATCATCAAAGGAACTGTATTCCTTGATGTCCAGCGCACCCCGCTTCTGAATGTCCTCGGCAACATAAAAATGATCGATGAAGTGTTCCGGTTCCTGCTGTTCGGGTTCCGCACTGGCTCTGACCTGTGCGTGTGCCTTTTCGTCAGGGTAGTCCCCATAGATACGGATGCACTTATGCTCCTGCTGATCGTAAACGGCAGCACCATCGTACTTGAATCCGTCATCCTCCATGGTTCCGTCCACATAGCCCTGGGCAGCTTTTTCCGCTTCTTCCAGAGTGTAGTAGTCCAGTTTATCATCGAAGCCGTTTTCAAAGTGATGGTAGGCGGCAACCAGATAGCGGGGAGCCATGCGCTCCTCGTAGCTGTTAATCATCTCAGGTGTCAGCCATTCTGGTTTGTCGGGAATCATTTCATACAGCTCACGCATCTTGGCAATCTGTGCATGGCGGTTGCCTGCCCACAGATGCTTTTCGCTGTGCTGTCCTGCACCAAGGAAGTATTCGCAGTCCATACGCAGACGGTCTAACAGCTGATACTCAGGGGTGTAGTCCCTCGGTTCGGTTTTGCCCAGAAAATCCTCTGTAACGGGCTTTTCTTCGGTTTGGGCATCAACCCTTACCGCATGGTTTCTTTCGTCCTGAGAGAGCATACGCTCGAAATTCTCACGATTCTCGGCACGGAAGATGGGATAAGCAAGCGTAGGGTCACGCAGCTGAACTTCTCTGTCCGTGATCTGCTCCACACGGAAAGCTGTATCGTCCAGATATACCGTGTCACCGACCTGATAATTCCATTTCGGTTCCTCGGAAGCAGATGCTTCCACAACTTCGGCAGGCTCTGCCACAGGCGCTTCTGGCTGAACCGACTCCATCGCAGCTACGGACTGACGAACTTCCTCCAAATAGTCATTGGCAAGCCATTCGTCCGTGAAGTATTCCGTAACGCCTTCCGGGTCTACATAGTAGTCATCGGTCTGATTATCCCAGATCGCATACTCGCCATCCTCGGTATCAATCACTGCGAAACGGTCATAAACATCTTCCAACGGATCAGTTTTAGCTTCTTCGATAGCCTGTCGTTCCGCTTCTTCCTCCGGGCTGAGGTAGCGTCCCTTTCGTATCAGACCGTCGATTCTCTGCACCACCTGCGCCCAGGACATCTGCAATTTATCGCAACCGCTCTTGGTGTAAGCAACACCCTTGGCATCGTGATCCTGACCGCTGTGCGTTGCACCAGAGCAGGCATGGGAATGACCACCGGTTCCGTATTCATGCTTCAGGAAGTCCATCTTTTCCTTGGCAGAATGATTCTCCTGCCAGTAGTTATAAATACGGGCTTTACCACCGGAAAAGCCGCTTCCACGGGTCAAGTCTGCATTGACTTCATCATCCGTAATGAACTGGCGGACAAGGGGCATCTGCATCATATCGGTCTGATACTCACGCAAAGGCATATTCAACTCATACAGCTGTTTCTGAATGAGATTCAGCTTGTGATAGTGAAAACGAAGCAGATCGGGATTTTCCGCAAGGGTTTTTCTAAATTCCGAATACTGCTGTACCAAGGTTGCGTGGAAACGAGGGTCATCCAACTTTTCAGCCAAGTCTGCGGTTTCGTCAGGGAAACCACGAAACGGTTCCTGATGAAGAATTGCCAGATAGTTGCTGGAACGGGCTTCTTCACTCAAATCGTGATAAAGATGCCACAGGGATTCTGCCAACTTCTGACGCTCATATCCGGATGCTTCTACCAGTTCCACATTAGTTGCGAACCGACCATTTTCAAGCAGTTCTCCAATGCGCTCGGCAACCGTTTCCCAAGAAACGATCTGCGCTCTGGGGCTGTCAATGGCAGAGGAACCTTTGGCAAGGTGGATACCGTCCTCGGCATACCACGCACAGATATTCCCGCTATCTTCTTTCAGACCATAGCCGCCGTGATAGACCTGCTTTAAGGTCTGAACGATTTCTTCCAACGGCTTCTGCTTCATATATTCCAGCGCTACGACTTTTCGGGCTTCATCGGTATTGCTACCAAGCAGAAGGAAGTGGTCGATTTCTTCCTGGGCAAAAGAAAAAGCAGAGGGCGTAAAGCTCTCTGCTCGGTCGATAAAACTGATTTGTTCATTTTCGGAGAGGAAAAGGTTCAGACTCAGCTGTTGATAAGCTCCGTCATCACGACTTCCTCCGCCTGTGCTTTCAGGCTGTTCATGTGCTGCACCCACGCCATCTGCTGCGTTTCCTTGTCCGGTGCGGGGCTGTCCTTCAGGTACTGCTCCATCAGAAACTCCACTCTGGCTTTCGCTGTTTCCTCGATCTCCCACAGGTGCGGGAACAGGCTCTCCGTCAGAATCATGTCGTTCAGGAGCATCGGATTGTTCTGTTCCAAAAATGCTCGACGCATCCTGCCGTACTTGCCCAGAGGTTTCTCTCCCTCGTTCTCCAACTGAAGGTTCGGAATCTGATAATCTCCGGCCTGTCTGTAAGTCATCTCGCTCATAATCTGTACTCCTTTCGGTAGCTTTAATCTGCTCATGTTCTCCAATCGCTTTTTCGATTTCCTGAAACATCCTTGTGCTGATGGCATTCACCGCAGTACCAAGGGCATTTACCGTCTGTCTGGTGTTAAAATCAAACACCTTCTGGAAATCCTCATGCTCGAAGTAGTTGTCGGGACTTTCCACGAACCGGCAATACATCGTATAGGATACGCTGTTTGCCACCGCATTTTTGAAAGCTACTTCGATGTTGAGTTCATCATACTCCTCAAGGAAGCTGTTGGCAACGATGTCGAGGAACTGCTTTTTGTAATCGTCCCAATACTCAGCCGCCAGTGCGGATGCAATATCTTCAAGCTGTGCTTCCAGTACCCCGTCAGCGGCAACACCGAAGGTACGCTCCATCGCTTCCATGACATAGGAGCGGTTTTCAGGCGTCACCTCCCACGGTTTCAGTTCCGGGGAAGAACGGCGAACGCCGGTATCCGCCACATCAAACACATAGCGCAGATACGGTTTATCCCTGTTCATCACAAACAGAGCAATGCCGGTAGAGCCACGCTTTACATATCTGCGGTAATTTTCAGCGTTCCAGTCCTCATAGGGCTTGCAAAAGGTCGCATTGGGGCGCTGAGCATAAATCATCACCTGTTCCGGATAGGTGAACTCATAGTTGCGGGACATCGTTCTCAAAAACGAAGTCCAGTTATCTGTGTTCGAGGTGATTTTCCCAATCGTTTCTTTTGCTAATCCGGAATAAAATCGCTCTTTTGCGTTCATTGTATCCCTCCAATCCTATCAATCCGGATAAAGGTTCAGCTTCTCAAAGGCGGCATCGTCCATGGCTGAAACTTTACGGAGAACCGAGTCTGCCAAAGCAAAAAGCTCTGACTCGTCCTCCGAAAGCTGTTCCTTCATCAGTGTCAGTGCTTCACACAGCCCTGACCTTGTGCCAGGGCTGTAAAGCATCATCATGTTCCGCTCATCCTGTGTGAAATCCATCATTCAATCTCCCTTTCCGGGTGGCTCTTGGGCGGCTTATGGGAAACATCCGGCACGGGCTTTTCCTTTAACTGCTCCAACACCGAAGGACGTTCCTCTAATCCGGACGCTTTTCCGTTATTGATGATACCGTCAATCATCCCATAATCATCTTCCATTGCCATCTCTGCGTTTTTCAGGTAGTTTTCGGACTTCATAAAGTTTTCCAGCTTCTGAAACCCAACAGAATCTACATAGTGAAAGGATACCTCACCGACTACCTTTAAGGCTACGATGTCGCTGACCGACATACTGTGACCACGGAAATCATCCGGGTGGTCAATATTGAACTTTACATACAAATCTTCCAGCTGCCGATTCACATCCTCGGACATAGAAATGGAGCCATGATAGACCACCTCGTAACGGTCAATCTCAGGCTCCATTTCTTTCTTCTGAAGGTAGCTGTAATTTGCAAACATGAGCGGGATATTATCGTCTACATCTTCCCGCAGCTGAAGAATCGCATAGGAATCCGTGGGGCTTTCCAGAAAAGCAACCATTCTGTCATCCGGGGTGGTATTTCCGTGAACATCATCCCATTTTTCGTTTTTCATATCCGTGTCCTCCTTATCGTTCAGGCTCTTTGCGTTTGGGAGAGGGACTGGCAGGCGCAGCTTTTTCTGCGGCCTGTGCCAGTTTTTCCATGACCGACTCACGCTTCGGAGAGTCGAGCTTATCCAGCTGACTTTTCAGCACTTTGGCAACCTCAACCGCAGTTTCCTCACGGGCTTCTTCAATGGCTGTATTCAGGAACTCACGATACGGAGCCGTATTACCAGCGGCAAGATCTGCCTTGATTTCTTGGATATGCGCCTGCACATCATCGACCTGATCCATATATTCATAGGGGTCGAAGTTCTCTGCAAAACGGTCGAGCTTAAAAGCAAGCTCAGCGATAGGGTCATTGACCACCACCGCCTGTCTGCCGACTTCAAAAGCCTGCTCCATGACATCCTCATAGAACATTGCCCGCAGTTCCCGGCGCTCCAGCCCGAAGGATTCCAGAATATCCCGGCGGACTTCGAGCATGGACAGTTCAGGGTTATCAACCTGACCGCCATCAATCTCGTTGTAGTTTTCATCCAACAGGGTGTAGTCGTAACCATCTTCGCAGGTCTGCACCGCAAGGATTCTATCCTTTCCGACCTTCCATGCGGCTTCATCGCCCATAATCTCAGGCTCCGGCATATAGCTTGCGCCGTTGCGCTCCATAATTTCTGCAAACTGGCAGATATGAAACACATTGTATCCGATCTGCGTATGATACTCGTCAATGAAGGTGCAGGGCTTCACAACCATTTCATCCGGGTAGTGAATCTGCACACAGCTGCCATCGGGGATATGAAACAAATCCTTATAATGGCTGTCGATAAATCGGATTTCCTTACCATCCGGGTTGTACTCATTTGTCATTTGCGCTTTCCTCCATTTTCAAATTCCATACTGAACTTCGTTTTGCCATCATCTGATACCTCCATAAAGACGGTGGCATCAAAGGTGTTGCCCGTTCTTTCGGACTTGCAATTCTTGAGCTTTACCTTGCCGGAACCAAGCAATTTCTGCGCCGTGGCAGAAGTCATGCTCTTGCCGATGCTCGCAAAGTAGCGATTGTTTTTCCAGAGGGCAAATTTGCAAGCTCTGTTGGAACAGAAAAATGCCTTGGCTTTGTCCTCTACAGCACTGCCGCAGAGCGGGCATTTGCCGATAGAATTGGCTTCTTTCGACATCATAACCTCGGAATCACGGATTACTTCATAGTTCTGAATCAGACCGGCAATCACATCTTTGATCTCGTCCATAAAGTCCTCGCTGGCATATTCGCCTTTCTCAATGAGCAACAATTTTTCTTCCCAATCCGCCGTCATGGATGGGGACTGAATCTGTTCCGGCATGACTGTTACCAGAGCCGTACCCTTGTGGGTCGGAATCAGGTGTTTGGTTTTCTTATCACCCTTACGCTCCAGAAAACCGATGCGAACCAGCTTCTCAATGATACCGGCACGGGTCGCAGGCGTTCCCAAACCTTTGCGCTCCACCTCATCAGGTATTTCGTCCGCACCGGCAGTTTCCATAGCAGAAAGCAGAGTATCCTCGGTAAAGTGTTTAGGGGGAGATGTTTTCCCTTCCTTGATTTCCGTGCCGCTGACGGTCATTTCGTCACCAACGGAAACAGAAGGGAGTGTCTGCACGTTTTCGTCGGATTTTGTCGAATCATTTTTCTGAACCAGAGCTTTCCATCCATCCTGCACAACAGTTTTGCCTTTGGTGGAAAACACGGTACCGCCACAGTCCAGCTCAATAACTGTCTCTGCGTATCGGTGCGGATCGCCAACAGCTACGCACAACCGATTCGAGATCAGTTGCAAAATTGCAAGTTCACCCTTGGGAAGTTCGCTCAGATTGCATTTCTGCAATTCTCTGGTCGGAATGATGGCATGGTGATCTGTGACCTTTTTGTTATTCACAACCTGCTCTGCATGAACTGGTATGTTATCCACATCCTCCACGGGGAATGTGTGGAAAGCCAGCTTTACGAGGTCGGTCAGGCTATGTGCCATATCTTCCGTCAGAAACCTGCTGTCGGTACGGGGATAAGTGACCAGTTTCTTTTCATAGAGGTTCTGCGTGTAGTCCAAGGTCTGCTGTGCCGTGTAGCCAAGCACACGGTTGGCTTCTCTCTGTAAACTGGTCAGGTCATAGAGCGCAGGCGGCTTTTCTGTTTTCTCCTTACATTCAGCTTTCTGAACGATTGCCACCGAACAGCTTTGTTTGACAGCTTCGGCTGCTGCCTTGGTTTTGAAGCGTTCGCTTGCAGCCGTAAAACCATCCAATCCAATCTGAACTGTGTAGAACAGTTCAGGCTTGAATGCGGAAATGGCAGCTTCTCGCATAACAGCCATAGCAAGGGTAGGGGTCATAACACGACCAACATTCAGGGTCTGCCCGTAAAGGGTCGAAAAAAGTCGAGTAGCGTTAATACCAACAATCCAGTCGGCTCGTTCTCGACACAGTGCTGCTTCATACAAAGCATCATATTCCGTTCCAGACCTGAGATTTTCAAAGCCCTCCTTGATTGCTACATCTTCCATCGAGGAAATCCAAAGCCGCTCAAACGGCTTTCTGCACCCGGCTTTGTGGTACACCAACCGAAAGATCAGCTCGCCCTCACGACCGGCATCTGTTGCACACACAAGACTCGCAACATCTTCTCTGGCCATGAGCTTTTTCAGAATCCCAAACTGTTTTTTCGTACCGGCAGAAACCTCATACTGCCAGTCCATCGGGAAGATAGGAAGGTCTGCATAAGCCCATTTGCTGTACTTCGCATCATAGACTTCCGGCTGTGCCAGCTCCACCAAATGCCCTACACACCAGCTGACCACATATCCGTTTCCCTCTAAGTAGCCATCCTCACGCTTGGCAGCACCTAACACTTTGGCAATACTCTGTGCAACCGAAGGCTTTTCAGCCAAAACTAATTTCATTTGCATCTGCTCCTTTCACAAAAAAATAAGCAGCCACACACCGTAGTGCATGACTGCTATGTAAAAAGTTCGGAAAGGATTTTTGCAACCTGATACAATTTTCTGTTCTACAATCTCCGTCATAATAAAAATATCTCCATCATTTCAAAAGAGAATGACGGAGATATTTCACCTTGCTTATTCTTGTAGCAACCAATCGGCTATATCGTGAATTTCGATTCCTTCATAGCTATATTGGGGATGTTTGGTTCTGGCAATAATCATTTTCGGATAAGCGTCTCGAATCTGAAGCAGAGGAGAGCATTCTCTCTCAAATGTTTCCTGCCCGGAAATGTTGTCGCTGACCTGAATATAAATCTTTTCGCTACCTCTCTGAGCAACAAAGTCGATTTCCTTTTGATAGAGCTTGCCGACATAGACATCATATCCACGGCGAAGAAGCTCGATACAAACAACGTTTTCATATACTCTGCCATAGTCTATATTTCTGCTTCCCAGTATTGCATATCGAATACCGCTGTCACACAAATAGAACTTTTCAGAGCTTTCAAGGTATTTCTTACCTCGGATGTCATATCTCTTAATATCATAAAATACAAAAGCATTGCACAAATACTTAATGTACTTGCCGACGGTTACATGATTGGTTGGAGTCTCATTTGCTGTCAGTAGCTGACTGACCTTATTCGGAGAAGTCAGGTTGCTGATATTATCCATAAGGAACTCGCTCAGACGTTGTAAAACCAAAGTGTCCGGGAGAGTATATTTCTGTACCAAATCCCTTGTAACAATCGTTTCGTAGACCTCTTTGATATAGTTTGTTCTGTCTTTTTCGGTTCTATAAGCATAGGAACCTGCTAAACCGCCCTTGATAGCGTACTCATCAAAGAGCTTATCTTTGTCACTAATATCATCATAATACTGGCAATATTCCTGGAAGCTGAAAGGAAACACATGAATTTCAATATAGCGTCCGGTAAACAGAGTTGCCAGATCTGCACTCAACAGGAAAGCATTAGAGCCTGTTACATAGATGTCGTATTTTCCCTTAGAGTACAGGCTATTGATTGCCAACTCAAACTTGGGACACATCTGAACCTCGTCTACAAACAGGTAGTTCGTTTTTCCTTCCTGATAATGTTCTTCCACATAGGCGTGTAAGGCATGGTATTCCTTGATTTCTTCATACGCCAAATCCATGAAGTCGATGAAGATAATATTGATGTTTTCAAAATTGCTTTTCAGATACGCAATATACGCCTGCATCAATTTGGACTTACCAGATCGACGAATGCCCGTGATGATCTTGATGTCAGGAGTACCATTCAGTTCAATGATTCTATCGAGATATTTTGCTCTCGTGATTGTTTTCATATAGTCACCCGCTTTCAAAAATTGAAGTTTTTTCATTTCTCGAAACCGCTTCGCTGTACTTATTATACTGTCTGCTAATAGTATATGCAAGATGTCACTTTCAAAAACGCAAATTTTTTTATTTTTTGAAAGCGGAAACTATGTAAAGGCAACCCGAAGGCTGCCCCAGGCATCAAGCCTATCCTGTTTACACAGGTTCATTATCATCTTCATCGACGGAGCTATCTTCATCGTCGTCCTCAAACTCCGGATCGTACCCATAGTCCTCGTCATCGTCCACATAATCAGCATCTGGGTCAGGCTTTGCCGCTTCCTGTGCCTTCTTCTTTTCCTGGACTTTCTTAAATACGAAGAATCCACCACCACAGGCAAGCACAATCAGAGTAAGAATCGCCGGGAGCATATTTGTGGATTTCGGCTTTTCCTCCGGTGTCGGTTCTGTAATTTCAGGAACTGTTTCAACTACTTCCGGCTTTGTTTCCTCAACCGGCTTGGTGAACTCTGCAACTTCTTCCTCGTCCATCAGCTTGAGCAGGTCGGCTTCATCCACCTGATTCAGAAAATGCACGGTTTCCTCGCCCTTATCATCACGGTCAATGATGATATAGAAGTAGTTTCCGTTTTTGGTTACAGCGGTAATGAACTGCTTTCCGCTTTTCGTAGGCGAGCCAGCGTCATCAACCAAAGTCAGATTGCCGTCGGGAGTAAGCGGTAGCATCGGCTCCTCCGGCTCTGTTTCGGGAACTTTTTCTTCGACCGCAGGTTCTTCAGTCGCTACGCTTTCATCTACATAGGCAAATGCCGTTGTAGAAAACACGCCAAAACACATTGCACACGCCAGCAATGCGGCTCCAATTTTCTTAAATCTCATTCTGCGTTTCCTCCTCATTCATAGTATTGATCGTATCAGGCTTCGGAGCCATATCCGCAGCAAACATACGGAGCAGCTCGGAAAGCTGTTCGGGATTCAGGTTCGCAGCATGAACCATCTCATGGATTTCGGAATTTTCCTCCTCACGGTATCTGCGTTCCAGGTCTTTCACCTTAGCATCCCATTCTGCCCGTTTCTTACGGGCTTTTTCAAGGTCTGCACCTATTCTGTCTAACTTGGCACTCAATCGCCATCCCTCCTTTAGTTTCTGATTCTGCCGAAGCAGTAAAAATGCTGTTGCCAGTAATTCGATTCGATAGAAGCGTAGGAAATGGGGTTTCCGCAGTGGATCATCATACCATTGCCAACATAGATACCAACGTGTGATGCACCGGAGGTATCATAAGTGCCTTGGAAGAAAATCAAATCTCCCGGTTTGGCAGAGCTTTTCGGGATAATGTCGCATACGCCCATCAAACCGTTTGCGGTCAAACGACCAACACTCCAACCGTTTCCGCAGTGATTGATTACATAGGAAACAAATCCGGAGCAGTCAAAGGAGGTAGACGGGCTGCTGCCGCCCCACACATACGGGTATCCCAGATATTTTTCAGCTTCCCGAATCATATTGGCAAATCTTGTGTCTGTCAGCGCTTCGCCCGGAATATCATAATCGGTGTACTCGCCGCCAGGGGTGGCGTAAATGTCATTTCCGAAAATATCCGGTCTGTTGCCCCTTGTCTGAAGCAAAATTCTATATCGCTCCATATCATCTTCCGACAAGCCGGAATTTGAAATCACACTGTTCAAGCCCTTATTTCTGAGCTTCACATTCAGAATATAATATTCGTAATCTTCTTCCTCTGTTGTTGTCTCTCCCGTTTCGGGATCAGTAGAAGATGTTGTTCGTGTACGAATCTCTACTACTTCCGTCAGGGTCAGCTCATATTGTTGCTCAAATAGCCATTGCAGGGTAGCCTGCACCTCATCTCTGGTGTAATCCTCAAACTTCACCGTCAAATACGCCGCCAGCTCATAAGGATTGTGGTTGATTTCATCAAGGTCATACCGGTACTCGTCATATCCGCTATGAGTACGCTCGATATTATTGATTTTATTGCGGAGCGCAGCTTCCAAAGCCTTGTAATCATTGTCCGCACCAATAATATCTTCCTCTTTTGCAGTAAAAGAAGTTCCCAGAATGATCTGTGTGCCGCCTTGGAACATAGCCGAACAAGACGAGAACATCCCTGAGAGTATCATAAAAAGCAGTCCGGCAATCAAAACAAACAGAATCGTTTTAGAGTGTGTGGTGCAGAACTCCGTTACTCTTTCTGTGATGTTCTTGGCTCCCTGAGCTGCTTTGCCCGTTGCCTTGCCTGCACCCTTAGATGCAGAAGCCGTTGTCGAAGCGGTATTCTTACCGGCTTTGGCGGCAGCATATTCTTTCTTGATTGCCCTTTTCTGTTGCCAACGGGAAAAGGGATTGGAACCGGCATCGGGGTTGTCCTTTTTGAACTTCTCATACAGGGCATTTACATTTGCTTTATCTGACTTCTCAACCAGCTTTTCCGCCTTGTCGTAGGCTTTCAGCTTGTGACTGTAAACGGCATGATCGACGGTATAGACAGTGGATTCAACAGCCTTGGTCGTTTCCTGCACAGCCTGAACGCCGATATTATCATCCTCATATTCTGACACCGCCCGATGTGCTTTGGATGTGAGCGTGACTGCGGCACCACGGCTTGCCATGTGCTTTGCCACAGATGGGCGCTCGATTTCCGTAAACTCCGCTTTTTCAAAACGGAGCTTTGCTTTACGGGAACCGGCTGCATCTGTTTCCAGCTTTAGCTTCGGCTTTGCCTTTTTAGAAGCCAATTTGTCTGCCGCTTTTTCAGCCCTATCAACCGCCTTATCTGCACGGTCGGCAGCTTTCTTCACATGAGAATCTGCAAGGTCATCTTCGGTAAAACGGAGTCGTGTAGGTCTTTTCGCCATACATTACGCCTCCTTTTCCTGTGCCACCTCGTTTAACTTCGTGGTCATAATGCGATACAGTTCCAGATCTGTCGGGAATCGGTCAATGAACGGCAGAATCACATTGCCATAGAACAGAAGTCCTTCGCCCTCACCGGAGTTGGTTACATAGGACAGCTGATGCGGCGAAATGTTCAACCGCTGTGCCAGAATACTTCGGTCATCGCTTGCCTGATTCAGCATATAGATGAAATCAGAGTTTTCGAGGATGTTGGCAATCTCCGGGGAACGAAGCAGGTCTTTGACATTCTGAGTAATACCGGTCGGCAAGCCGCCCCATTTACGGAATCGCTTCCAGATTTCTACGGAATAGGTTGCCGTCTGTTCTTCCTTCAGAAGCAGATGGAACTCGTCAATATAATATCTGGTCGATTTACCGGCAGAACGGTTGGCAGTTACACGCCCCCAGACCTGATCCTGAACGATCAGCATACCGATTTTTTTCAGCTGATTGCCCAGCTCCTTAATGTCGAAGCACACCAGACGATTCTGAATATCCACATTGGTTCTGTTGTTAAACAGTTTCAGAGAACCCTTAACATAGATTTCCAAGGCGGTCGCTACATGGTGGGCTTCCTTTTCGTCCTGTTTCAGAAGGGCATCATACAAATCCTCAAGGATCGGCATATTCTCAGGGGCAGGATTGTCGAAATATCTCTGGTAAATCTGATGCACACAACGGTCGATAACCGTCTTTTCGATAGGCTGCAAGCCATCCTTACTGCCCATAATCAACTCACAGAGGGACAGGATAAAATCAGCTTTCAGTGCTACCGGGTTGTCATCCTCAGAGTAGTTCAGGTTGATGTCCATAGGGTTGATATAGTTGGTACTGGAGGAGCTGATTTTTACCACCTGACCATTGAACTTGTGAACCAGAGCCGCATATTCCGCTTCGGGGTCGCAGATGATAATATCGTCATCCGTAACCAGGAACGCATTGGTGATTTCACGCTTTGCGGAAAAGGATTTACCGGAACCGGGAGTACCCAGAATCAGTCCGTTGGGGTTCTTGAGCTTCTTTCTGTCCACCATGATAAGGTTGTTCGACAGAGCATTCAGCCCGTAATAGAGCGTTTCTCCACCATTCTGGAACAGCTCCTGCGTGGTGAAAGGCACAAAAATAGCCGTGGAACTGGTAGTCAGGCCACGACGAATCTCAATCAGGTTTTGTGCCAAAGGCAGGCTGCTCATCAGTCCGGATTCCTGCTGAAAATCCAAACGACGCAGATTGCAGTTATGCTTCTGGGCGATGCTCTGTGCCTGGAACACATTGTTCTCCAGTTCCTGCTCGGTGCGCCCGGTGTTCAGCACCAGAAATGTCACCATGAACATTCGCTCATTCTGGCTCTGCAATTCTTTCAGAAGTGACTTCGCATCTTTACCATAGGTAGCAAGGTCAGATGGGATAATGTCCATGTCATAGCCAGAACGCACAGCCTTTTTCTGTTCCTCGATTTTGGAACGGTCAAGCTCGGTGATGATTCTCTTGATGGTCTTAATCGCCGCAGTCTGGTCAACCGACTGGATGTGCATGGTCACGATCTGCGTGGATTCCATATCCAGAAAATCCGCCAGCATACGATCAGACAGGTCTGATGCCGTAATTGCCAGATAAGACATCGAACCGAAGATACTGCCCATCTGGAAGGTGCGGTTGGTCTTAAAGGCAAACGCCGTCGGAGCAATGAAGTCCTTTACGGACAGCCCGGATTCCACAAGATACTTCCAATCGAAGAAGAACTTATCATTATCACCCATGTGGAACATAGAGTGCATCAGATGCAGCCGCTCTTTGCCGTTCATGGTAGTGGCAATGACACCCAAACGCCGAAAGTTATTGAGCAGATCGTTTTCGATATGGTTGAGTCTCGGCTTTGCCTGCCGCATGGATTCGGCTTCAATGCCGAATGTCAGGTACTTGGTTTTGGTCAAGCCGTTGTTGCCCTGCGCCAACTGCTTTTTCAGCATCTGGCTATACTCGGCACGGACGGGATTGAAGCTGTCCTTCTTGAACGGGATACGGATACTCTTTTCAAAGCTTTCAGCATCGGTACTCAGGTTCATAAAGGAAAGCTCAAAGTGAATGGAGCTGTCAAAGAAATTCAGGAAACTGCACCACTCATCGAAGATGGCAGTCTTATCTTCCTGCTGTGCCAGCTGATAGTTGATGTCCTGAAACTGAATGGTCTTGGTGTAATAACTGTCAGTGACACGGCAGATGCCATCCGGGAACATTCTCTGAAAGGGAATGGACTGCTGTGCAGTCTGCGGAATACCGTTGTCCTTCTTTGCCCGTTCCACAACAGCTTTAATTTCTCGCTGCTGCTTCCGATTCAGATTTGCAGGCATTTTGATGTTTCTTGCCTGTGGCTTCTTTTTGAAAAACAATTCGTTCAACCTCCTTTTCCAGTTTGTACTGACGCATCAAAGCGTCATAATAGTTGTCCGTCTGATAAGGGCGAACCTTGGGACGAACGAATTTGGTCTGAATGAAGTGTTCTACAACCACTTCCAACGGCTGACTATCCTTTTCATACATTGCCAGAAAGAACAACGGTAACATGACGATCATCATGGACAGTGCTGCAAGGCTCACATTTCCGGTTGCTTTGACCAGAAAGAAAATCGGCACTCCGATGAGCGCCGCCGCACCAAAGCAAAGTAACTGCCGTTTCGTCAGATTGAAGAACACTTTTGTTTTTACCCTCGTCAGGTCACGAGGTACGGGAATATACGCTGCCAAACAATTTCCTCCTTCCCTTAGTGAGCGCTGAATACACCCTTCGCAAGCGAACCAGTCTTAAACAGGGTGAAGCACAAAAGGACGGTGTAGCCCATAACACCCCAGATAGAACCGATGATGTCATCACTGAATGCGATAGACTGAATCAGCACCGCATAAATGCCCACGCAGATCATAATCAGGAATCCCTGGAATCCGATTGCAAACAGCGAACGCAGATAATTCTGTCCGATATTGCTCTGTTCTCTGTTTCCAAAAGTGGAAAGCGGAATCGGGGCAAGGCTGACCATCAGATAAATTTCAATCATTCGACCGTAGACGATCACAAAGATGATGATTGCCAAAGCGGACATCGTGACCTGCACGATAAAGGATTGCAGGAACAAGCCGAGCAAAGGACCCAAATCCATTGCCATCAGCGTTTCTTCCATTGTTTCCAATGCCGAAGCATCTATGGCAGTATTTCCGGATATGATACCGGCGCTTGCGTTTATAACGTGCTGTGTCACATCAAACACAGCCATCGTGATATTGAATGTGTTTGTGATTAACATGACCGCAACAAAAGTCTTGAACACCCATTTGAAGAAGATCCAGGTTTCAAAATTTGCCAGATTGTTGTGGTCAATAATCATCTGAATTAGCTCATAACAGGCAATGAAGGTCAGAATCAAGCCTGCGATTGGGATAATCACTGACTCGGAGATGTTTCGTACCATGGCAAAGACACCCGGCGAAAAATTCGCCGGGGTCATGCCAACGGAGGTTGCTATCTCGCCAACCTGGTTGTTGACGGACTCAAACATCCCCGACAGATTTCCCATAATAGCTGAAACGAGCATTTCTTTCAGCCAGTCTGTGATCTGTTGGAGTATGCTGTCCAAAGGCGATTACCTCCTTGTTTTGTGATTAACCGAACAGTCCGGAGAGCAGAGGTACAAGGGTGGTGCCGATGAGGGCAACACCGCCGCCAGCCATGAGCTGTTTTATCCCCAATTAGGTGTAAAACTCTGCTCGATGGCGGGCGGCGGCGTACAAAAAATCTATATGGTGTTTTTAAGAGAACCGTCCCGGCGGGACAGGTCAGGCAGTGACCTGTTCCACCTCCGGGATGGGTTTGAGATTAAAATGAATTTCGATAGAAATGTGTCTTGTTTTATCTTCGTCAATGCGCTCATGCACGACGATTTCTTTGATTAAGCGGTTGAGGGTGGCTGCGTCCAACTCTGTGATGTTGGCATATTCCTGAATGGCTTCCACCCATTGTTTTGCGTCATTGGCAAGCTGGACTTCATCGGACAGCCGCTTTCTGCCCTCGGACACTTTTGTTTTAAGTTCCGTCTGCTCGGTCTGTGTCTTTTCCAGCATGGTGTTGAAGTTCTGCTCACTGATACGCCCTGCAATCATATCTTCATAAAGCCGCATTACCATTTTGTCCAGAACCTCAATCCGTTCCTCGTCCCTTGTAAGGGAGCGTTCCATTGCTTCCCGCTGTTCCCGCTGCTCGGCTTCACAGGTATTGGTCAGGCGGTCAGCAACCGCTTTCCCGTCCATCAGGGCAGCTCTGGCACATTCCCGGATTTTCCGCAGCACATGACTGTAAAGGGTGTCATAATCAATCCGGTGCTGGGTGCAGTGGTTCTTTCCAAAGGCATTGTAGGTCTTGCAGGAGTAAATCTGCTGGGGATGTTTTGCGTTTGTGTAGCGTACCGTCAGAGACTTCCCACACTCGCCGCATTTTATCAGTCCGGCAAACAGGCTGATTTCATTGGTCTGCCCCGGACGCTGGCGGGATTTCAGCTTGTTCTGCACAATGTCAAAGCTCATGCGGTCAATCAGCGGTTCATGCTGTCCTTCCACTACAATCCAGTCCTCCGGCTTCTTTTCCCCAATCGTGCCGATTTTGAAACGGTAGTCCTTTTTCTGGGAAGCAATCGCCCCAGTGTAAACGGGATTCATCAAAAGGTCTTTGATAACGGAAAAGTCCCACATATACCGCCCGTTTTCCGGGTCTTTCTTTTCCCATTTGGTGCGGGTATTGCGAAGCCCCCGTTCCCGGTTCCACCATGTGGGGCAGGGGATTTTTTCTTCCTCCAGCCGTCTGCGGATATAGTTCGGACCATGACCGTTTAGGGCATATCCGAAAATCAGCCGCACAATCGGGGCGGTTTCCTCGTCAATGAGCAGATGGTTTTTGTCCTCCGGGTCTTTCCGATACCCAAACGGGGCAAGACACCCGGTAAACTGTCCTTTCTGCGCTTTCAGAAGATAAGAGGAATGGACTTTCTTGGAAATATCCTTGCTGTACATCTCGTTCAGGATATTCTTGAACGGGGCGATGTCGTTGTTATCCCGCAGGGTGTCGATACCGTCATTCATGGCGATATAGCGGACACCGTTTCTTGGGAAAAAGTCCTCAATCAAATGCCCTGTTTGCAAATAGTTACGCCCCAGTCGGCTGAGGTCTTTCGTGATGACAAGGTTGATTTGCCTGCGCTCAATGGCTCTCAACATTCTCTGTAAATCAGGACGCTCCATATTAAGACCTGTGAAGCCATCGTCCTGATAGACTGCCACAACCTCCCATCCCTGCTTTTCGCAGTATTTTTCCAGCATATCACGCTGGTTTGCGATACTGGCACTTTCGCCTTGCAGGTCATCGTCCTTTGACAGCCTGCAATAGACCGCCGCACGATAGCCCCCGGCAAGTGCTGAACCGATTGTTCTGTATTCCATTTCGTTCATCATAGCCATTTACCCACACAATCCAGACGGTATCTGGCTCTGTTGAACCTCATCTTCATTATACTTCAAATCTTTCTTTTTAGCAAGATATTCTTTTGCATTTGTTTTGCCGTATTTCTGGGAAATCAGGCTGACGAACACATCGGTGGCGTCCAGTTCCCCGTCAAATACGGTTGTCACTTCAATCTTGGTCTTATTTTTCGCCATAGGCAGTTATCCTCCATACATGAAAATAGCCAGACAGAGAACGGTCGGCAACGAAGTCCGGCAACGGGCTTCAAAAGACCTTGCAAACAATCTCAATCTGGCGTTGATTACTATTTATACTTTTCTTTTATTTTTCTGTTGTTTTGGTTGTCAGAGAGGGAAAAAGCCCGGAAATAAGGGATTTTCCCCGGCAACCGGCTCGGCAACGGGATAGCAACGAAGTCGGCAACGGGCTGTCATTTTCAGAATGGAAGCTCCATCTGCTCTGTGACCTCCACAAAACCGTCCATAGATTTTTCGGGCGGGTTGTCGGTGTCCGTTGCCGGGATTTCACGCTCCCAGCCCTTTTGTCTGCCGTATTCCGCAAACATCCTCGGATTGGAAAAGTAGTTCCACCCGGTAATGCACTGGTTCATTATCTCGTTGATTTCCCGGATTTCCCATTGCTTCGGCTCATCAAAGGTGTGGTTTAAGGCTTCCTTGTAGAGCTGCTTGGAGCAGACCGTTTCCCCGGTGTACTTATCAAGGTAAGCCTGTATCATCCCGGCTTTGGTGTCCTCCGGCATAAAATCCCGCTGGTGTTCTTTGAGATACCGCTGCATGGCTGGGCTGAATGACAGCTTGAACATGCCGCTTCGGTAAATCTCCATTGCTTCCGCCCACATCTGGCTGATATAGGCTCTGGAAGCGGCTTCGTCCTCCAAAATGTGAACCTCGGCTTGCTCCGGGTACACCATGACCGGGATAAATCGGCGGTTGCCGGAACGGTCAAGGGGGAGAAAGTCAAGGGCGTTGGAAGTGCCGCCGAACACGCATTGACGGGGGCGGTCTGCCGGGTGAGTTTCATAGGGAATTTTGTAAACCTCTTTCTGGCGGCTTAGAAAGGACTTGATTTCCTCAATGCTCTTGGCATTGGCGGTTGCCATCATTTCCGACATTTCAATTATCCAGTGACCTTGCAGCTTGCGGTACACGTTATCATCGTCCAGCTTCCGCAAATCATCGGAAAACCACTCGTCCCGGACTGCCAGCAGCCGGAAGAAGGTGGATTTGCCAGCCCCCTGACCGCCTACCAGACACAGCATGATTTCAAACTTGCTTCCGGGCTTAAATGCCCTTGTAATCGCCCCCAGCATGAACAGCTTCAAGGCTTCATAGGTGTAATCGTCCACATCAGCTCCCAGAAAGTGCCGCAGACAGAAGCGGATGCGCTCAGTCCCGTCCCATGCAAGGCTGTTCAGAAAATCCCGGATGGGGTGGTACTTATTCTCATTCGCCACAATCCCGATGGCGGTTTCAATCTTTTTCTCACTGGTAAGCCCGTAGGTTTCCTCCAGATAGAGAAGCAGATACTTCATGTCCGTATCGGTCAGGGCTGTGCTTTCTCTGTGAAAACCGATGGGCTTTATGATGTCCTTGCGGTCGGTCAGGATGTTGTAGGCGATTGCCCCGGCAAGCACAGGGTCACGCTGGAATACGGTCAGGCAGTTCCGTATGCTCTGGCGGACGCCGCCTTTCTCGGTGGTTTCCAGAGTTGCCTTTACTTCCTCAACGCTCTGGGGCGGCTGCATGGCGTTCATGGTGTTTTTTAGTTCTTGCTGCGTCTGCGGCTGCAAGCTCTGCCATTCGCTGTTCAAGCTGTATCACATCCTTTCCGTAGTCCATAATCAAAACCGCTTTTTCCTCTGTCTCCCCGAACAGCAGCACATCCAGCAGATATTCCACATGGGCTTGCTTCTGCAAGGCTTCCACGAACCGGGGATGAAACGCTTCCTCCGGGGAGTGCGGGGCATAGTCGGTTTTCCATACCCGTAAGAGGTGTAGATAATCGGCAAGGACACGGAAGCAATGTGCCTTTGCTTCCCGGAACTGTTCTTCCGGGGATTTCTGCCGGGGCTTGGGCTTCCTTGCCCTGCCCGGTGGCTTCCAGTCCTCATAGGCAAGCCCGAAGTCACTCGCCAACTGTGCGGCGGCTTCCTTTTTCCCCAGCCCGTACAGGGCAGCTACAAAATCAATCACATCCCCATCTGCACCACATCCGAAGCAGTGGAAACGCTTGTCCAGCTTCATGCTGGGGGTCTTATCGTTGTGGAACGGGCAGCAAGCCATCCCGTTTCTGTTTACCCGGATTCCGTAATGCTCCGCAGCCTGTCTTGTCGTAACGGACTGCTTCACAGCTTCAAATACATTCAAATCAATTCCTCCTTGTAAAAAAGAAAAGGCACTTATCATTCTCAATCTGAAAATGGCAAGTGCCTGTTAAAGTTCCATATCCTGTTGTTTGTGTTTCGTCTGCGCCGGGGCGTTTTTCTGTGCTTTCTTCTCGTCAGCCTTATCCTGCAAGACTTCTTTGAGGGGCTGCTTCTTGGGCGGCTCTTTGCTTTCCTCTGTGCCGGGTGTGGCTTTCCGTACCCAGTAGCGGATGTCCCGCAGCTTCTTCAAATCTTCCTGCACCTCGGTCAACGGTACTTTCAAGTCTGCGATTTCGCCCACAAGCTTCGCCTGTTCCTGCAAAAGCTCCTTTTTCGTGCTGTCCTTATCATCCGGGTGCTTGGCAAGGTAGGCACTGGCTTTCTCAAACCGGGCAACCTCCGGGTGTTCCAGCTTGAATTTTTCCTTAGTTTTCTTGAAAAATATCTTCTGGTATTTCTCATAAACGGGCTTACATTCCTTACAGTCCGTCCGGGCGGCAAGGATAGCGTCAATCACGTTGCTGCGGGTTTCCTTTGGCTTCATCTGCTTTCGGTAGTCGGCGGCAGATTTCCCGGACGTTTCTATAAAGTTTTCCAAATCCTCCACGGTGGAAAGTCCCTTTCTCTGAAGATAGGACAGGGCTTCGCTGACTGCCTTTAAGTCTTTGGAAGTTCCACGGTTTTGTCCCGCCCGTGTCCAGTCGCTCCGTTCTGCCTTTCGTACCTCCATGTACTTCATCAACAGATTGGGAAGAAATACCGCTTCCTCCGCAGCTTTTTCCGCAAGCAGTTCTTTTCGTTTTTCACTAAGCTCGATAATCCAGCCTTTGAGATTTTTAATAAGCTGCCGGATAGACTTCATCAGGCTGTTGGCGGCTTTGATTTCCCGGTTCAGATTTCCGATGTTGGTCTGAATCCCTCGCTTTTCCATCTGCCGGACAGCAGCACCCTCATGGACGGTAGGGATAATATCAAGCCCCTGTCTTTCATAAGAACGGAGATCCACCCGCTCCGGGCGGTTGTTGGCTTCCAGATAGCGGTTCTGGATGATCTCCCATTCATGCCGCCAGATTTCACAATACTTGCGGTCGTTCCAGTCAACCGTATCTTCCTTGTGACTTTTCCATCTGCCGGACGGAAGTTTTATCCGTTCCCCGTTCTCGTCAAGGTCATAAACCTTGCGGCTCTTGGGAAGCCATTTCCCATGTTCATCCATTGCCCGCATAGTCAGCATGACATGAGCGTGAGGGTTTCCGTCCCCTTTGTCATGGATGGCAAAATCCACGCACATTCCTTTGGAAACAAACTGCTGATTGCAGAAATCCCGGACAAGGGCGGCGTACTGGTCGGGCGGTATCT
Organism: Clostridium sp. J1101437_171009_A5; assembly: GCF_015547905.1. Taxonomy (NCBI): domain Bacteria; kingdom Bacillati; phylum Bacillota; class Clostridia; order Eubacteriales; family Clostridiaceae; genus Clostridium; species Clostridium sp. J1101437_171009_A5. The sequence goes on from NZ_JADMVY010000003.1 coordinate 335,414, forward strand.
CTCTGGGAATGGAAAGCACCCACCGCCTTGCAAGCTGGGAGTTCCATTGCTTCTCAACAGCTTCGGCGGCGTTCCATAAGGTATTGCGGTCTGCATACTCTGGCGGGGCATTTGCCGGGAGCAGGATTTCATTATGGACGATACCACGCTTTTCTGGGTAGTGCTTCACTTGCTGGTCGTATTCACAGAACAGCTTTTCGCCGCTTTGGTAAGCAGCGGCGGCAACAGCAGACTGGCGGTTGCTACGCTGGACGATGGAGATTTGATTGTGTGGACAGGGCATTTAGTGTTCCTCCTTTCCGATTTTAGGTATAAAAAAAGCAGGAGACCTTTTTCAGATTTCCTGCTTGGTGTGCCGCTGGGGGCGGCGGGTATTTAGTTAAAATTCAAGATTACTTAACTTTATAATAGTTTTCTATTGCCTGTGCAAAGAAATCAGAAGCCCCTTCACCGTATTTTTCGTCTATCATTGGTTTGATTTGTTCATTGCGGTAATACTGCGCCTGTGCCATCATAAAGCCTTTTTCTTCTTTTATCTGGGCAAGCTGTTTCATAACAAAGCCATATTCTCCAACAAGCTCTTTTACTTCAAAAGAATCTATGTCACAATTCTGTTTTGCAATCAGTTTTTGCAAAATCGCTTCTATCCGTTTGTTATAGCTTTCTGCAACTTCTTTGCTGACGGGAGTTCGGGCAACAGACAGAAACTTGTCCTTTCCACCATACCATTCAACTACCTTTGCATAGCCTTTCTGCATTTCTTCCGAAGATACGACTTCCATATAATGCTTTTTCCATTGTTCAATGCTACCAAATTCTTTAATTGCAATGTTTCTCATATTCTCCGGCATATGCTCAAGCATGGTTTGGAACATTTCTTCTACTTCTGTTTTGGTAAAAATTGTAAAATCCATTTTGTTCTCTCCTTTCAGAATGTCATCAATGCTGGCAATCAGACGTTCCATTCGTTCTTTCTTTGTTACCAACATTTTTCGCTGTACTTGTAGAATCTGATTTCTTTCAAGGAGATATCAAACTCACGGAAAAATAAAATCTGTTGTAATGTTTCCAGTGCCTTATCGTCATAAAGCCGGTATCCCGCATCACTTTTTTCTGTTGGCTTTAACAACCCGATTTCATCATAATAGTGAAGCGTGCGAACGCTGATACCTGTTAAATCTGATATTTCTTTTACTGTCCTCATAGCTGCTGACCTCCTGTTCCTGATAAGGTAACTTTAATCTATGACGTTCCGTGAGAGTCAATAGGCATTTTCATTTTTTAGTATAACATTTTTCATTTCTTCTCAAAAGACAGAAAACTGATTCTGTAAAACTTGTCGGCTGGGAACAGCTTGCAACGCAAGGTGTCCCCAGATGGCAAGTCCACAAAAGGGTAGCTGGCGAAAGCCAGCGCAGGGGAAGTGTAGCGTCCCCTGTTTGATTTGGAGCAGACCGTGGCTGCGGAAAATTACAGCCCTCCGGCGAGGAGCCTTCGGAGAACGCAATGCACCAACCTTTGGGTGGTGTATAATTGCGCCCTTAGTAAACTAAGGGGTTTCCGGCTTCTCCCGTTCCAGCAGTTTTTTCAATAGTTCCTGCGTGTCCTGCCTGTGAAAAATGAGTTTCAACAGCAGCATGACATCATCATCTGTCAGGCGTTCCGGCTCTTGCAGAAAACTTTCCAGCATACCGCCACGAGTACAGAGCCGGTGCGTCCGTTCCTTTCGGGTAAGCTGCTTCAACTGGTGCTGCAATGCCTTTTCATCATTGATGGCTTTCCGCAGTTTCTTTTCGCTTTTTTCCAACTCCCGGTTGAGCTTTTCCAGTTTTGAGGTATCAGGCAAGGGCAGCGTCCTCCTTTCCCGGTATCAGCACATAAATCCGGTTTGGTTCTCCCACGCCCTGACGCACCCGCATGATAAGTCCGGCGGTTTCCAGTTCATTCAAAGAACGCTTGACCGTCATAGAGCTGCGGGACAGGACTGCGGCAATGGCTGTGATGGGGAAGCAGACAAACAGGATTCCGTTCTCGTCCTCCTGCCCTTTGGATAGCATAGCGTCCAGCATCCGGCAGTACATAACCTTTGCGGTGCTGCTGACTGGAAATCCTGTTAACGCTCTGGGAAAGGGCATACAGAGCGGCAATGGTGTGTCTATCGTCATAAATTCAAAATTCATTCGGTGTGTTCCTCCTTTTTCTTTGCTCGTTTGGATAAATAACGGGGGCAGTTAATCACAACCGCCCGGAAGCTCTGCCTGCACCCATGCTGGCATTTCCGGCATAATTCGTTGTAAGTGACACGCCCCCGGTCATTGAGGTAAAAGGAAAGCTCATGCTTTCTCTTTTTGCTCATTCTCGGCATATTGCGCTCCCTCCCGTTTTTGTGTATGGTTTCGGGGCGATTTTCGGCAAAATTACAGCCATAGAGCCGCTTAAAATCTCCCAAAGTATCAGCGATAGGGTAGACTATCCCCCTATCAGATTGTCGTGTTTCGGTATCATTTCGGTGTCAGTTCGCCAGTTCTCCCCGGTGTCGTTCCTCCCCTGAATCTCACAGCGGCGTATCGCTCCCTTTGGTACGCTCGTTTCGGTCAGGGTTCCTCCATATCCCTGCCAAAAGTCATGGCGCTACATCGCCGGGGAAGCATATCCCACACAGGCTGGTCATTCGATTGGAATAATCCATCGATGAACTACCTGTATCATAGAACATTTTTGTGCCCTGTGCCGTATGTCCACAAAGTAGGAATTAGGGGTAAAAATCAGAAATTTCCACGATTGCGGAAAGTGTGATATAATCCAGTTAAACGGCAACAATGAAACCGCCGGAAAGGAGCGTGCACCCATGAAAGGAGCAACAAGCATACAGGAACGCCTTTGGGAACTCCGCAAGGACAAAGGCTTAAATCTGGAAGAACTTTCAAAGCTGACGGGTATTTCTAAATCAGCCCTTGGCAGTTATGAAAAAGAAGATTTTAAGGAAATCAATCATGGAAACCTCATCACGCTGGCAGACTTCTATGGGGTTTCCGTTGATTATCTGCTGTGCCGGACAGAGAACAAGGAGCAGATCAACACGCCATTGACGGAGCTGCATTTGAACGATGAGATGGTTGCACTTCTGAAAAGCGGTCGGATTAACAACCGTCTGCTCTGTGAGCTTGCCACACATAAAGATTTTATCAAGTTTCTTGCAGACATTGAGATTTATGTGGACGGGATTGCCACCATGCAGATTCAAAACCTCAATGCACTTGTTGATACCGTCCGGCATGAAATCATTGAACGGTATCGCCCCGGCGAAGATGACCCGCATTTGAAAGTGCTGCAAGCTGCCCATATCAGTGATGATGAATATTTCAGCCACATGGTTCTGGATGACCTCAACCTGATTATCCGGGATATTCGGGAATCCCACAAAAAGGACAGTGAAAGTGCGCCCCAGACCACCGTTGCCGATGAACTGAAAGAAAATCTGGAAGCCGTCGAAAATTTCAAGGGCAGCCGTTTGGAAAAACTGGCAATGCTTTACTGCAAGCAACTCGGTATCAACTACAAAAATTTATCGGAAGAAGAATTTCGCTGGCTGATTCGGATTCTCCAAAAATCAAAGAAAATGGGAACGCCTATCAGCCAGAGGAAAAAATGGTAAAGAAAAACCGCTGTTGCATGGTTTGTTGGCTTCATTCCATGTAGCAGCGGTTCGTGCTGTGATTATTCAGTTAGAATTTCTGAAAGACAAGCTGGAAGTTATAGTGCAATCTTTTTCCATTTTCTAATCTTGGTTCTAAAGGTTCCGAACGGAGCAACTGTATTAACATGTATGAATTTGTATACTTCCCAGACGGCTGTTTTAGTTGCTTCGTCAGCCCATTTTCTCATATGTGGTTTAAATAATTCTTCCTCACTCAGAGAATCAATCATTGCATAAATAGAGTTGATATTCTCATTCAATCTGTCTTTCAATTCTTGCAGTGACAGCTGGGCATATGTATCTGTGAACCATTGATATAATTCGCCAAGCTGATTCCACTTAAAATTATCCGAAGGAGTTTTGACAGGAATACCCTTTCTTTCGTCTGATTCCCATTTAATAACAAGAGTTGTCCAGCCGACCTGATAAGCAAGATTTTCAGCTGGAGTTCGATCGATCTCATCAACTCTCTTATCTTTTAAATGCTCAGGAATATCATTAAATTCTGAAATATACTTTGCAAAGCTTTTATTTATCTCGTTTTTAAGCTCGTCTTTATTCTCATATGTTCTCAATAGTCTATCCCCCTCAGCTTCCGATTTTCCGGTTTCAAAAACAGGAATTTTCAAATTAGTCTTTGCAAATAACCTTTGAACCTTCACCATCAATTACAATTCCCTGACGGTTGTTAATTGGGCATAGATTCAAATCCGAAAACTCAGTCATTATTTTCTCGGTAACTTTCTTAAATGGTGCTGTAAGATAATGCGGAAGAACATAGAAATCAATCAAATCAAGCCCTGCATCATCTTCTTGTGAGTAGTCCTCTGGCTTTTCATCCATTTGCTCGATATATTGGATGCTTGGAGCGCATATAATTGCGCCTGCCGACTCGCCAATCATCAATTTTCCATTTGCCAATTCCTTTTTCAGCAGCCCATCAGCTCCCGTCTTACGGAGCTGGTCCATAAGAAAAAAAGAATTTCCGCCGGTAAAATATATCACATCTGCATTTTCAAAAACAGACTGTATCGTTGAATAAGCCTCCGTTGAAATATCAATTTCAGTTACGATTGCTCCCAACTTTTTGAATAATTTTCGAGCCGAGCCGACATAACCGATGTAGCCTTCACGCAGCGAAGCTGTTGGAATAAATGCGACTTTCTTATTTTCAATTTCTTCCTTTATCAGACTTCCTACACTTGAAAAGTGCGAACATAAAAATAGTTTCATCAATATTCTCCTTTATAGATTTCGATTTATCATAATTATTCTACCATATCGTTATGAATAAATCATCTCATGCAAAACAATTTCTTCTGCCCGGTTGCGAATGTTATTGCAACGCTGCACCCATTCCATTTGACAGGTACGCTTTAATTCCTCAGTCACACCCTCGGCAGCTTTCATCTGCTCCATGATGGTATCGAACCGCTTCTGTGCCTGTTCGTTCAGGTCTGCAAGATATGTCCACAATTCTCCGGTCAGTATCAATGTGTTCAATCTGGCTGGATGGACTTCTCTTAAATATTCCCGGTGCATCCGTCCATATTTTCCGATGGGGCGGTGTTCCTCCGGCAGTTTCAAGTCTGGGATGTAGTAATCTCCGACAAGAATATAATCAATTCCATTTTCCGTTATTCTTGGTTTCAATTCGCTCATGTTCCTTACCTCCTGTGGAAGTAGGCTCGTCTGGTACTAACTCAATCACATCGGTAATCTCACAATTCAGCGTTTCGCAGATACGGGCTAATGTATCCATGCTGATGTGCTTTCCCTCTTTGCTCATGTTGGCAATCATATTTGTTGTCATACCAGCAGCAAGCCTTAAATCCTCTTTTCTCATATCACGCTCTAACAGTGTGTGCCAGAGTGGTTTATAGCTGATGTGCATATTGTTTTCCTGCCTTTCTATCCATACCACCGGGGCGGCTGCCCCGGCAGGAACTTTTCTCTTATTATAACACCAATCTTGTGAAATCACAATTTATTCTTGTAGACTGCCGCTGATACCGTCTGGATTGTGCTTTTCCTTTCGTTTTTTGTTCCAACTAATTAGCCATGAGCTGCTTCATGCCCTGGGACTTTGCTTATGTGTGATAAAGAAGTAATAGAAGTGTAAAAAATTTTGCCGTTCCTATCCGGCACATGAGGTATGTCGGATAGGTCGGGCGGTTAGGTGTCGGGCAGTTCTACCTTGCCGACAAAAGAATAATAGATTTCGATTTCCTGTCTGCGTAACTTGCCCCGGCGTTTCCCGTCAAGGGCAACGCTTTCATGGACAACGATTTTCTCCACAAACTCCCGCAGCAGAGTAGGGGTAAGTTCTTCAATGGTAGTGTGCCTGCGTACCACATTCATAAACTTTTCAGCGTTTGCGGTGGCTTCCTGCGCTTTGGAAAGTTCTTCCCGCAGTCTGGCGGCACGTTCTTTCAGTTCTTTCTGCTCGGCTTCATAGTCTGCCGACAGCTCTGTGAAACGCTCGTCCGATATGCGCCCGGTTACGCTGTCCTCATACAGCCGCTTGAAGATAGCAGATAACTCGGCTATGCGTTTCTCGGCGGCTTCCAGCTCCTTTTTCTTGGCGGCGTTCCTGCGTCTGTCCCCGTCCTCATTCTGCTCGATTAAAAGCTTCATAAACCGGGCTTCATGCTTTGCCGCATAGCTGGTAACTTTCCGCAGATTGGAGAGTACGCCAGCGGTCAAGAGGTCAGTGCGGATAAAGTGCGCTGTGCAGTCGGCGGTGCGTTTCTTGTAGCTTCCGCAGATATAACAGTCCTGCTTGCGCTTGTCCGTCTGGTATCGCTGCTGGTACATGACGCTGCCGCAGTCGGCACAAAAGAGTATGCCGGAGAACAAGCCCACTTCGTCATAACGGTTGGGGCGTTTGCGCTGCTTGCGTAACTCCTGCACCCGTTCCCACGTTTCCCGGTCAATGATAGGCTCATGGTGGTTCTCAAAAACCGCCTGCTTTTCCGGGGGATTTTCTATGCTGTGTTTCAGCTTGTAGGACGGCTTCTCGGTCTTAAAGTTTACCAGACAGCCCGTATATTCCCGGTTTTCCAGCAGATGAACCACGGTATTGGTCGCCCACTTGCACTCATAGCCGGGGTGGTAGCGGCGGGTGCTGCCCGTCCTGCGGTATTCCAGCGTCCCCGGCGTGGGGATTTGCTGCTCGGTCAGCATACGGGCTATCTTGGTCGGACCGTTCCCGGCAAGGCAAAGGCTGTAAATCTGCCGTACCACCGGGGCGGCTTCCTCGTCAATGATAAAGTTTTCGTCCTCGTCCATGAGGTAGCCATAGACGGGCTTGCTTGTGATGGGCTTTCCGCTCATGCCCTTAGAGCGTTTTACTGCCTTGATTTTCTTGCTCGTATCTCTCACCAGCCATTCGTTAAAAATGTTCCGCAGCGGGGCAAAATCATTTTCCCCCTGTGCGCTGTCCACTCCGTCATTGATAGCGATGAAGCGGACACCTTTCTGTGGGAAAATCATTTCACTAATATAGACAAGGGCACAAAAGGGATAGCGTATGACGGGGGCAGCCCGTCAGATTTTCCATTCGATTTCTA